>JAEYXX010000088.1 GCA_023431055.1 Pseudomonadota bacterium
GGTCTTGCGCGCGGCCTCGATGATGGCGTCGATGCGCAGGTAGGACTGGTTGACCTGGGCCGGGCCGATGCATACGGCTTCGTCGGCGATCTGTACGTGGCGAGCGTCGGCATCGGCCTCGGAGTACACCGCCACGGTGCGGTAGCCGAGTTCGATGGCGGTGCGCATCACCCGGCAGGCGATCTCGCCACGGTTGGCGATCAGAATCTTGTTGAATGCGGGCATCTTCGTGCTCCTGTGGGGCGATCCCCGGATTGCATCCGGGCTACGGTGTTCTGGCATGTGTGGGAGGGGCTACATGTCGCGGCTAAAGCCCCTCCCACAGGGTTAATCGGCAGCCCACTTCGGCTTGCGCTTCTGCACGAAAGCCATGGTGCCCTCGACGCCCTCGACACCGGTCACGGCGGCGGCAAACTGTTCGGCGGCGCGGTCGAGCAGTGGACCGAGGGCTTCGCGTTCGCTGGCCAGCAGCAGCGCCTTGGTCTGGGCATTGGCCTGTGGCGCACACTGCCTAATTTGCTCCAGGGTTTCGGCCAGGCGTTGTTGCAGGGCGGCGTCATCCTGCTCGCAGTAATGCACCAGGCCCAGGCGCAGGGCTTCGGCTCCGTCGAAGCGGGCGGCGGTCAGGGCCAGGCGGCGGGCCTGGGTCAGGCCGATGCGATGCACGACGAAGGGGGCGATCTGCGCCGGGAGGATGCCCAGCGTGGTTTCCGGCAGGCCGAACTTGGCGTCGCTGGCGGCGATGGCCACGTCGGACACGCAGGCCAGGCCGAAGCCGCCGCCCAGTACGGCGCCTTCCAGCACGGCAACCAGTACCTGCGGCGCGGCCTGGGCCTCTTCCAGCAGCGCACCGAAGGCGCGGTTCAGCTCGCGGTAGGCGTCGCCGCCTTTTGCGCGGGCGCCGGCCATGTCCTTGATGTCGCCACCGGCGCAGAAGTGCCCGCCGGCACCGCGCAGGACGAGGGCGCGCACGTTCGGATCATGGCGCACGGCCTCCAGCGTGGCGCGCAGTTCGCCGACCATGGCCAGGCTCATGGCGTTGCGGCTGTCCGGCCGGTTGAGGGTGACGTGCAGCACGCCACCGACGGAGTTCAGCAGCAGGGTTTCGCAGTGGGGCAGATCGTTCATCGCATAGCCTCGGTGTAGGGCGGGTGAAACCCGCCGCAACGGTATGAGTGGCAGGTCAGCCTTTCTTTTTCCCCGGCAGGATGCCCATCAGCTTGCAGATGATGCCGAGCATGATTTCGTCGGCGCCGCCGCCGATGCTGACCAGGCGCACGTCGCGGTAGGCGCGTGATACCGGGTTGTCCCACATGAAGCCCATCCCGCCCCAGTACTGCAGGCAGGCGTCGGACACCTCGCGGCCCAGGCGACCTGCCTTGAGCTTGGCCATGGACGCCAGCTTGGTCACGTCGCGGCCCTTCACGTATTGCTCGGTGGCCTGGTAGACCAGCGCGCGCAGGGCTTCGATCTCGGTCTGCAGCTCGGCCATGCGGAAGTGGATGACCTGGTTGTCGATCAGCGGTTGGCCGAAGGTATGGCGCTGCTTGCAGTAGTCGATGGTGGCGTCGACGCAGTGCTCCAGGCCCTTGATCATGTTGGCCGCGCCGAACAGGCGCTCTTCCTGGAACTGCAGCATCTGCATCATGAAACCGGCGCCTTCGTGGCCGATGCGATAGCGCTGCGGCACGCGCACGTTGTCGAAGAACACTTGTGCAGTCTCCGAGCTGCGCATGCCGAGTTTGTCCAGATGCGGGCTGACGCTGATGCCCGGGGTCTTCATCGGCACCATGATCAGCGACTTGTTGACGTGCGGCTTGTCGTCCGAGGTGTTGGCCAGCAGGCAGATAAAGTCGGCCGATGGCGAGTTGGTGATCCACATCTTGCTGCCGTTGATCACGTAGTCGTTGCCGTCCTTGCGCGCGGTGGTCTTCAGGCCTGCCACGTCGGAGCCGGCACCAACTTCGGAGACGCCGATGCAGCCGACCATCTCGCCGCTGATGGCAGGGCGCAGAAATTCTTCGCGTAGCTCGTCCGAGCCGAAACGGGCCAGTGCCGGGGTGCACATGTCGGTCTGCACGCCGATGGACATCGGGATGCCGCCGCAATGGATGGTGCCGAACTCTTCGGCGGCGACGATGGAGTAGCTGTAGTCCAGGCCCATGCCGCCGAATTTCTCCGGCTTGGAGATGCCCAGCAGGCCCAGCTCGCCAGCCTTCTTGAAAATGTCGTGGATGGGGAAGCGGCCTTCCTTTTCCCACTCGTCGACGTGCGGGTTGATTTCCTTGTCGACGAAGTTGCGGACTGTACGGCGGAGTTCTTCGTGTTCCTGGGTGAAGATCATTTTTGTTGTGCTCCGTATCGAATGAGTCTGTAGGGCGGGTGAAACCCGCCTCTTTTTTGGCGGGTTTCACCCGCCCTACGTTTTAGAATCTCGCGACGCCGAAGCTGCTCTTCTTCAGCGGTCGCAGGTTGGCTTCGGCGCAGATATCCAGCAGAAAGCCCAGCAGCTTGCGCGTATCACGTGGGTCGATCAGGCCGTCATCCCACAGGCTGGCGGTGCCATAGAGGGCGGTGGACTGGCTGTCGAGTTTCTGCGCAGTGACTTGCTCGAGCATGTCGAGCATTTTCGGATCGGCTTCCTTGCCTTCCTTGGCGTGCTTGTCCTCGGTGACGATGCGCAGCACCTTGCCGGCCTGGGCGCCGCCCATCACAGCGGTGCGGCTGTTGGGCCAGGCGAAGATGAAGCGCGGGTCGAGGCCACGGCCGCACATGGCGTAGTTGCCGGCGCCGTAGGAGCCGCCGACGACGATGGTCAGCTTGGGCACGGTGGCATTGGCCACGGCCTGGATCATCTTCGAACCGTGTTTGATCACGCCGTTTTGTTCCGATTCCGTCCCGACCATAAAGCCGGTGGTGTTGTGGAAGAACAGGATCGGCGTGTTGCTCTGTTCGCATAGCTGGATGAACTGCGCCGCCTTGGCCGCGCCTTGCGGGGTGATCGGGCCGTTGTTACCGATGAAGCCGCAGGCCTGGCCTTCTATCTGCAGGTGGCCGCAGACGGTCTGGCTATCGAACTCGTTCTTGAAGTCGAGGAACTCCGAGCCATCGGCGATGCGCGCGATGATCTCGCGCACATCGTAGGGCTTCTTGGCGTCGGCCGGCACCAGGCCGAGCAGTTCCTCGGCCGGGTATAGCGGTTCGCGCCAGGTTTTCACCGGACGTGCCGGCGACTGCTCGTTCCACGGCAGCATGGCGAGAATCTCGCGTGCCAGGCGCACGCCGTCGGCGTCGTTCTCGGCCAGGTACTCGGCGGTGCCGGCGACCTGAGCGTGCATCTCGGCGCCGCCGAGTTGCTCGTCGGTGGCGATCTCGCCGGTGGCGGCCTTGAGCAGGGGCGGGCCGGCGAGGAACATCTTGGCCTTGCCGCGCACCACCACCACGTAGTCCGACAGGCCGGGCTGGTAGGCCCCGCCAGCGGTGCTGGAGCCATGCACCACGGTGATCTGCGGCAGGCCCATGGCGGACATGCGCGCCTGGTTGGCGAAGCCGCGTGCGCCTTCGACGAAGATGTCGGCGGCATAGTTGAGGTTGGCGCCGCCGCTCTCGGCCAGGGTCACCACCGGTAGCTTGTTCTCGAAGGCAATCTGCTGCAGGCGCAGGGATTTCTTCAGGCCCGTGGGGGAGATGGTACCGCCCTTGATCGCGCTGTTGTTGGCGATCACCAGGCAACGCACGCCGGCGATGTAGCCGATACCGGCGATCAGGCCGCCGCCGGCCTGGCTGCCGTCCTTGTCGTCGTGCAGCTTGTAGCCGGCCAGCGAGGCCAGTTCGAGAAAGGGCGCGCCGGCATCGAGCAGCAGGTTGATGCGCTCACGCGGCAGCAACTGGCCGCGCTTGTCGAACTTGGCCTTGGCCTCCTGCGCCTTGTCGAGCACCTTCTGCTCGACGTCGCGGAAGGCCGCGATGGCCGCCAGCATGGCGTCACGGTTCTGCGCGAAGGCTTCGCCATGCACATCGATTTCCGATTGGATCACGGGCATCGCCTTACTCCTGATCTTTCAGTACGTCGGGCACGTAGGCCCGGTGGAAACCGTTGTAGGACTCGCTGTTTTTCGCCTTGCCCAACGTCCAGGCGCGGGTGCCCTGGCTGGCGGCGCCATCGATGCGGATGGTGTTGCCGCTGATGAAGTTGGCGCCGGGGCTGAGCAGGAAGACGATGGCCGCGGCCACCTCTGACTCGGTGCCGATGCGCTGCAGCGGCACGTGATCCTTGAGGTTGCGGATCATGCTCTTCATCGACTCGGGGTAGGTGTCCATGCCGCTGGAGGCGATCCAGCCCGGCGCTACGGCGTTGACCCGTACGCCGGCGTGGCCCCATTCGTAGGCGGCGGTCTTGGTGAAGTTCTCCATGCCGGCCCGCGCCGCGCCGGAGTGGCCCATGCCGGGCATGCCGCCCCACATGTCGGCGAGCATGTTGACGATGCTGCCACCGTGCTTGCTCATGCTCTGCAGGAAGACTTCCTTGGCCACCAGGAAGCCGCCCACCAGGTTGGTGCGTACCACCGTCTCGAAGCCTTTCTGGTTGATGCCGATCAGCGGCGCGGGGAACTGGCCGCCGGCGTTGTTCACCAGTTGATGAATGCGCCCACGTTCCTTGATCACTGCACCGACCATGGCCTTTACCGCGTCTTCGTCACGGATATCGCAGACCTGGAAGCTGGCGCTGCCGCCGTCCTCGGTGATCTCGGCGCAGGTCTTTTCCAGCTTTTCCTGCTTGCGCCCGACCAGCACCACATGGGCGCCCAGGTGGGCCAGCTCGTGGGCCACGCAGCGGCCGATGCCACTGCCACCGCCGGTGACCAGGATGGTCTGATCGGCGAATAGGCCAGGTTTGAATACGGAGTCGTAGCTCATTGTTCTTGTTGTCCTGAGAGATTTCGGTGCGCGTGGCGCGCTACGAGACGGTGGCAGTGTTCAGGCTGTCGGCCAGCGCCTTGGGCACCGGCACCGGGAACTCCAGCAACTGCTGGGCGAAAGCCTTGCCCTGCGGGTCGATGCGCAGGCTGGCGACGCCGCCGCCGCCCAGCGCGTTCTCCAGCAGGAAGTTGAGGCCGTGGCAACCCGGCAGATACCAGCGGCTGACGCGGCCCTGCTCGGCATCCAGCGTATGCGCCATCCAGTTGGCCACGGCTTCGGGCGTCAGCGCAGCGGCTATCCACGCCAGGTATTCGGGCTTTCTGGCCATCACGCCGATGTTGCTGTGGTTACCCTTGTCACCGGAGCGGGCCACGGCCAGACGGATCAGCGGCACGGCGGCGTCGGCTTCGCCCATCGGTACGGGCAGAGCGGCTGGTGCGCGAAGCAGGGCCGGGTCGAAGGTGTCGATCTGCGGCAGGGCGACCGGCTGGCGTTCACCATTGATCTCGATGCTCAGGGCGCAGGCGCTCTTGTCCACCAGGAAGCTGAACAGGCGGATCACCGGGTAGACGGTGGGGCGGCCACCGACGATGCCGGTCAGGCCCGGTGCCATGCCGGTGGCGGCCTGGGCGATCTCGCGGGAGAAGAGGATCAGCGCCTCCTTCTTGGCATGCCGTGCGGCGATCTTCACCACCACTTCGCGGCTGTACGCGCGATGAGCGTGAGCACCATAGGTGGCTTCGCTGCCAAGCAACTCGACGCTTACCTCCTGGTAACGGCCCCAGCCGCGCTCGGCGAACATCTCTTCGGTCTTGTTGATGATCGCCTGGGCGACCCGTTCGGCCTTGGCCACCGCATCGATACCGGCCAGCAGGAAGCTGGCGGTGCAGCGGAAACCGTCCGGATGGGTGGCGCTCACCTTGTACTGGTCGGTGGGCGGCAGGCCGCGCGCGCCCTGCAGCTGCACGCGGTTGTCGCCGACCTGGCTCAGCTCGACCTGGGTGAAGTCGCAGACCACGTCCGGCAGCAGATAGGCGCGCGGATCGCCGATCTCGTAGAGCATCTGCTCGCCAACGGTAAAAGGCGTGACCAAGCCGCCGGAACCCTCCGGCTTGGTCACGACGAAACGGCCATTGTCCTCGACTTCGACGATGGGGAAGCCGATGTGCTCGTAGTCCGGCACGTCGCGCCAGTCGGTGAAGTTGCCACCGGTGCACTGCGCGCCGCATTCGATGATGTGTCCGGCCAGCGCGGCCTGGGCCAGCTTGTCGTAGTCGCTCCAGGCCCAGCCGAACTCGTGCACCAGGGCGGCGCTGACCACCGCGCTGTCGACCACGCGGCCAGTGATGACGATGTCGGCGCCCTGTTCCAGCGCGGCGACGATGCCGGGGGCGCCCAGGTAGGCGTTGACCGAAACGCAGAAGGGCGGCAATGCGTCGCCGGTGAACATCTCGCGGGTACCGGCCTTGACCAACTCGCCGAGCTTGGGTTGCAGGTTGTCGCCATGCAGCACGGCGATCTTCAGGTTCACCCCGGCCTGCTCGCAGGCGGCGCTCAGGGCCGCAGCGCAGGCCATCGGGTTGACCCCACCGGCATTGCTGATCACGCGGATGTTCTTCGCCGCGAGCTCGCCCAGAAGCGGCGTGAGCACTTCGACGAAATCGCGGGCGTAGCCGTCGTCCGGCTTCTTCATGCGCGCGCCGGCCATGATCGACATGGTGATCTCGGCCAGGTAGTCGAACACCAGGTAATCCAGTTCGGCGCCGCGAACCAGTTGAGCGGCAGCGGTGGAGGTGTCGCCCCAGAAGGCGGAGGCGCAGCCGATGCGTACGGTTTTGGTCATTGGAATTGGCCCGTCACACATTGAAGGTGAGTCGACATTACCAAGCAAGCGCTTGGTTGAAAAGTGGAAAGGGAAGGCAAAGTGGCCAAAAGTGGGGCCAAGCGCTTGCTTGGTCAGCTGGCGCCGCATACATTTCATCAAGCAAGACAAGCACTTGCCGGCTGCAACAAGAATTCATCAGAACAATCGCCGAGCAGGGCAATCAGGGGAGAAGTCAGCGTGGACGAACACAGAGCCCAGGCCGTGATGCAGGAGCTGGTCGACAGTGGCCAGGTCACCGATCCGGACAGCGCCCGCGGCAAGCTGTTGCAGATGGCCGCCCACCTGTTCCGCAGCAAGGGCTACGAGCGCACCACGGTGCGTGATCTGGCCGCTGCCATCGGCATTCAGTCGGGCAGCATCTTTCATCACTTCAAGAGCAAGGAGGAAATCCTGCGCTCGGTGATGGAGGAAACCATCGTCTACAACACTGCCCTGATGCGTGCCGCGCTGGCCGAGGCGCAGGGCACGCGCGAGCGGCTGCTGGCGCTGATTCGCTGCGAGCTGCAGTCGATCATGGGTGGCACCGGCGAGGCCATGGCCGTGCTGGTCTACGAATGGCGCTCGCTATCTGAAGAGGGCCAGGCCCAGGTGCTGGCGCTGCGCGATACCTACGAGCAGATCTGGCTGACGGTGCTGGGTGAGGCTCGCGATGCCGGCTACTTCAAGGGTGACCCGTTCATCCAGCGACGTTTTCTCACGGGCGCGCTGAGCTGGACCAATACCTGGTTCCGTCCGCAGGGGCCGATGAGCCTGGACCAGCTGGCCGAAGAGGCCCTGTCGCTGGTGTGCAAGGACTTCTGAGCCGATTCGATCCTGGGAATCCCAATCCGCGCAGCGGCCATCTGCCCTTGCAATGGCCCAGATGGAGCAGGACTTGTGGCCATCGTCTGCTATCCACCAACAAAGTGCTGACGTCATAAAATCCATCTAGTCGGTCAGGAGAGACTCGGGTAGGCTGCATCTCACTGGCAGAAGGAATTGGGGATTCGAGATGCGGCATATGCGGCGTTGGGTTCATGGATGCGTGGGGGCCTTGTGTCTGTTGCTTCCCGGTTTTCTTTGCGCTGCCGAGGTGGTCAAGGTCGGCGGTGCGCATTTTCCGCCCTATGTGATCAAGTCCAACCTGCAGGAGTCGAGCGGACTGCTGCCGCAGTTGCTCGATGCTCTCAATCAGGCCCAGAGCGAATACGAATTCACCATGCTGCCCACCGCCATCGTGCGCCGCTTCGGCGACCTGCAGCGCGGGCGCATCGACATGGCGATATTCGAGAACCCGCAATGGGGTTGGCAGGATATCGATGCCGAAGCCGTCGACATGGGCCTGGAGGATGCGGAGCTTTTCGTCGCCAAGAGTGAAGAGCTGCGTGGTCAGCAGTATTTCGAGCAGCTGCAGGGCAAGCAACTGGCGTTGTACCGTGGTTATCACTATGGCTTCGCAGGCTTCAATAGCGACCCGGAATTCCTCAGCAGCACCTTCAACGCCAACCTCGGTCATTCGCATGACAGCAACCTGCTGATGGTGCTGCGCGGGCGAGCCGATGTCGCGCTGGTGACCCGCTCCAATCTCTACGACTTCCTCGAGCGCAATCGTGAGTATGCGCGGCAGTTGCTCATCTCGGAGCGTATCGATCAGGTCTATCGCCACCACGCGATGATTCGCGCCGGTGCGCCGATCAGCCCTGAACGCTTCGCTGCTCTGCTCGAGCAACTGCGGGTCAGCGGCGAACTGCAGCGCATCTTCTCGCCTTATCGCATTGCCGTCATGCCGGTCGTAGCGGATAGCTCAGCAACAGAAGATGAGCGAGATTGACCGCTGCATGCAGAGCGATGGCCAGGCTGATGCGGCCGCTGTAGTGAAAGGCCAGGCCGTAGCCCAATCCCGCACAGGCCGCTACCGCTGCAAATAGCGTACTGAAGGGCAGATGGGCTGCGCCGAAAAGACCCGCCGTCAGCAGCAAACCAGGCCAGGTACCCAGGCGCTTGACCAGCGCCGGCTGCAGCACGCCGCGAAACAGCAGCTCTTCTGCCAGCACCGCCACGCCGAGATTGACGGCCAACCACAGCAGCAGCCCTTGTGGCCATTTGGGTTGCCAGGCGACCAGCCCCAAGGCGATAGCCAGTACCGGCACCAACACCAGTGTAATGAGGCACGTCAGCCATGCCTGTTTCAGCGAAACGACCGGCTGGCGAGGTTGCCCGAGCCACCAGGCGAGCAGGGCGGTGCCAAGCAGCAGTTTGTCCCAGGACAGGCGCAGCGTGTAGGGCGCGGCGTCCGGGCTGATGAGACGCGGTTGCCACAGTTGCCAGGGGCTGAACCCCGGTACGAGATGTGCCGCCATAGCCAGTTCGGCATATGCCGTTCGCCTATCAGCAGGAGTAGGACGAACAAACTGCCCAACAGCAGCCCGATGGCGTCGATGAAGCCCAGCCCCGTGCCCAGGGCGAGGGTGAGGGCAGGAAACAGCAAGCGCAGATGCAGGGGCATGGCACCTTCTCCTTGGAAGGCGCGCAGTCTAGCAGCCTGTCTCTGCGGGCGAGGAGAGCGGAGGTGCCTAGCGCTGGCGCTCGCGGGCGTCCTTGGCTTCCTGCTCGATGGCGCGTTTACGCATGCGTTCGAGCTGATCCTCGCTTAGGCGCATCTTCTTGGCGCTGTTGCGCAGTATCAGCAGGCTACCGATCACCGAGCCGAATACCAGCACCAGCAATAGCCAGACGTACCAGGGCATGACGAGTCCTCACGGGGGAATGGAGCCTTCACCATAACCCGCATGCCGGGACTTGTCAGTCAGCCTGTAGCGCCACCGGCTGCAGGGTGCTCTCGTCCTTGAGCTGCACGCCACTCAGTTGCAGGCGCAGCGCCTGGCGCGTCAGGTGGTCGAGTTTGTGTGCGGCCAGTTCGTAAGCCAGGCCCTCGGGACGCACGTTGGAGATGCAGTTGCGCGCGCTGTCCGGGCAGCCCACCCGCGGCGCATGGGTCAGATACAGGCCCAGGCTGTCCGGCGAGGTCAGGCCTGGGCGTTCGCCGATCATCACGATCACCAGACGCGCGCGCAGCGCTTCGCCGATGCCATCGCCAATCGCCACGCGGCCTTGTTCGGCCAGCACCACCGGGGTGTTGGCCCAGTCGGTAGCGAAGCGCTCGCGAAAGGCCTGCAGCAGCGGCAGGGCATGGCGCTGCACGGCGACGGCCGACAAGCCGTCGGCCAGCACGATGGCCAGTTCCGGTGCCGGCAGCTCGTGTTGCAGTTGCACCTGGCAGTCGCCATGCAGGTGGCGGCCGTGATCCGGGCGCAGCAGGTAGGTCTGCCGGTCCTCGGCATTGCTGCGCACCTTCAGCACCCGGAAACCGGCGGCATGCAGCTGGTGCTTGAGCTCGTTGAAGTCCAGCGGGCGATGCACGGCATCGCGCGCCTGGGCATGGGCCAGGCCGAACTTGAGCACCTCGCGGGTGGGCAGGCTGCAGCCGACGCGGCCGAGGGCGATGCGCGCCGAGGTATGCGCGCGCAGTTCGTCCCAGGGGTTGTGCTGGATCAGATCGTCAGCCATCACGCGGCTCCCGAGATATGTGGCAGTTGCTTGAGCAGGTGGTGGCCACGACCGATCTCGCGCAGGCGGCCGCTCGGTTCGGTAATGGCCATGCGCGCCAGCCAGGCGTCGAACTCCGGGGCGCGCTTGAGGCCCAGCACGCTGCGCAGGTACAGCGCATCGTGGAACGAGGTGCTCTGGTAGTTGAGCATGATGTCGTCGGCGCCGGGGATGCCCATGATGAAGTTGATACCGGCAGCGCCGAGCAGGGTGAGCAGGCTGTCCATGTCGTCCTGGTCGGCTTCGGCGTGGTTGGTGTAGCAGACGTCGCAACCCATCGGCAGGCCGAGCAGCTTGGCGCAGAAATGGTCTTCCAGACCGGCGCGGATGATCTGCTTACCGTCATAGAGATATTCCGGGCCGATGAAACCGACCACGGTGTTGACCAGCAGCGGGCGGAACTCGCGGGCCACGGCGTAGGCGCGCGCCTCGCAGGTCTGCTGGTCGACGCCATGATGGCCGCCGGCCGACAGCGCGCTGCCCTGGCCGGTCTCGAAGTACATGAGGTTATCGCCCAGGGTGCCGCGGCCGAGCGACAGCGCGGCTTCGTGAGCCTCGCGCAGGATCGCCAGGGAGACGCCGAAGCCGGTGTTGGTGGCTTCGGTGCCGGCGATGGACTGGAATACCAGATCGATCGGCGCGCCGGCCTCGATGGCCTGGATCTGCGTGGTGACGTGGGTCAGCACGCAGCTCTGCATGGGGATTTCGAAGTGCTGGCGCACCTCGTCCATCATCTGCCACAGGCGCATCAGCGTTGGCAGCGAATCGCTGGCCGGGTTGATGCCGACCGTGGCGTCGCCCGAGCCGTAGAGCAGGCCGTCGAGCATGCTGGCGGCGATGCCGCGCACGTCGTCGGTGGGGTGATTGGGCTGCAGGCGCACGGCCAGATGACCGGGCAGGCCCAGGGTGTTGCGGAAACGGCTGATCACCTGGCATTTGCGCGCCACCAGAATCAGGTCCTGATTGCGCATCAGCTTGCTCACGGCTGCAACCATCTCCGGCGTCAGCCCGGCGGCCACGGCAGCCAGGCGCGCGCTGTCGGTCTTCTCCAGCAGCAGCCAGTCGCGCAGGTCACCCACGGTCAGGTGGCTGATCGGGGCGAAGGCAGTGGCATCGTGGCGGTCGATGATCAGGCGGGTGACTTCGTCCTGCTCGTAGGGGATAAGCGCCTCATCGAGAAAGCGCTTGAGCGGCACCTCGGCCAGCGCCAGCTTGGCGGCCATGCGCTCTTCGTAGGTGGCGGCGGCCAGCCCTGCCAGGTAATCGCCGGAGCGCGCCGGGCTGGCCTTGGCCAGCAGCGTCTTGAGATCGGCGAAGCGGTAGACCAGGCTGCCGATGGTGGTTTGATAGGGCATGGCTGCAACCTGCTGCAAAAGGATGTGCTTGCCGTGCAGTGCTCATGCCAGAGGGCCGGCCGCCCGAGATTGGCGCTCCGTAGAAGCAGGCTGGCTATCTCAGGAGCTGGAAAATGGTGCGGAGGCGGGTCTGGCGCACCAGGGTGGCGCGCCGGCAGCGTGATGCCTGTCACATGATGGCAACTTGGCGCTGATTGAATGACGGCTTTCCGCTAGCAGGGGAGGCCGTTCGTGACCCAAGCCAGAGCGCTGCAATCGCTGCTGCGAGCCGTGAAGCCGCTCGCAGCGTCGATGAGCATCAACGAGGTCGCCGACCTGTTTCTGGCGGCTGAACACCGCGCCTTTCTTTCCCTGCCGGTGGTGGACGAGAACAACCGGCCACTCGGCCTGGTCAGTCGCGCCACCCTGCAGGACATCTTCATGCAGCGCTTCGGGCGCGATCTGCGTGGTCGTCACCCGGTGGGCGAGGTGATGAACGACGCGCCGCTGATCGTCAGCCTGGAAGCCAGCCTGGAAGAGGCGTCCAAACAGGTAACCGCCCAGCTGCAATACCCGATCACCGAGGACTTCGTCCTGATCGATGCCCAGGGCGGGTACTGCGGTCTGGGTACGGTGCTGGATCTGCTCAAGGCCATGGAAGCACGTGTCGCCCAGCGCAATCGCGTACTGCGCCAGGCGCTGGTGGACCTCAAGGAGTCCCAGGCGCAGTTGCTGCAATCGGAGAAGATGGCGTCGCTCGGGCAGATGGTCGCCGGCGTCGCCCACGAGTTGAACACGCCGCTGGGCTACGTGAAGAACAACGTGCAGCTGCTGCGTGAATTGAGTGAGCCACTGTTCGAACTGGCCGCCGCGCAGGCGCGTCTGGGCCAATGTCTGAGCGACCCTGACTGCGACGAGGCGAGCCTGAGCCAGGCCCTGCAGGCCGCCGAACAGGCTCGCCAGCAGGCAGCGCCGGAGCTGCTGGCCGAGGATCTGCAGCAGCTGTATGGCGACACCTTGTATGGCCTGGAGCAGATTGGCGAGTTGGTGGTTGGCCTGAAGGATTTCGCCCGTCTCGACCGCGCCATGAGCGAGGAGGTCGACCTCAATGACTGCATCCGCAGCGCGCTGCTGATCGCGCGCAACCACATCAAGGACAAGGCCGAAGTGGTGCAGCAGCTCGGCGAGCTGCCGCGTATCGCCTGCGCGCCCTCGCATATCAACCAGGTGCTGCTCAACCTGCTGACCAACGCTGCCCAGGCCATCGATGGCAGCGGGCGTATCCAGATTCGCAGCTGGGCCGATGCCGAGGGCATCCATGTCTCGCTGCAGGACAACGGCCGTGGCATGCCGCCGGAAGTCATGGCGAAGATCTTCGATCCCTTCTTCACCACCAAGCCGGTCGGCCAGGGCACCGGCCTCGGGTTGTCCATCAGTTACAAGATCGTCCAGGACCACGGCGGCCGCATTCGCGTCGCCTCCGAGCCAGGGCGTGGCACGCGTTTTCTGATCAGCCTGCCGCTGCCCGCTACCGTCGCCATGAAAAGGAGCGCCTGATGTCCGCACCCGTTCGCATTCTCTTCGTCGATGACGAGGAGCGTATTCTGCGCAGTCTCGCCCTGCAGTTTCGCCGCCACTACGAGGTGCTGACCGAGAGCGACCCGTTGCGCGCCCTGCAGCGCCTGCGTGAGGAGCACATTCACGTGCTGGTCAGTGACCAGCGCATGCCGCAGATGAGCGGCGCGCAGCTGCTGGCCGAAGCTCGCGAGATCGCGCCGAATACCCTGCGCATCCTGCTGACTGGCTATTCCGATCTGGACGCCGCGGTGGAGGCGTTGAACAACGGTGGCATCTTTCGCTACCTGACCAAGCCTTGGGACCAGCAGGAAATGGCCTTCACCCTGCGCCAGGCGGCAGAGCTGGCGGTGCGCCAGGCGCAGCCGCTACCGCCTGTCGCCAGCGAGGTGCTGAGTGCACCGCTGTCGGTGCTGCTGTTGGACGACGATCCGGACACGCTCAGCGTCGCCGGGGAGTTCTGTGTCGCGGGCGGGCACCGCCTGCTGCGTGCGCGCAATCTGGCCGAGGCCATGCTGCAGCTCAATAACGAAGGCGTTGACATTCTGGTCAGTGACCTCAAGTTGGCCGGCGAAGACACCGCGCCGTTGCTCAAGACCCTGGCGCAAGCTCACCCGCGCCTGCTCAGCCTGGTGGTCACGCCGTTTCAGGACACCCAGGCGTTGCTGCGCCTGGTCAACGAGGCGCAGATCTTCCGCTATCTGCCCAAGCCGATTCGCCGTGGTCTGTTCGAGAAGGGTCTGAAGGCCGCTGCCGAGCAGGCGCTGATCTGGCGCGCGCAACCGCTGCAAGTGGTCACTCGCCTGGCCGAGGTGCCGCGTGACGAGCGCGAGCAGGAGAAGGTTGGCAGCCTGCTGGGGATGTTCGGGCGCTTGCGTGAGCGGCTGATTGCCTGATCGTTTGGCTGTCCTAACGTTTTCGCGGCTGAAGCGCAATGCCGCCAGCCGCTCCTACGGAAAATTCATCGCCCTGTAGGAGCGGCTTCAGCCGCGATGCCATTGTGCCAAAGCAAAGGCCCCGGATTGCATCCGGGCTACGGGCCTACAGGTTTGCATGTGGGAGGGGCTTTAGCCGCGACCAGTCCCAGGAAGCTTTGCGCTACAATGCGCGGCGTTTTTATCCTGTCCGAGACCCGCCTCATGCCCGCCTGCCAAACCCCGATCATCGTCGCCCTCGACTTTCCCAGCCGTGATGCCGCTCTGGCGCTGGCCGATCAGCTCGATCCGGCGCTGTGCCGGGTCAAGGTCGGCAAGGAGCTGTTCACTCGCAGCGGCCCGCAGGTGGTCGAGGCGTTGCAGGCCAAGGGTTTCGAGCTGTTTCTCGATCTGAAATTCCACGACATTCCCAACACCACGGCGATGGCGGTCAAGGCCGCGGCGGAGCTGGGCGTGTGGATGGTCAACGTGCATTGCTCCGGCGGCCTGCGCATGATGGCGGCCTGCCGCAATGAGCTGGACAAGCTCGCTGGCGCCAAGCCGCTGCTGATCGGCGTGACGGTGCTGACCAGCATGGAGCAGCAGGACCTGGCCGGTATCGGCCTGGACGTGCCGCCGCAGGAGCAGGTACTGCGCCTGGCCGGCCTGGCCGCCGAGGCTGGGCTCGACGGCCTGGTCTGCTCGGCGCAAGAAGCGCAGGCATTGAAGGTCGCGCAACCGCGTCTGCAGCTGGTGACGCCAGGCATTCGCCCTGCCGGCAGCAATGCCGATGACCAGAAGCGCATCCTCACCCCGCGTCAGGCGCTGGACGCCGGCTCTGATTACCTGGTTATTGGCCGCCCGATCAGTCAGGCCGCCGATCCGGCGCAGGCGCTGGCTGCGGTAGTCGCCGAACTGCGCGCCTGAGCCCTGTAGCCCGGATGAAATCCGGGGCGGTCTGGCGTACCGTCCGATCTTTCCCGTATTTCATCCGGGCTACCGGCTGATCGCAGCGCCGCGCTGACGGAGCCCCATCAGCGCCCTGCATGACCCTTCACTCCAGAGCCTGATAGTGCTGCTCGCCGTCTGGCTTGCTGGCTAGACTCCTCGCCATTCAACAAGAATCGCTGCGAGGAAGCAGACATGAGCATGACGTTTTCCGGCCAGGTCTCCCTGGTCACTGGTGGCGCAGCCGGCATCGGCCGTGCCACCGCCCAGGCTTTCGCCGCCGAAGGGCTCAAGGTGGTGGTGTCCGACGTGGACGTGGCAGGGGGCGAGGGCACCGTCGAGCTGATTCGCGCGGCCGGTGGCGATGCCTGCTTCGTGCGTTGTGACGTGACCTGCGATGCCGAGGTCAAGGCGCTGATGGACGCCACCGTGGCGCAGTATGGTCGCCTGGATTACGCCTTCAACAACGCCGGTATCGAAATCGAGAAGGGCAAGCTGGCCGACGGCAACGAGACCGAGTTCGACGCCATCATGGGCGTCAACGTCAAGGGCGTGTGGCTGTGCATGAAGCATCAGATCCCGCTGATGCTGGCTCAGGGTGGCGGTGCCATCGTCAACACCGCATCGGTGGCAGGCCTCGGCGCGGCGCCGAAGATGAGCATCTATGCCGCCTCCAAGCACGCGGTGATCGGCCTGACCAAGTCCGCGGCGGTGGAGTACGCCAAGAAGAAGATCCGCGTCAACGCGGTATGCCCGGCGGTGATCGACACCGACATGTTCCGCCGCGCCTATGAAGCCGATCCGAAGAAGGCCGAGTTTGCCGCCGCCATGCATCCGGTCGGGCGCATCGGCAAGGTCGAGGAGATCGCCGCCGCCGTGCTTTATCTGTGCAGCGATCACGCGGCGTTTACCACCGGTCAGGCGTTGGCGATCGATGGTGGGGCCACGGCGATCTGATTGGCTCGTGGCAATAACGACGAAGGCGCCCTTGGGCGCCTTCGTCGTGTATGGACAACTCAGACCGCACGCTTGCCCGCATTGAGGATCGCCAGAGTCAGCAGGCCGGCGACTATGCCCCAGAACGCCGAGCCGACGCCGGCCAGGGTCATCCCCGATGCGGTGACCAGGAAGGTGATCAGCGCCGCTTCGCGCTCGTTGGGCTCGCTCATGGCCTGGGTCAGCCCGCCAATGATCGAGGCGAACAGCGCCAGCGCGGCGATAGACAGGATCAACGCTGCCGGCAACGCGGCGAACAGCGAGGCCAGGGTGGCGCCGAAGATGCCGGCAATGCCGTAGAACACCCCGCACCAGACCGCCGCGGTGTAGCGCTTGCGCGGGTCTTCGTGGGCTTCAGGTCCCGCGCAGATCGCCGCGCTGATCGCCGCCATATGGATGCCGTGGCTGCCGAACGGCGCCAGCAGGATCGACACCAGGCCGGTGCTGGTCAGCAGCGGTGACGCCGGCACCTCGTAGCCGTTGGCGCGCAGCACGGCCATGCCCGTCAGGTTCTGCGAGGTCATGGCGACGATGAACAGCGGAATGCCGATGCTGATGGCGGCGGCCAGCGAGAAGCTCGGCGTGGTCCACTCCGGCGTGGCCAGCTGCAACTGGAAGCCGGTGAAATCCAGCAGACCGAAGACCCCGGCCAGCAGGCTGCCGACTATCAGTGCGGCCAGCACCGCGTAACGCGGCCACAGGCGCTTGCCGAATAGGTAGGCGAGCAGCATGGCAACCACCAGCACGGGTTGCTGCTCGGCGGCCACGCAGATCTCCAGACCGATCTTGAACAGCACGCCAGCCAGCAGGGCGGCGGCGATGGAGGCTGGGATACGGCGCATCAGGCGATCGAAGGTGCCAGTCAGGCCGATCAGCACGATCAGGCCCGAGGCCAGGATGTAGGCGCCAATCGCTTCGCCATAGGAGACCTGCGGCAAGCTGGTGATCAGCAGCGCAGCGCCGGGGGTGGACCAGGCGATCATCACCGGCGCGCGATAGCGCAGCGAGAGCACGATGCAGCACAGCGCCATGCCGATCGACAGCGCCCAGATCCACGAGGAGATCTGCCCGGCGGTGAGGCCGGCAGCCTGGCCGGCCTGGAACATCAGCACCAGGGAGCTGGTATAGCCGGTGAGCATGGCGATGAAGCCGGCGACCACGGCCGAGGTGGAGGTGTCCGCCAGCGGGCGCAGGCGGGCGGGGGCGACGTCTTGCATCAGAACAGTCCCGTGTCGATGAGGATGGGGTAGAGCGAGGCGACCAGCAGCAGCGCCATGCCGATATTGAATGCGCGCAGTGCGCGCGGGTTGTCCAGCCACTTGCGCAGCATACTGCCGGCGACGGTCCACAAACCTACGCTGGGGCAGTTGACCAGCGCGAACAGGGCCGCGATCAGTAACACGTTGCTGAAAAAACCATCCTGCGGTGTATAGGTGGTAATGGCGCCGATGGCCATGATCCACGCCTTGGGGTTGACCCACTGAAAGGCTGCGGCCTGGAGGAAGGTGAATGGCTTGGCCTCGGCATTCTCACGGCTTTGCGGCGCACCGGACTGGGCGATCTTCCAGGCCAGATAGAGCAGATAGGCGGCGCCGACATAGCGCAGCACGTCGTGCAGCACCGGCAGGCGCTGGAACACCTGGCCCAGACCAAGGCCTACGGCGGCCACCAGCAGCATGAAGCCCAGGCTGATGCCGAGCATATGCGGAATGCTGCGGCGAACGCCGAAGTTCACCCCAGAGGCGAGCAGCATCATGTTATTGGGGCCGGGCGTCACCGAGGTGACAAAGGCAAAGGCGATGAAGGCGAGCAATAATTCGGTGGACATGGGGCTTCTCCGCTGACCGGCAAAGCCTATTGCGCCACTGCAGCGGCGTCGCGGTACAGCCGCGACCGGGTTGGGCCGTACAGTCTGGCCAAGCGCTGGCCATATCGTTAGCCTCGAGTTTTTGCCGATCAAGGGCCACATCGATGCAACCGGACAATCCCTACAGCGCGCCGCAGGTGGACTTGCTCGACCGTGTCGGCAGCAGGCAATTACCGGGATGGAGTGCCAGGCAGTTGCAGGTATTGGGCTGGTTGGCGCTGGTGTCGGTCGCCGCCAACACACTGTTGCTCGGGTTGTTGTTCTTGGCTGCGCCACTGCAGACGCCTGAGGCCGAACGACTGTTTGCCTGGACCGACTGGTTGAGCCTGATGCTGGCTCTGCTCGGCTGCTACCTGTTGTTGCGTTTCAAGGCTTTTGCCGAAGCCCGCTTCGCTGCACGCAACCTGGGCGTACCGATCTGGCTGCTGCTGGGGGTGACGCTGTTGCTGGAAATACTCGATATGTTGTTTGGCGATCAGCTGTTTGGTGGGTTGGATTGGCAAACCATTGGCTACATGGCGCTGCTCTGTCTGATGGGCATATGTACCACCTGGCTGGGAATGCGGCTACTCAAGCTGGACTATCCCTATCCGGCACTGAAGGTCATGGCCTGGCTCGATATCGTCGGCGGGCTGATGTTGGCCAGCGTGCTGCTGATGCTGGTGGCGTTGCTGCCGCTGCTGGGCGCGGGCGTAGCGCTGATGCTGGTGTTCTTCAGGGGCGCTCGCGAGTTACTGCAGGGGTAGGTGGCTCTCCCATCTGCCAGGCTGTCTGACAGTAATTCAGCTACGGCCGGCAGCCAGTGCCAGATTGACCCTGAGCCAGCCCTGTACCGCCTCTTCACCCACCTCAGCGAATACACGTTGCAGCAGCCGCGCCTGCTCGCGGCGCAGGGCCTGCTCCAGCTTGGCGCCCTCGGGCGTGAAGCCGAGAACGCGCTTGCGCTTGTCGTCTGCGGCCGCTTCGCTTTGCACCAGATTCATCTCGATCAACTGACGCAGCGGCATGTTCAGCGCCTGCTTGCTGACCCCGAGGTAGCCGAGCAGCTCGGTCATGTTCAGGCCCGGATACTTGGCGATGAAGAACAGGATGCGGTGATGCACCCGCGACAGCCCGCGCTTTGCCAGCATCTCGTCGGGCTTGGCGGTAAAGGCCTGGTAGCCGAAGAAGAAAGCTTCCATCGCTGCTTGCTGAGCCGTGGTGTTCTTGATCACCTGCGCGCCCTGACGGCCGGCCTGCGTGCCCTCGGTGGGTGACGTTAAAAATTTCTCGGAGAAATTTTTTAGGTCAGTCATATTGACGTATCTCTGTTTGGCGGCGTAGTTTCGGTCAAGCAGTTTGACTTAATTCCAATGACTTTTGCACCCCAGGACATCCCATGGCCTTCTCCGAACGTATCGCCCGCCTGAAAAGCTCTCTGATCCGTGAAATTCTTGCCGCGGCGCAGCGTCCGGAGGTGATGTCCTTTGCCGGTGGGCTGCCGGCCGAACCGATGCTGCCGAAGGTGGACTGGGCCGAGATGCCGGCGAGCATGGGCCAGTACGGCATGAGCGAGGGCGAGCCGGCGCTGCGCGAAGCCATCGCCGCCGAAGCGCGCGCCCTCGGTGTGCCCTGCGATGCCAGCCAGGTGCTGATCGTCAGCGGCTCGCAGCAGACGCTGGATCTGGCCTCCAAGCTGTTCATCGATCCGGGTACCGAGGTGTTGCTCGAGGCGCCGACCTACCTGGCCGCGCTGCAGGCCTTCCAGCTGTTCGGCGCCGATTGCATCAGCGTCCCGCAGGAGGCCGACGGCCCCGAACTGGCGGCGCTGCGCCAGCGTCTGGAAAACCACAAGCCGGCTTTCGCCTACCTGATTCCGACCTTCCAGAACCCGTCAGGCACCCGTTACAGCGAAGCCAAGCGCGAAGCGGTGGCGGCGCTGCTCGACGAGTTCGGCGTGACCCTGATCGAAGACGAGCCGTACCGCGAGCTGGTGTTCGACGAAGGCAGCGCCACGCCCATCGTCAGCCGCCTGCAGAAGGCCAGCTGGATCTACACCGGCACCGTGTCCAAGACGCTGCTGCCGGGCCTGCGTGTCGGCTATCTGATCGCCACCAAGGACCTGTACCCGCACCTGCTGCGCCTGAAGCAGTCGGCCGATCTGCACACCAATCGCATCGGTCAGTGGCAGGCGCTGCAGTGGCTGGGCAGTGAGCAGTACCGCGGCCACCTGGCCGAGCTGCGCGATTTCTACCGCATCCGCCGTGATGCCATGCAGGCCGCGCTGGTCGAGCACTTCGGCGGCCTGGCCGAGTGGGAAATCCCGCAGGGCGGACTGTTCTTCTGGCTGACCCTCAAGCAGCCGCTGGACACCCGCACGCTGCTCGACGCGGCGCTGGCGCAGAACGTCGCCTTCATGCCGGGCGAACCGTTCTTCATCGACCCGGATGCCAACCCAGGCCACCTGCGACTGAACTTCAGTCATGTGGCGCCGGAGCGCCTGGGCGAGGGGCTGCGCCGACTGGCGGCGGTTATCCGTGACGCGCAGGGTGCGTGATTGATTGGTTTCTGTGGGAGCGGCTTCAGCCGCGAATTTCCCGGGCGTAGTAGTTCCTACAGAAGCGGGGGCAATTGGCGGCGAGCATGCCGCGAGGATTGATAGGGAGGGCAACGCGATGTTCAAGGTCTACGGTGATTACCGCTCGGGCAACTGCTACAAGGTCAAGCTGATGCTGCATCTGCTCGGTAAACCCTACGAGTGGGTGTCGATCGACATTCTCAAGGGCGAGACGCAGAGCGAAGCCTTCCTGGCCAAGAATCCCAACGGCAAGATCCCGGTGCTGGAACTGGACGACGGCACCTGCCTGTGGGAGTCCAACGCCATCCTCAACTACCTCGCCGATGGCAGCGAGTTCCTGCCCAGCGAGCCGCGCCTGCGCACTCAGGTGCTGCAGTGGCAGTTCTTCGAGCAGTACAGCCATGAGCCCTACGTTGCGGTGGCGCGTTTCATCCAGCTCTACCAGGGCATGCCCGAGGAGCGCCGCGAGGAGCACGCGCGCTGCCTGAAGCTCGGTTACAAGGCCCTGAAAGTGATGGAAAAACAGCTCGAACGCACGCCCTATCTGGTCGGCGAGCATTACTCCATTGCCGATATCGCCTTGTACGCCTACACCCATGTGGCGGATGAAGGCGGTTTCAGTCTCGATACTTTTCCAGCCATTCGTGCTTGGCTCGAGCGGGTGGCCAGCCATCCGCAGCATGTGACCATGCTTGGCTGAGGTATGCCACTGGTTGGGTTAGGCTGATGGGGCTGGACAAAGCCCCATCAGCGCGGATAATCCTGCCATCGCCCTCTGACTCTGGCCTCGTCACACCATGCGCAAAACCCTGCGTACCGCCCTGATCTGGATGCTGATGCTGGCCCTGCCGGCACAGGCCATGGCGGCGCTCGGCATGCAATTGTGCGAGCAGGTGCATCGCAGCGGCGCTCTGCAGATGAGCTCGACTCAGCAGGGCGAGCACGGCATGCACCACGACATGGCGGCCGACAGCGCACATGGCGCGCATCAGGACGACGCCCCGGTGGCCAGCAGCGATGCTCCCGCCGATGGCAGCCTCTGTACCCTGTGCGCCTTCTGCGTCGGTGTCGCCGCGCCCAGTCAGCCGTTTCTGAACGACTCTGCCCTGCAAACCGTCGAGCCGGCTGCAGCCTGGCCCGACCGCCTTATCGTCGGCGTGGCCGACACGCCCGAACGCCCCCCGCGTCTTTCTCTCGCCTGAGCCCTTTAGGTAGCGCCGTCCTGCGGCGCCTGTAGCTCACGCGGCCGCCTGGCCGCCGTACGCGAGAACACATCATGACTTTGCATTCCCTTGCCGGAAGGCTGCTGGGCATCGCTGCCCTGGCGCTGCCCGGCATCCTGCTGGCGGCCCAGCCCGACCCGCTGGACGCCAACGCCGCCGTGCCGGCGCAGGATTACCGTTCCCCTCTGCAAGACTACCGCGCCCAGGCCGACGAGCCGTTGCAGGACTGGCGCGCGGCCAACGACCTGGTCGGCCGTATCGGCGGCTGGCGTACCTACAGCATGGAAGGCTGGGAGCAGCCGGCCGAACAGGGTGCCGAGCCTGTCGAGGGAGGTGGCCATGCCCACCATTAAAGCCCTGACGCTGCTCTGCGCCGCGCTGTTGGCCGGTTGCGCCGGCTTCAGCCAGGACGGCGGTTTCGACCCGGTGCAGCAGGCCAGCGAGCGCCAGCTGGACAAGCAATTGCTGTGGGCCCGCGACGAAGCCGGTCGCGGTCAGATCGACGCGCGGGTCACCGAGCTGCTGGCCGAACCCCTGAGTCTGGATGCCGCGGTGCAGCTGGCGCTGCTCAACAATCGCGGCCTGCAGGCGTCCTTCGACGAGCTGGGCATCGGCGAGGCCGAGCGGGTGCAGGCCGGGCGCCTGCCCAACCCCGGTTTCTCCTACGGCCGCCTGGAGAAGGGCAGCGAGGTCGAGTACGAGCGCGGCCTGCACCTGAATCTGGCGCGGCTGATCGCCCTGCCGATGACTTCACGTCTGGAAGGCCGCCGCTTCGAGCAACTGCAACGACAGACCAGCCTGGCGGTGTTCGACCTGGCCAGCGAAACGCGCAAGGCCTGGTACCAGGCTGTGGCCGCCGAGGAGAGCCTGGTCTACGCGCGGCAGGTGCTGGAAGCCGCGGAGACCGGTGCCGAGTTGGCCCGGCGCCTGGCCGCGGTGGGCAATTTCAGCAAGCTGCAGCAGGCCGAGCAGCAGACCTTCTACGCCGAGGCCGGCATCGGCCTGATCCACGCCGAGCAGGCGCGGGTACGCAGCCGCGAGCAACTGACCCGGCTGCTCGGTCTGTGGGGTGAGCAGCTCGACTACCGCCTGCCCGAACGCCTGCCAGTGCTGCCGAAAACCGCGGACCAGTTGCCGGACGTGGAGCGCCTGGCCATGAACCAGCGCCAGGACATCCAGGCCGTGCGCCTGGATGCCGAGCGTCTGGCGCAGAACCTCGGCCTGACCCGCACCACGCGCTTCATCAACGTGCTGGAGCTGGGCGTGGTCAACAACCGCTCCAACGAGGAGCCGACCCAGCGCGGCTACGAGATCAGCGTCGAGCTGCCGCTGTTCGACTGGAGCGGTGCCAAGGTGGCGCGGGCCGAGGCGCAGTATCGCCAGGCGCTCAACCGCGCCGCCGAGACGGCGATCAACGCCCGCTCGCAGGTGCGCGAGGCCTATCACGCCTACCGCAACGCCTTCGAGCTGGCGCAGCACTACCGCACCGAGGTGCTGCCGCTGCGCCAGCGCATCGCCGAGGAAAACCTGCTGCGCTACAACGGCATGTTCATCAGCACCTTCGACCTGCTCGCCGATGCGCGCCGCCAGGTGCAGGCGGTGGATGGCTACCTGCAGGCGCAGCGCGCCTTCTGGCTGGCGCGCGCCGACCTCGACATGGCCCTGTTGGGCGCCCCCAATCCCTCGCTCGGCGCGGCGCCTGCCGCTGCTGCCGAGCCGGCCGCCGCCGGCCACTGAACAAGGAATTTCCCAGATGGTTTCACGACGCGATTTCTTTCTCGGGGCCGGCGCCATCGGCGCTGCGGTGGCCACTTCGGCGGTCAGCCGGGTGGCCATGGCGGCCCTGCCCGAACCGGTGCTGCAGGCCAGCGCCGACACCCAACCGCCGCTGCAGCCGAACAATGGGCGGCCCTACAACCCGGTGGTCACCCTCAACGGCTGGACCCTGCCGTGGCGCATGAACAACGGCGTCAAGGAGTTCCACTTGGTCGCCGAGCCGGTGGTGCGCGAGCTGGCGCCCGGCTACAAGGCCCACCTGTGGGGCTATAACGGCCAGTCGCCGGGGCCGACCATCGAGGTGGTGGAGGGCGACCGGGTGCGCATCTTCGTCACCAACAAGCTGCCCGAGCACACCAGCATCCACTGGCACGGCCAGCGTCTGCCCAACGGCATGGACGGCGTTGCGGGCCTGACCCAGCCGGCGATTCCGGTGGGCAAGACCTTCGTCTACGAGTTCGTCGCCCGCCGCCCCGGCACCTTCATGTACCACCCGCACGCCGACGAGATGGTGCAGATGGCCATGGGCATGATGGGGTTCTGGGTCACTCACCCCAGAGAGCATCACCCATTGATCGCCGAGGTGGACCGCGACTACTGCTTCCTGCTCAGCGCCTACGACATCGAGCCGGGCGCCTACACGCCGAAGATCATGCAGATGCTCGACTTCAACCTGTGGACCTTCAACAGCCGCGTGTTCCCCGGCATCGACCCGCTGGTGGCGCGCCAGGGCGAGCGGGTGCGCCTGCGCGTCGGCAACCTGACCATGACCAACCACCCGATCCACCTGCACGGTCACGAGTTCGAGGTCACCGGCACCGACGGCGGGCCGACCCCGGTCGGCTCGCGCTGGCCGGAGGTGACCGCCGATGTGGCGGTGGGGCAGATGCGCCAGCTCGAGTTCATCGCCGACGAGGAGGGCGATTGGGCGCTGCACTGCCACAAGAGCCACCACACCATGAACGCCATGGGCCACGACGTGCCGACCCTGGTCGGCGTCGATCACCGCGACATGACCCGCAAGATCGCCAAACTGGTGCCGGACTACATGGTGATGGGCGAGCGCGGCATGGCCGACATGGCGGAGATGCAGATGCCGCTGCCGGACAACACCGTGCCGATGATGACCGGCGACGGCCCGTTCGGCTCGGTGGAGATGGGCGGCATGTTCACCATGCTCAAGGTGCGCAAGGAGCAGGCCGCTGGCAACTACCGCGACCCGGGCTGGTTCAAGCACCCAGCCGGCACGGTGGCCTATGAATGGAAAGGGGGACTGGCCAACCCGAGCCGCTCGCACGACGGCGGCGGCCAGTCGATGCCGCTCAAGCAACCGCTCGTGGCACCGGTGGAAGTGCAGGTACGCAAGCCCGGCGGTCATGCCGGGCATTGACGGGGCGGGCCGCCACGCGGCCCGGTCCCCACAGCAAGCGAGGATTCACCGATGAAAACAGCACAGTTACTGGTTCTGACCTTGATCGGACTGCTCGGCAGCCCGGCAGCGCTGGCCCACAGCGAAATGCACGAGGGGCATCAGGCCGCCTCAACGATCAGGGAGCAAAAGCCTTGGGGTATCGCCGGCGATGCCAGCGAAGTCGACCGCACCATCGAGATCCGCATGACTGATCAGATGCGTTTCACTCCGGATCGGCTGCAGGTCAGGCAGGGCGAGACCATTCGTTTCGTCCACCGCAACGACGGCAAGATCCTCCACGAGTTCGTCATCGGTACCCGCGAAACCCTGGATGAACATGCCGAGTCAATGCTGCGTTTTCCCGGCATGGAACACGACGAGCCCTATATGGCCCACATTGCGCCGGGACAGAGCAGCGAGATGATCTGGACCTTCAACCGCGCCGGCGAATTCGATTTCGCCTGCCTGATCGCCGGCCACTATCAGGCCGGCATGGTTGGCACCATCCAGGTGCTGGCCGACTGACCTACGAGAGGAAACACGCATGAAGAAGCCATTGCTGATCGCGGCGCTGGCCGCCCTGTTCAGTCTGCCGTTGCAGGCCGCCGACCCCGCGCCGCTGAGCCAGGGCGAGGTGCGCAAGGTGGACG
The DNA here is from genome assembly GCA_023431055.1 of Pseudomonadota bacterium. Classification (GTDB taxonomy): domain Bacteria; phylum Pseudomonadota; class Gammaproteobacteria; order Pseudomonadales; family Pseudomonadaceae; genus Aquipseudomonas. The sequence goes on from JAEYXX010000088.1 coordinate 25,642, forward strand.
CCGCGGCGCAGAAGATCACCCTGCGTCACGGCCCCATCGCCAGCATCGGCATGCCGCCGATGACCATGGTGTTCGAGGTTGAGAAACCGGAACTGCTGGAAGGAGTTTCAGCGGGAGAGAAGGTGCATTTTCAAGTGCAGCAGCAGGGTAACCGTTACATCGTTACCGAACTGCAGGTCGTGGAGTAGCCATCAGAGCCGGCCCGGGCATTGCGCTCCGGGCCGACGAACAATCAGTTCAGTGCGTCAGTCAGGGCCTTGGCCGGCACCAGCTTGACCACTTTCTTGGCAGCGATTTCGATGCTCTTGCCGGTCTGCGGGTTGCGGCCGGTGCGGGCCGGGCGCTCAGTCACTTTCAGCTTGCCGATACCCGGCAGGGTGATCTCACCGTCGTTTTCCAGCGCGTCGCCGACAATTTCGCCCAACTGATCGATCAGGGTGCGGACAGTGGCTTTGGGCAGGGATACGGCCTCGGCCAGGTCGCTGATCAGTTGGTCTTTGGTGATTGCCATGATGTAACTCCGTTTGCAGGTGAGAGGTTCGGCGCGGGCAGGGCCGCACAGCCGAAAACGTGGGAACGCTAGCACAAAAGGTAAGGCTCGGCAGTGTCCTGAAAGCCCTTCCGGTAGGGCTTAGTGTCGCATCGGTCCCAGTGGTTCCGGCCCATGAGCAGAAAAACGCAAGCATTTAGGCAGGTACAGCCCGCTGCGTTCAGTCGTGATTCGTCAGGGCATGCAGCAGCCTGGCAAGGCTCGACTAAGCTGTTGCTGGTAATGTCATGCTGGAGTGCCATCATGTTGCGTGTATTCGCTGATCTTGGTTTTCGCTGGAAAATTGCTCTGCCGATTCTGCTGCTGGCCATTCTGCTGGTGGCGATGGGGGTGCTGGGGGTTCGTGGCATCACTCAGGTTGCCGAATCCAGCACGACACTGACCAATCGCCATTTGCCGGCTGTCAGCCTGTTGCTCAATGCTGACCGGGATCTCTATCAGGCTTTCGTTGCCGAGCGCAGCTTGCTCGATGAGAGTGCGCACCAATATGCCGACCAGTTGCGCGCTGCCCATGCTGAAAATCTGCAGCAGGCCTATGACCGTGTGCACAAGTTCGCCGCCATGCAGCCGGGCAATGAGGCGCTTGCCCTGGTGGCCGAGTTTGACCGTGGCTATGAGCGTTGGAAGGCAACGTCTCTACGTGTGCTGGAAATGAGTTCGAGTGACCCGGAGGGCGCCAGTCGACTGAGTTTTGCTGACAGTGAGGCGCAATTTGAAGAGGCACGTACCTCTATCGACAAACTTGGCGACTTGGAAGATGGCGCAGCCAATGCGGTGGGTAGCGATGCCATAGCACGTGGCGATGCGCTGGTCTGGCAGCAGGGGCTGCTGATCGCCATAGGCCTGCTGGTGTGTCTGGTGTTGATAGTGGGCTTCCCGCTGCTGGTGACGCGTCCGCTGCACAGTCTGCTGCATCGCATCGAGCAGATTGCCGATGGGGATGGTGATCTGCGGATGCGTCTGGATGTGCTGTCCAGGGATGAGTTGGGTAAGCTCAGTCACGCCTTCAATCGCTTTCTCGACAAACTGCAACCCTTGATCAAGGAAGTGGGCAGGGTCACCGGGGAGGTGGCCGATTCAGCGCAAAGCCTGGCAGGAATGGCAGCCGCCAATGACCGCCTCATCAGTAGCGAGCATGTGGCCGTGGATCAGGTCAGCACGGCTGCAACCGAGATGAGCGCAGCGGTGCATGAGGTGGCGCGCAATGCGCAGAATGCCGCCGATGCGGCGCGCCATGCCGAAGTGCGGTCGCGTGAGGGAGCCGAGGTGGTGGGAGCCACCATACACTCCATCCGCCAGTTGGCACAGGAAATGGAGAGTGCCTCCACTACCATTCAGACCCTGGAGCAGGAAACCGCCAATATTGGCGCCGTGCTGGCGGTGATCAAGGGTATTGCCGAGCAAACCAACCTGCTGGCGCTAAACGCTGCCATCGAGGCGGCGCGGGCAGGCGAGCAGGGCCGTGGTTTTGCTGTGGTGGCCGATGAGGTGCGCGCGTTGGCCGCGCGTACTCAGGAGTCCACCAAGGATATTCAGCAGATGATCGAGCGTCTGCAGATTGGTGTGCAGAACGCGGTCAAGGCCACCCATTCGGGCAGCGCGCGGGCACGGCAGAGCGTGGAGCAGGCGGCGGGTGTGGATCAGGCGTTGAGCGTAACCGGTGATTCGGTGCAGCGTATCAATGACATGGCCGCGCAGATCGCCACAGCCTGCGAGGAGCAGAGCAGCGTTACCGAAGAGATAGCACGCAACATCAGTGATATTCGTGATCTGTCCAACGAGGCGGCACAGACCTCCGAGCAGAGCACGCGGGCCAGCCAGCATCTGTCCGAGCTGTCCCATGGCCTGGCTCAGTTGGTGGGCCGTTTCCGCGTCTAAGTGTTTGAAGCAGTTGTAAGTTTGCGTTTAGTCGTTACAATGGCGCGGCCCGTCGCAATGACGGGCTTCGTTATGGTGGGCCCTGTCGGTCCCCTCGCAACGATTACCCGTGAACCTGGTCAGGCCCGGAAGGGAGCAGCCACAGCGGGAACATCGTGTGCCGGGGTGTGGCTGGCAGGGTTCGCCTCCAGCTTCCCGGCGCTCGCCATTCTCCCGATTATTTTTTCGCAGCCTGTCGCTTCGGGTGTTTGCCTGCGTGCAATAAAAAGCCCGCGCATGGGCGCGGGCCTCGGTATCGCTGATGGAATCAGGCTATGCGGTAGTTCAGCACGCTGTCCTGTTCCTTGAGCGTCTTGCGCAGGTCGGCGGGGATATTGCCGGCGCGCACCGCGAGTTCCAGACGAATTTCCTCCAGGCTCTGGGCGAAGGCGTCCTGGTCTTCGAGCTGGGGTTTGGCCAGAACACGGCTATAGACGGTACTGTCGGTCTCGTCGAGCAGGGCGAGGACGATGCTGCCATCCGGGCGCGGGGAGCTGAAGCTGGCGCGCAGTGGATTGAACAGATGGTCGACGAGTTGCTGGTTGCTGAGTTCCATATCTACTCCATCCCGATGGTTGGCTCCCTTCGACCGTCGGGTGGGCAAATGGTTCAGGCAATCAGTGACTGGCGGGTGCGCTCGATGACCTGCTGCAGCGACTCGTCGCTGTACTGACCGGGGTACAGGCGCTGGCTGTACTGGGCGATACCGGTCTTGTCGACCAGGGTGAAGCTGAAGCTGTCCTTGCGTGCGGCCTGGATGCGGCAATCGAACGGGGCGAAGGCGTGAGTCAGTGTGCTGATGGCTTTCTGGATCTGATGTTGAGTATTCATTTTTCTAAGTATTTCCTTTAACGCAGGTGCGCTTCGTTGCGCGTGGTGTTGCTCCATCGGGGCGGCCGAAAAGCGGCCTTAGCAAGTAGACCAGTAGGAGCTTTATTAGCACGATAAAGTTCCATTGTTACGGTTCTTCGGCGTGGTCGGTACGTCGGAGACAGGCGGGGTACAGCACCGATGAGCGGTGAGTTGGCCTGATCAGTCAGTAGATGGGATCGGGGAGGGCGGCAGCGCGGGGATGCGCTAGACGTTGAACCGGGAAACCAGCGAGGGGCGCAAAGGCCTTTATGACTTGCAGCATGGTACGAACGGCGTGGATCATACATGACTGTTCAAGTTTTGACCAGTGCTATTCGCCGACTCCATGAGCGGCATCTGCCGGGCTCGGTTGGCGGATGCAATTTGCCGGTTGCTCCGCTAGGATTAGCCCACTTTTGCTTTCCTCACATGACGGTTTTCCATGAGTTATCAGGTTCTTGCACGTAAATGGCGTCCGCGCTCGTTCCGCGAAATGGTCGGCCAGACCCATGTGCTCAAAGCCCTGATCAACGCCCTGGACAGCCAGCGCCTGCACCACGCCTACCTGTTCACCGGTACCCGCGGTGTGGGCAAGACCACCATTGCGCGGATTATCGCCAAGTGCCTTAACTGCGAGACCGGCATCAGCTCCACGCCCTGTGGCACTTGCTCGGTATGTCGGGAAATCGACGAAGGGCGTTTCGTCGATCTGATCGAAGTGGACGCGGCCAGCCGCACCAAGGTCGAAGACACCCGTGAGCTGCTCGACAACGTGCAGTACTCGCCGAGCCGCGGGCGCTTCAAGGTCTATCTGATCGACGAAGTGCACATGCTCTCCACCAGTTCCTTCAACGCCCTGTTGAAGACCCTGGAAGAGCCGCCGCCCCATGTGAAATTTTTGCTCGCCACCACCGACCCGCAGAAGCTGCCGGTCACCGTGCTGTCGCGCTGCCTGCAGTTCTCCCTGAAGAACATGCCGCCGGAGCGGGTGGTCGAGCACCTGACCCACGTGCTGACTGCCGAGAACGTGCCGTTCGAGGACGATGCGCTGTGGCTTCTGGGTCGCGCCGCCGATGGCTCGATGCGCGACGCCATGAGCCTGACCGACCAGGCCATCGCTTTCGGTGAAGGCAAGGTGCTGGCTGCCGATGTGCGCGCCATGCTCGGTACGCTGGATCACGGCCAGGTCTACGGTGTGCTGCATGCGTTGATCGAAGGTGACGCGCGCGCGCTGATCGAGGCCGTGCGCCATCTGGCCGAGCAGGGCCCGGACTGGAATGGTGTGCTCTCGGAGATGCTCAACGTCCTGCATCGCGTTGCCATCGCCCAGGCGTTGCCGGATGCCGTGGACAACGGCCAGGGCGACCGCGAGCGCGTGTTGCAACTGGCCCAGGCGCTGCCGGCTGAGGATGTGCAGTTCTATTACCAGATGGGCCTCATCGGTCGTCGAGACCTACCGTTGGCGCCGGATCCGCGCGGCGGCTTCGAGATGGTGCTGCTGCGTATGCTGGCCTTCCGTCCTGCCGGAGCCGATGACGCGCCAAAGGTCACGCTAAAGCCCTTGGGGATCAGCCAGGCCACTGCTGATTCCCAACAAAACCCAGTGGCCGGCACCGCTATGCCGGCTCCTGTGGTTTCTGTCCCGGCGACTCCTGCTGTTGCGAATCCTGTCGAGCCGAGCCCTGCCGCTGCGGTCGTGAGTCCTGAGCCCGCTGAGCCCGAACCGGCCCCGATGCTTGAAGTACCCCTGGCGCCAGTCGCTAATCTGTCGCCCGAGCCCGAGCCCGAGCCCGAGCCCGAGCCCGAGCCTGCTGCTCCTGAGCCTGCGGCTGCCGTCGATGTGCCTTGGGAAACGGCTGAAGCGCCTGAGCCAGTCGCCGCACCCGCTGAGCCCGTCGCAACGCCTGAGCCAGAGCCTGTGGCGGCGTCCGTTGTTGCGGTTGCAACGCCTGTCGTGAGCGAGGTCATCCAGCCTGTGGTGGACGCCGATGGCGGTGACGACGAACCACCGCCCGGCGACTACGACTACGTCGAAATGGACGCCGAAACGCTCGATTACGACTTTGGCCAGCCCGAAGCCGAAGAGGTGCCGGTAGTCGAAGAACCCCAGCCGGCAGCCAAGCCCGCAACCGGTTTGGCGGCAGAATGGTTGTCGCTGTTCCCGCAGCTGGGGCTGGGCGGCATGACCGGCAGCATCGCCGCCAACTGCACGCTGATCGAAGCCGATGGTGATGACTGGCTGTTGCACCTGGATCCGGCGCACAGCGCGCTGTTCAACCCGACCCAGCAGCGCCGCCTCAACGACGCGCTGAACCAGCAGCAGGGGCGTAGCATCAAACTGCGCATCGAGCTGTGCAAGCCCGAGCAGGAAACCCCGGCGCAGGCGGCCGCCCGTCGTCGTGCCGAGCGCCAGCGCAGCGCCGAGGCTTCGATCCATGCCGACCCGCTGGTGCAGCAGATGATTCAACAGTTCGCCGCCAAGGTGCGCGACGACAGCATCGAACCTATCGATACCCCCAGCTAACACCCCGAATACCGAGGATACCGACATGATGAAAGGTGGCATGGCAGGCCTGATGAAGCAGGCCCAGCAGATGCAGGAAAAGATGCAGAAGATGCAGGAAGAACTGGCCAATGCCGAAGTTACCGGCCAGTCCGGCGCGGGCCTGGTCAGCGTGGTGATGACCGGTCGTCATGACGTCAAGCGCATCACCCTGGACGACAGCCTGATGCAGGAAGACAAGGAAGTGCTGGAAGACCTGATTGCAGCCGCGGTCAATGACGCCGTGCGCAAGGTCGAGCAGAACAGCCAGGAGAAGATGGCCGGCATGACCGCAGGGATGCAGCTCCCTCCCGGCTTCAAAATGCCCTTCTGAGCATGTGACGCCCAGCCGGCACGCATTACTGCGTTGCGAAAGGCCCCGAGCATCCTCATTTACAGACGTAAAATCCGGTGCTCGGGGCCTTTCGCGCCTTGTACTGCATACCGTCTGATCGCCCCTTCTCGGATAGAGTGGCGTTAGTTCGTAGGGTGGGCTTCAGCCCACCAGATCATTGCCAGCCAACATTTGCAGGACTTCCATGAGCTTCAGCCCCCTGATTCGTCAGTTGATCGACTCCCTGCGCATCCTGCCCGGTGTCGGACAGAAGACTGCGCAGCGCATGGCTTTGCAGTTGCTCGAGCGTGATCGCAGCGGCGGTCAGCGCCTGGCGCAGGCGCTCAATGCGGCAATGGAAGGTGTGGGGCACTGCAAGCGCTGCCGTAGCCTGAGCGAGGACGAGATCTGCCAGCTGTGCCTGGACGAACGTCGCGACGACAGCCTGCTGTGTGTGGTCGAAGGGCCGATGGACGTACATGCCGTGGAGCAGACCGGCTTTCGCGGTCGTTACTTCGTGCTCAAGGGGCACCTGTCGCCACTCGATGGCCTCGGCCCGGAGGCCATAGGCATTCCCGAGCTGCTGGAGCGCATCGAGGCTGGCGCTTTCAGCGAGGTGATCCTGGCTACCAACCCGACAGTGGAAGGCGAGGCCACGGCGCACTACATCGCGCAAATCCTCGCCGGCAAGGGCCTGGTCGCCTCGCGCATCGCCCATGGCATGCCGCTGGGTGGCGAACTGGAGCTGGTTGATGGCGGCACCCTGGCTCATGCCCTGGCCGGTCGCCGTCCTATCAGTCTGTAAGTCCTCGGAACCTTCCAACTCGGAGTGCCTGTGATCACCGACACTCTGCGCCGCATCGCTCTGCTGCTCCTGCTGGGAGCGCCTCTGGTCGCCCAGGCCCAATGCCCGACTGGGCAGATACAGGTCTGCCTGGGCGGTTCCTGTCTCTGTGTACCCGATCCGGTACGCGTCCGTGAAGATGGCCTGAACATGGCGGCGGCGCGCCTGGAAGCCTGGCTGCTGCAATCGCGTGAGGCGGCGCTGCGGGCCGGTACCGAGCCGATCCCTCTGATGATTCGCGCGCAGCTCGCGCCCTTCTACGACGATGCCTTGCTCGATGAAGTGCGCTTTCGCGTGGGCATCACCGACGAGATGGACGCCGCCACCGTCATGCTGCAGAACCCGGATGTACAGGCCGTGACTCTGGTGGATGTGGTGGTGTTTCGCGATGCGCAGGCAGCCGCCAGCGATGCCGCGCTCTGGGCTCACGAGCTGTGGCATGTGCAGCAATATCGCGAATGGGGCACCGATGGCTTCGCCCAGCGTTACACCCGCGATTTCCAGTCAGTGGAAGGGCCTGCCTATGAAATGGGCGAGCGTGTGAGAAAGGCGCTGCGTGAGTAAAAATAAAACGCCCGCTTGAAAACCAAGCAAGCGCTAGGTTAGGGTGGCCAAAACATTAACGGGAGAATCCCGCATGGCCGCCGCTCTGTCATATTTCGATGATTCCCACCAACTGGTTCGCGACTCCGTTAGGCGTTTCGTCGAGCGCGAGATCCTGCCGTATATCGATGAGTGGGAGGAGGCCGAGGAATTCCCCCGCGAGCTGTATCTCAAGGCTGGCGCTGCGGGCATTCTGGGTATCGGCTATCCCGAACAGTACGGTGGCAGCCATGAAGGCGATGTGTTCGCCAAGGTCGCGGCCAGCGAGGAACTGATGCGCAGCGGTTCCGGCGGCCTGGTGGCCGGGCTCGGTTCGCTGGATATCGGCCTGCCGCCCATCGTCAAGTGGGCCAAGCCCGCCGTGCGCGAGCGCGTGGTCCCGCAGGTGCTGGCTGGCGAGAAGGTCATGGCGCTGGCGGTGACCGAGCCATCGGGCGGCTCCGATGTGGCCAATCTCAAGACCCGCGCCGTGCGCGATGGCGACCATTACCGCATCAACGGCAGCAAGACCTTCATTACCAGCGGTGTGCGCGCCGATTACTACACGGTTGCCGTGCGCACCGGCGGTGAGGGCTTTGGCGGGGTCAGTCTGCTGCTGGTGGAGAAGGGCACCCCGGGTTTCAGTGTCGGGCGCAAGCTGAAGAAGATGGGCTGGTGGGCGTCCGACACCGCCGAGCTGTTCTTCGACGATTGCAAGGTGCCGGTGGAGAACCTGATCGGCGTGGAGAACGCCGGCTTCGCCTGCATCATGGCCAATTTCCAGAGCGAGCGTCTCAGCCTGGCGATCATGGCCAACATGACCGCGCAGCTGGCGCTGGAAGAGTCCATGAAGTGGGCGCGCGAGCGGCAGGCGTTCGGCAAACCGGTGGGCAAGTTCCAGGTGCTCAAGCACCGTTTGGCCGAAATGGCCACGCAGCTGGAGGTGTCGCGTGAGTTCACCTACCGCCAGGCCGCGCAGATGGCGGCAGGCAGGAGCGTGATCAAGGAGATTTCCATGGCCAAGAACTTCGCCACCGATATCGCCGACCGCCTCACCTACGATGCGGTGCAGATCATGGGCGGCATGGGTTATATGCGCGAAAGCCTGGTCGAACGCCTGTACCGCGACAATCGCATCCTTTCCATCGGCGGTGGCACGCGCGAGATCATGAACGAGATCATCGCCAAGCAGATGGGGTTGTAGCAGGTATCGTGGGAGGGGCTTTAGCAGCGATCATCCTTTAACAAAGGGCGGAAAAGCTCGCCGCTGAAGGGCCTCCCACATTCAGGACGCAACCTGACTCTGCGCCGTCTGGCGCAAGCGGGCGATATCGCGTTGCGGCGGATCGCCGAACAGGCGGCTGTACTCTCGGCTGAACTGCGATGGGCTTTCGTAGCCGACGCGGTAGCTGGCCGCTGCCGCTTCGAGGTTGTCGCACAGCATCAGCCGGCGAGCCTCCTGCAGGCGCAGCTGCTTCTGATACTGCAGCGGGCTGAACGCCGTGACTGCCTTGAATCTATGGTGCAGGGTCGAGGGGCTCAGGTTCACCTCGCGGGCCAGTTCCTCGATCCGCAGCGGCTGATCGAAATTCTTGCGCAGCCACTCGATGGCGCGGGAGATGCGCTGGCTCTGGCTGTCGGCGATGACCACTTCATGCAGGCGATGGCCCTGCGGGCTGAGCAGCATGCGGTAGAAAATCTCGCGCAATGCCAATGGCGCCAGCATGGCGATGTCGGATGGGGTTTCCAGCAGGCGCAGCAGGCGGATTACCGCATCCAGCAGGCGCGGGTCGAGGCGATCGAGAAACAGCGCCCGCAGGGAAGCCGCGTCCGGGGCTGGAATCGCTGGCATTTCGGTGAGCAGGCTGCTGATCAGCGCGGGATCGATCTCCAGAGCGATGCTCAGATAGGGGTGATCCGGGCTGGCCTCGATAACCCGGCCGGTTAC
>JAEYXX010000010.1 GCA_023431055.1 Pseudomonadota bacterium
GGAGTTGTTCGAGCGTGCGGCAAGGCTGAACTATCGCGCCTTGGCAATCACCGATGAATGCACCCTGGCCGGCATCGTGCGCGCCTGGGAAGCCTCGAAGAAAACCGGGGTAAAGCTGATCGTAGGCAGCGAGGTGCTCATTGAGAAAGGCCCGAAGCTGGTGCTGCTGGCCGAGAACCTGACGGGCTATCAGGCGCTATGCGGCCTGATCACCCGGGCGCGGCGCCGAGCGGCAAAAGGCACCTACCGATTGCTGCACGAGGATTTCGTGGCGCCGCTCGATGGCCTGCTGGCCATCTGGCTTAGCGACGGCGACACCAGCGCCCTGCCCTGGCTTCGCTCGCTGTTTCCCGAACGTCTGTGGCTAGGCGTTGCGTTGCATCGTGGCGCGGACGATACCGCTCGCCTGCAGCGCCTGCTCGAGCTGGCAGGTGATCACGACCTGCCGGCCGTGGCCTGTGGCGACGTACACATGCATGCCCGTGGCCGCCGCGCCCTGCAGGATTGCATGACTGCCATCCGTCATCATCTGCCCGTGGCCGAGGCCGGCGCCCATCTGTTCGCCAATGGCGAACGGCATCTGCGCCGACTTGAGGAGCTGGGCGAGCTGTATCCGCCCGAGCTGCTCGCACAGAGCCTGCGTATCGCCGAGCGCTGCCACTTCGACCTCAAAGACCTGAAGTATTACTACCCGCATGAACTGGTTCCAGAAGGTCATGACCCCACCTCCTGGCTGCGCGTTCTGGTGGAGCGTGGCGCTGCCGAGCGCTGGCGCGAAGGCGTGCCGGCCGCCGCCCGCGCACAGATCGAGCATGAACTGGCGCTGATCGCCGAGTTGAAATACGAGAGCTACTTCCTGACCGTGCACGACATCGTCCGCTTCGCCCGCGAGCAGCACATTCTCTGCCAGGGCCGGGGTTCGGCGGCCAACTCGAGCGTCTGTTTCGCGCTCGGCATCACCGAGCTGGACCCCACCGAGAGCCGGCTGTTGTTCGAGCGTTTTCTCTCCCGCGAGCGCAACGAGCCACCGGATATCGACGTCGATTTCGAGCATGAGCGCCGTGAAGAGGTCATCCAGTACGTATTTCGCCGCTACGGGCGAACGCGTGCGGCGCTCACCGCCGTGGTCAACACCTACCACGGCGCAGGGGCGACACGCGATGTCGCCAAGGCCCTTGGCTTGCCGCCAGATCAGATCAATGCGCTGGCTGACTGCTGTGGCCGCTGGAGCAGCGGCCCACCAACGCTGGAACGCCTGCAGGAAGCGGGTTTCGATCCACAGAATCCGCTGCTCAGGCGCGTGCTGATCCTGACCGGCGAGCTGATCGGCTTCCCCCGGCACCTGTCGCAACACCCGGGCGGCTTCGTCATTTCCGAGCATGCACTCGACACCCTGGTACCGGTGGAGAATGCGACCATGGCCGAGCGCACCGTGATCCAGTGGGACAAGGACGATCTGGACAGGGTCGGCCTGCTCAAGGTCGACGTGCTGGCCCTGGGCATGCTCAGCGCCCTGCGCCGTTGTTTCGGCCTGATCGAGCGCTACCGCGGCACGCAGTGGACACTGGCCACCCTGCCCAAGGAGGACCCGGCCACCTACGCCATGATCAGCCGCGCCGACACCATCGGCGCATTCCAGATCGAATCCCGCGCGCAGATGGCGATGCTGCCGCGCCTGCGTCCGAATACCTTCTACGACCTGGTGATCCAGGTGGCCATCGTCCGTCCGGGGCCGATCCAGGGCGACATGGTGCACCCTTACCTGCGCCGGCGGAACGGCGAAGAAGTCATCGACTACCCCTCCGAGGAGCTCAGGCCGGTCTTCGAGCGCACCCTCGGCGTGCCGCTGTTTCAGGAGCAGGTGATGGAGCTGGCCATCGTCGCCGCCGATTACACCCCCGGCGAAGCGGATGAATTGCGCCGCAGCATGGCCGCCTGGAAACGCCATGGCGGCCTTGAGCCTCATCGGCAGCGGCTCACCTCGCGCATGCTGGAAAAGGGTTACACGCAGGCTTTCACCGAACGGATCTTCCGCCAGATCGAGGGCTTCGGCAGCTACGGCTTTCCCGAGTCGCATGCCGCCAGCTTCGCCCTGCTCGCCTACGCCAGTTGCTGGCTGAAGTGTCACGAGCCCGCGGCCTACGCCTGCGCCCTAGTCAACAGCTGGCCGATGGGGTTCTACAGCCCCGACCAGGTGCTGCAGGACGCGCGGCGGCATGACGTCGAAGTGCGCCCGGTGGACGTGCGCTACAGCGACTGGGATTGCAGCCTGGAGCCCGATGAACATGGCGAGCCGGCCATCCGCCTGGGCATGAGGATGATTCGCGGCATGCGCGAAGAGGACGCGCGCCGTATCGAACAGGCGCGCCAGTCAGGTGCATTCCGTGATGTCGAGGACCTCAGCGTGCGTGCACGCCTGGATGCTTCGGCGCGCGAGCGACTGGCCGATGCCGGCGCACTTGGCGGCCTGGTTGGCCACCGCTATAAGGCGCGCTGGGCGGTGGCTGGCGTCGAGGAACAGTTGCCGCTGTTCGCCGGTGTATCTACGCCGAATGAAGCCGCTCCGGGCCTACCCGCGCCCTCCCCAGGGGAAGATCTGCTGACCGACTATGCGACGCTCGGCACTACCCTCGGCCCGCATCCGCTGGCTCTGCTGCGCCAGGCGCTACGGGCGCGGCGCTGCCGAAGCTCACGTGAACTGCAGGCAGTCGAGCATGGCCGACCTGTCAGCGTTGCCGGCCTGGTGATCGGCCGGCAAAGGCCGCAAACCGCCAGCGGTGTCATCTTCGTCACGCTCGAAGACGAGTTCGGTCTGGTCAACGTGGTCGTCTGGCATGACCTGGCCGAGCGCCAGCGGCGGGTGCTGGTGCAGTCGCAGATGCTGCGCATCGACGGCCATCTGGAAACCCAGGATGGCGTGCGCCACGTGATCGCCGGGCGCCTGACGGATATGACGGAGCTGCTGACCGGGCTGGACATACGCAGCCGCGACTTTCATTGAGTCTCTCGCCTGGCCAGCACTCACCTCGGGCGAGAAAGAAAAAAAGGCCGCACTGGATCACCAGGCGGCCACAAGTCGTCTTAACCAAAGGAGATGAAGTGGAGCCAGGGCGACGGCTTTCGGGAGTGAAGCAAAACCGCCCCCCCTGGAATCTTCATCGGGGGCAAGCCTATCGTCGATCGAGCGCAACAGCGCATCGAAGTGATTGATAGTGATCATCAATCCGCTCGAATAGTGCATCGGCAGGCCGGGTGATAACTCTAAGCGCGCCCTCTGGGCCGGGCCTTACCTCGCAGTAAGGCGCGTTTAGAACAGCACACCCACACCAGGAGCACCCATGCACAAGAAGCACTGGTCTCGCGCTGGCTTGCAGCCTCGCGCTGGGCGGGCAGTTGGCGCACGCCAGCAGCCAGTCCGAAGCCAAGGGTTTCATCGAAGACGCCAACCTCGATCTGTTGCTGCGCAACGCCTACTTCAACCGCGATTACAAGGACAACACCAACGACGCCAAGAGCTGGGGCCAGGGCTTCATCGCCACCTTCGAATCCGGCTTCACTCAAGGCACGGTCGGTTTCGGTGTCGACGCCTTCGGCCTGCTCGGGATCAAGCTCGACAGCGGCCGCGGCCGCAACTATCGCGCATTCTTCGACACCGACAGCGAAGGTCGCCCAGTGGATGATCTGTCCCAGGCCGGTGGTGCGGTGAAGCTGCGCGCATCCAATACCGTGATCAAGTACGGCAACCAGTTCCCTTCCCTGCCGGTACTGGCCCATGACGACAGCCGCCTGCTGCCGCAGTCCTTCACCGGCACGCTGGTAACCAGCAACGAGATCGAGGGGCTGGAACTGAATGCCGGCCGCTTCACTGCCGACAGCCCCATGGGCGACTCGGCGCGCGATCCCAACCGCCTCAAGAGCATCGACGTTCTCGGCGTCAGCTACGCCGTCAGTGATGACCTGAGCCTGGCGGTCTATCACGCCGATCTTGAGGACATGTACAAGCGCTACTACGCCAACCTCAATTACAACCTGGCACTGGCTGCCGATCAGGCGCTCAATTTCGACTTCAATATCTATCGCACCAGGTACGACACCGGCTCGGTAGCCGCAATCGATCTCGGCGGCGATGGCCAGGGCGACCGCAACACCATCTGGAGCCTGGCAGCCAAATACAGCATCGGCGCCCATGCCTTCATCGTCGCCCATCAGCGCAACAGCGGCGATGCCGGCTTCGCCTATGACTACGGCGATGGTGGCGCCAGCATCTACCTGGCCAACTCCTACTACTCGGACTTCAACCTGAAGGACGAGCGTTCCTGGCAGGCCAGCTACGAGCTGGATTTCACCGAGTACGGCGTGCCGGGCCTGCGCTATAAGTTCGCCTACGTCCGCGGCGACAACATCGATACCGGTAGCGACAACAACGGCACCGAGCGCGAGATCTTCAACCAGATCGGCTACACCATCCAGAGCGGTGCGGCCAAGGATCTGCACCTGCGCCTGCGCAACTCCATCTACCGCTCCAGCACCAACGTTGGGCCAGATCTCAACGAGATTCGCGCGTTCGTCGAATACCCGCTGAGCATCCTCTGATGGTCGCTGCCCCGGCCTGGCCGGGGCAGTTCTCAGTTGCGCAGGGCCCGAGCGACAACCTGGGCCGCCTCTTCGATTGCGCGTTCGTCATAGGGTGCAAAGCCCATCACCAATCCCGCCCCTCGTGGCGCAACGCAGTAGCTGGCCAGCGGCAACAGGTCTATGCCAGCTGCCTGCAAACGTGCGAAAGCGTCCTGCTCGTTCTCGACCTGCAGGCGACAGGCGATGTCCATGCCCGCGCGAATTTCCGGCACTTCGATCAGCCCCCGCCAATGCCTGTGCGCCGCCTCGGCGAAGGCATCGGCACGCGCCGCATAGAGCTTGCGCATACGCCGCACATGGCGGTCGAAATGTCCTTCATGAATGAAGTCGGCCAGCACGGCCTGGGCCAGGCTGTTGGCATGCCGCGAGATCAAGGCGGCAGCACGGGTGAAAGGCTCGATCAGGTGCTCGGGCAGCACCAGATAGGCCAGGCGGATCGAGGGAAACAGCAGTTTGCTGAAGGTGCCGGCCATGATCACCGACTGCTCGGCGCCCGGCATCGAACGCAGCGCCGGAATCGGCTTGGCGATAAAGCGGTATTCGCTGTCGTAGTCATCCTCGAAGATGTAACTGCCCTGCTCCGCCGCCCAGCGCAGTAAGGCCAGACGCCGTGCGGGCGAAAGTTCGCCGCCCAGCGGCGCCTGACGTGACGGTGTGACATACGCCAGGCGAGCGCCTGGCGCCATGCGCAGCCCCTCCTCCACCTTGAGGCCGCAGCGATCCACCGGCACATCCACACGGCTCACGCCGGAAATGTCCATCAACTGCCGTGCGCCGGGGTAGCCGGGGTCCTCCATCCACACCTGCGAGTCGCCTGGCGCCAGCAGGCGCAGGCAGATATCCAGGCCCTGCTGCACGCTGCCGAGTACCAGGATGCGCTGCGGTGATACCTGAACGCCGCGGGCGATGGCGAGGTAACCGGCGATGGCCTCGCGCAGCGCGGGCAGGCCTGCCGGGTCGGCGTCGAGCAGCATCGAAAGCCGTGAACTGCGCAATTGTTGCGTATGCAGCTTGCGCCACAGGTCGATGGGAAAGGCATTGATATCCCCCCGGTGCGGAAAGAATGGCCGCAGGCCGGAAGGCGCAGTGCGACGCGAGAAGATCGGCTCGATCTCGGCCAGCTTGTTCAGCCATGGCGTCTGTGGGGCAATACGCTCCTCCTCGCGCTTGGCAACCACTTTGCGCCGCACGTAGCCGGCATTGAGCGTCGGATCCGGCAACACCTCGCTGACGCGTGTACCGCTGCCGGTCCGCGCCTGCAGATAGCCCTCGGAGAGCAGTTGCTGATACGCCGCCTGTACCGTTCCGCGTGCGAGGCCATAGTGCTCGGCCATCGCACGGGTACTGGGCAGCTTGCTGCCAGCCGGCAGACGCCCGCCGAGAATGGCGCCGCGCAAAGACTCATACAGCCAACTCTGCAGGCTGACCCCGGTTTCCGGGGTGCCCAGCGGCAGAAAGACCACTTGCGGGGCGGTTTTCGCGAATGGCATGTCAGCTCCAAAGTGGATCATTTGTTTAGACGAATATTGGATCAATACCTTGATCCAAGCCAGCAGCACAATCCGCTCCGTAGTCAGCCAACAGCCCCCTCTCCCCACTACGGACACCACGACATGAAACAGCGAATCCTGATCATCGGCGCCGGCTTCGGCGGCATGTGGAGCGCACTGAGCGCGATTCGCCTGCTGGACCAGCACCATCGTCTGGACGTCGAGGTTACCCTGCTCGCGCCGCAAGCCGAACTGCGCGTGCGTCCGCGCTTCTATGAAAGCGACCTGAACACCACCGTCGCCCCGCTCGGCCCGCTGTTCGACGCGGTTGGCGTACGCTTCGTACAGGGCTACGCCACCCGGATCGACGCCGCAGGCAAACGGGTCATCTATCGCAACGCTGCCGGTGCCCAGTCCGAACTTGGCTTCGACCGTCTGATCCTGGCCAGCGGCAGCCAGGTCGCCCGGCCACCGCTGGCCGGCATCGATCGCTTCGCCTTCGATGTCGACAGCCTGGAGTCGGCACAAAAGCTCGAGGCGCATCTGCAAGGCCTGCGTCATCGCCCGAGCAGCCAGGCGCGAAATACCTTGGTGGTGGTGGGCGGCGGCTTCACCGGTATCGAAACGGCTACGGAAATGCCGGCGCGCCTGCGCGCCATTCTCGGTGATGACACCGATGTGCGGGTGATCATCGTCGATATGGGCAAACAGGTCGGCAGCGTCATGGGCGAGCAGATCGCCACGGTGATCGCCGAGGCCAGCGATACGCTGGGGGTAACCTGGAAACTCGGCAGCCCGGTGTCGATGGTCGATGAACAGGGCGTGCGTCTGGACAATGGCGAGCGCATCGAAGCCAGCACCGTAGTCTGGACGGTCGGCGTGAAAGCCTCGCCGCTGACCCAGCAGATCGACGGCCAACACGACGCCTTTGGCCGTCTGCACGTGGATCGTAACCTCAAGGTATTGGGTCAGGACGCCATCTATGCCACGGGCGATACCGCTTACGCAGCGGTGGATGACCTGGGCAACCACGCGCTGATGACCTGCCAGCACGCCATCGCCCTGGGCCGATCATCCGGCAACAACGCTGCGGCCGATCCGCTTGGTGTGCAGCCAATTCCCTACAGCCAGCCCAAGTACGTCACCTGCCTGGATCTGGGCGCCTGGGGCGCGGTGTTCACCGAAGGCTGGGAGCGCAAGGTGGTGTTGACCGGCAAGGAAGCCAAGGAGCTGAAAACTCAGGTCAACACCCAATGGATCTACCCGCCGGAAGCCAAGCGCGAAATCGCCCTGGCTGCGGCCGATCCGCTGATTCCGGTCGTTGCCTGAGCGATGAATAAGGCCCGGGGCGTCAGTCGCCCTGGGCCTGTCCACGTTCGTCGCGGTAGATCTGCACCTGCAGTTTCGCCGGCACATTCAGCCCCTCCTCACGCAACCATTCCCCCGGGGGTTGTCCCACCTGCTGGGCGAAACTGCGCGAGAACGAGGCCTGCGAGGCATAGCCCACGGAGTCGGCGATCACCTTGATCGGCTTGCCGTCGCGCAGCAGGTCCTGCGCCACCTTGATGCGCCAGGCCGTGACATAGGCCATCGGCGTCATGCCCATGACCTCATTGAACAGTGCAGCGAACTTGGTTCGCGACATCTTGGCCAGTTCGGCCAGACGCTCGACGCTCCAGGCCAGTTGCGGCTCCTGGTGAATGCAGATCAGCGCCGGCCCCAGCTTGCTATCCTGCAGCGCATAGAGCAGCCCCCTGACGATGCGCCCCTCCTTGACCGCACGGCGTACCAACAGCACGAACACGTACTCGAACAGGAGGTTGAGCGCCTTGCTGCGTCCGGGCGCTGGGGTGCGGAACTCGTTGACCAGCGAACCGATCACCGGCCCGAGCTGCTCAAGGGCACTGAGTGGAAACACCAGGGTTTCCTCCAGCCCCAGCTCGAAAGGCTGCTGACCGGAACGCCCGAACTGGAACGAGGCGCAGATCAGATCCGCGCCACCCGGTTCATGGGCGCGTAGTTTGTAGCAACAGGTACTGGGGCAAAACAGCACGCTGGGTTGACTGATCGCGACACGGGGCTTGTCGGAGTGCACCATGTCCAGCGCACCCCGTTCGACCACGTGAATGAAGGCCATGCCAGAGGGCTTATCCAGCACCAGGGTACCGTCTACCGGGCCGGCGAATAGCAGTCGCCCTTGCAGGCTCGTGCGCTCGAAGAACTCGGAAAGTACATCCATTTTTGGCAACGTCCTGATCAAAGATTTCTACGTTGGAATATCGAGCCAGCTGCTCCTTCATGAGCGCTGAACTGTCGTGATTGATAGACAGTTCGGCCCATGAAAATTCCAACTAAATAGACAATCCTGATCACAGGACTCATTGCGCCAATACAGACCGAGGCAATCAGATCAGACCGTAAGAGCGGCCCTCACCTTCAGTTTGTGCCTGCATCTGCGCACGTTCCTTCATGTGCTGGGCGATCGTTTCCTCTAACGCTTTCTGCTGCTCAGGCGGCATGGCCTCGATATCTTCCTCGGTCAGGCCCATTTCCTTGAGGATACGGTCGCGTATCTTTTCCGCTGGCGTCATCGCCATGTACGCCTTGAACGCCTGCAATGCGGCGTCACCATCGTCCTCGGTGAGGGGCTTTTCCACGGTAGCCAAGCTGACGCCGGTCTCCACCTTGCCTTGGGCCTCGTTCTGCAGGGCGAGCCGCAAACGAGCGAAACCTTCGTCTGTGGCCTGTCTGGCGCGAAACTCCCGCTCCGATTCGGCGTTTGCCATGCGTGTGGTCTTTTCCACATTGCGCTGCATCAGCGCCAGTTCGTCCTGCTGTTCACTTTGCCTGTTACGAAATCCGCTTAGCGATATACCGCCGTAACTGCCGATACCTCCAATGGTGCTCATGCCGTGCTCCTTGACTGACTTGCAATTGCCAGGCGCACCGTTTCAAAGCACATGCCAGCTCGTGGCGCGTGCCTAAACCATTGGATTCATTAGGTCTTATTGGTGCTGACGGTTATCAGATAGGCAAAACCTTGCCGCCAAGCGGCAAGGTGCGGCATGGACGGCTCAGGCTTGCCCCCTCATTTGCCGGAAGGCATCGAGCAGGGCCTGGGTGAGATCAACCGAGGAAAACTTGGTCAGTACCGCGTTGGCGCCGACCGAGCGGGCTTTTTCGGTATTCATCGTACTGTCCAGCGAAGTGTGCAGCAGCACATAGGTGCCGGCGATGTCCGGACTGCGACGAATCTCCTGAACCAGGCTGTAGCCATCAAGCTCAGGCATTTCGATATCCGAAACCAGCAGCTCGAACGGCATGCCAGCCTGATGATATTCATGCAGTTGCTGCAAGGCGGCCTGAGCACTGCGTACCGCCGTGCAATCGAAGCCCAGTTGGCGCAGTACGTTGAGGGTTTGCTGCAATGCCACTTGCGAGTCATCAACCAGCAGCACGCGGCGGCCCTGCAGCAGGCGAGCATCCTGCCCTTCGAGCAGGCCAACAGGGGCTTCTTCCAGTGCCGGCGCGATATCGTGCAGCACCTTCTCGATATCGAGAATCTGCACGATGGCGCCATCGATCTGGGTCACCCCGGTAATGAAGGCGCGATTGCCGGAGCCGGCAGGTGGCGGACGCACGTCACGGGTGGAACACTGCACGATGCGTTCGACGTTCTTCACGTGCAGCCCCTGACGTGAACGGCTCAACTCCGTGACGATCAGGCAGCCGTCGTCTTCATCAGCCGCGCCGCGCTCACCGATGGCGCGCGCCAGGTCGATCACCGTCATCGCAGCACCGCGCAAGGTGGCGATGCCGCGTACGTTAGGGTGACGATT
>JAEYXX010000015.1 GCA_023431055.1 Pseudomonadota bacterium
CCTTACACTGCCAGTCTGCCCGCTTGCTGAGCACCGCCACGACATGGACATCGATCTGACCCGCACCTTTCTGGAAATCGTTCGCAGCGGCAGCTTCATCGCCGCCGCCGAACGCCTGCACGTTACCCAGACAGCCGTCACGGCGCGCATCCAGAAGCTAGAAGGTCACCTCAACTGCACGCTGTTCGTACGCAACCGAGCCGGGGCCAAGCTGACGGCCGACGGCGAAGCCTTCGTCGCCTATGCCAACCAGATACTGCAAACCTGGGAGGCGGCGCAGCGCGACCTGCCGCTGCCGGATGGCTATCACAACGTCATCCACGTCGGCGGCGAAGTCAGCCTGTGCAACCCGCTAATGCTGCGCTGGGTCAGTCGCATCCGTGCGCACATCGACCAGTACGCCGTGCACACCCATATCGGCGACGGCCAGGAACTGCTGCGTCAACTGGAACTGGGCGTGCTGGATGCCGCCCTGGTGTATCAGCCGAACTACTGGCCTGGCATGCAGGTGGAGCAGTTGCTGGAAGAAAAACTGATCCTGGTGCGTGCGAAGAATCCCGAACCCTATGTGTACGTCGACTGGGGCGAGGCCTTCCGCCTGCAACACGACAGCGCGCTGCCAGATCGGGCCAAGGCGCCGGTGTCCTTCAACCTCGGGCCGCTGGCCCTGCAGTACATCCTCGAACACGGCGGCTCTGGCTACTTCCGCACGCGAGTGGTGCAGAGCTACCTGGACAAGAAGGTGCTCAAACGCGTACCCCGTGCGCCCGAGTTCAGCTACCCGACCTACCTGGTATATTCCCGGGAGCGCGACTCGGCAGTGCTGCAGCAGTCGTTCGATCTGCTGCGCGAGATCATTGCCGAAGACACCGACTGGTCGCAGCGCTGGGACCCAATGATCTGAGCACCACCTGAAACGAAATCGCCCCTCGTAGAGGGGCGATTTCTTCACAGTGCCGCGACGGCTGCTTAAAAACTCATGCGGTAATGCACGGTGTAGGCTTCGGCGCCATCGTTGGGCTTCTTCAGACCGGCGTTGGAATAGTGGATAGCCCGCAGGCCGATTTCCTGCCCAGCGAAACGCAGGCCTACACCGATGCGATCTTCGAACTGGAAGGACGAACCCAGCTCGTTGCTTTCCAGCTCGGTGCTGGAAAACGCAGCAACGCCGATGCCGGCTTCGATGTAGGGGCGAACGTTCTGCCCGGCGAACTCGTAAACGAATACCGGGGCGAAGGACAGGCTGTGGTTGCTCGCCGTGTCATCGCCATCCCAATAGGTGTAGCCCAGGTCCCAATAACCCGTCAGACGGCCATAGCTGCTTTCCAGCCAGCTATGGTTCCAGTCCCACTGCGCGCCCAAACGGTAAACCATGGTGGAATCGCCACTCTGACCAATAGCCGCGGTTACATCCGCAGCCTGCGCAGCGCCCAGAGCCCCGAACGAGAGCGCAGTGGCTGCAGCAAAGGCATACAACTTCTTCATGAGTCATTCCTTTTTTAGCGAGAGGTTTTTATCAGGCCGTGACAAAAATATAGAAGTATCCGATAGGAGGGATAGCCTAATCGGAGAAAAATTCACTATATCGAAAGAACTTCGGCTTTTTCGCCTAACAAAATCGGCAGTACTCGACAAAGTTGCGAAACTTCACCGCTGCTCCAATAGCGAGTCGCCTGGGCCGGTGTGGTCGCCAGCAGGTCATGCTGAGTGAGCAGACGCTGCAACTGACGCGCCACTGCCGCACCGGTATCGATCAGGGTCACCGATGGCGGCACCAGCTCACCCAGCAACGGGCGCAGGAAGGGATAGTGAGTGCAGCCGAGAATCAGCGTGTCGCAACCCTCCGCCAGCAGCGGCGCCACATACCCCTGCAGCAGTTCACGCGTAGCCGGTGCCTGCAGCTCTCCCGCCTCGATGCATTCCACCAGCCCCGGGCAAGGCTGGGTAATCACCCGCACGTCATTGGCGAAGCGATCGAGCAACGCAGCGAATCGTGCGCTCTTGAGCGTACCGGTGGTCGCCAGCACACCGACCACGCCACTGCGGGTCGCTGCTGCCGCCGGTTTCACCGCTGGTTCCATGCCGACGATGGGCAAATCCGCATAACGTTCGCGCAATTCTCCAGCCGCAGCGGCAGTCGCGGTATTGCACGCCAGCACCAGGGCCTTGGCACCCTGCGCGCGCAAGTGCTCGGTGATCACTACGCAGCGCTCGCGAATGTACTCCGGGCTTTTTTCGCCATAGGGCACATGGCCGCTGTCGGCAACGTAGAGCAACGTCTCGTTGGGCAGCAACTGACGAATCTCGCGCAGCACCGACAGGCCACCGACGCCCGAGTCAAAAACGCCAATCGGTGCGTTACTGGGCATCGCCGCAAACGCCGCAGGCAGGATCACGTTTGACCCGCAACTCGCGAAAGCGCGTACCCAGCGCGTCGATCAGCAGCAGGCGGCCCACCAGCGGCTCACCGAAACCGGCCAGCAGCTTGAGCGCCTCCAGCGCCTGCAGGCTACCGACCAGGCCGACCAGCGGGCCGACCACGCCAGCCTCGCTGCAGGTCAGCTCGGCTTCGCTGCCGTGGCCGTACAGGCAGTGATAGCAGGGACTGGCCGTATTGCGCGGATCGAATACCGACAGCTGGCCTTCCAGGCGGATCGCCGCACCGGACACCAGCGGCTTGCCGGCTGCAACGCAGGCAGCATTGACCGCCTCGCGCGTGGCGAAGTTGTCCGAGCAGTCCAGCACCAGGTCGACGGCGCTCACGGCAGCGGCCAAGGAATCGACATCCAGTGCCTGGCGATGCGGCACCAGGTTGATCTGCGGGTTGAGGGCCGCCAGGCGCGCCATGGCCGAGTCCACCTTGGCCTGGCCGATGCTGGCAGTGTCGTGGGCGATCTGCCGCTGCAGGTTGGTCAGGTCCACCGTATCGAAGTCGGCCAGGTGCAATTCACCGACGCCGGCCGCGGCCAGGTACAGCGCCACCGGCGAGCCCAACCCGCCCATGCCGACGATCAGAACTCGGCCCTGCTTGAGGCGCAACTGGCCGTCCACGTCGATCTGTTTCAGCAGAATCTGCCGGCTGTAACGCAGCAGTTCATCATCGCTCAGCATCTGATCACTCACGGTCGAAACGTCCCAAACTGATGCGCTCGTGGTCGCCCAGGTCACGCCGGCTCTCGACCTCGACGAAACCACCATCGGCGAGCAGGCGGCGCACGTCCACGGCCTGGTCGAAGCCGTGCTCCAGCAGCAGCCAGCCCCCGGATAGCAGGTGGTCCGGCGCGGCCTGGATGATCGCACGAATATCGTCCAACCCGTCGTTACCAGCGACCAGGGCGCTGCTCGGCTCGAAACGCACGTCACCCTGCTCGAGGTGCTGGTCGTCCGCGCGGATATAAGGCGGGTTGCTCAGAATCAGGCCATAACGCTGCCCAGGCAGGGCGGAAAACCAGTGGCTGTGCACGAAGCGGGCATTACCCAGTTGCAGGCGCTGGCGATTGCGCTCGGCCAGCGCCACGGCCTCCTCGATGCGATCCACGCCGGTCACCTGCCAGGCCGGACGCTCGCTGGCCAGAGCCAGAGCGATGGCGCCAGTGCCAGTGCCGAGATCCAGCGCCACCAAGGGCGTGGCCGGCAGCAGGTCGAGCGCAGTTTCCACCAGTAGCTCGGTATCCGGACGTGGAATCAGGGTATGCGGCGCCACTTCCAGATGCAGACTCCAGAAGCCCTGATGACCGAGGATATAGGCCACCGGCTCGCCACTCCGGCGGCGCTGCATGAACGCGTTGAACTGCGCTTGCTGGGCCGCGTCCAGATCACGCTCCGGCCAGGTGCGCAGGTAGCTGCGCGGCTTGTTCAGCGCGGCGGCCAACAGCAACTCGGCGTCCAGCCGGGGCGTGGGCGAATCGGGCAGATCAGCGGTATTGAGCACGGATTCGATGCTAGCCATATTTCTCTCGTAGCCCGGATGCAATCCGGGAAGTATGTCCCCGGATTGCATCCGGGCTACGGTTCTGCTGCAAGCGGCACGCGCTCCGTAGGGCGCGCCATGCGCACCGCAACGACCTCAAGCGAAACTCAATCGCCCAGCGCTGCCAACTGATCAGCCTGGTATTCGGCCAGCAGCGGTTCGATCACCGCCTCCACGCCTCCGGCCATCACTTCGCTCAGCGAATACAGGGTCAGGTTGATGCGGTGATCGGTCACCCGGCCCTGCGGAAAATTGTAGGTACGGATACGCTCGGAGCGGTCGCCGGAGCCCACCAGCAGCTTGCGCGTCTCGGAGATTTCCTTGTGCGCCGCCGCTTCCTGCTGGTCCTGCAGCTTGGCCGCGAGCCAGGCCATGGCCTTGGCGCGGTTCTTGTGCTGCGAGCGCTCTTCCTGGCATTCCACCACGGTGCCGGTGGGAATGTGGGTAATACGGATCGCCGAGTCGGTGGTGTTGACGTGCTGGCCGCCGGCGCCGGAGCTGCGATAGGTATCGACGCGCAGGTCGGCCGGGTTGATCTCGATGGCCGCCTGTTCGTCCGGCTCCGGCAATACCGCCACGGTGCAGGCCGAGGTGTGGATACGGCCCTGGGATTCGGTCTCCGGCACGCGCTGCACGCGATGGGCGCCGGACTCGAACTTGAGCTTGGCGTAGACGTTGTCACCCTCGACGCGGGCGATCACTTCCTTATAGCCGCCATGCTCGCCCTCGTTGGCCGACAACACCTCGACACGCCAACCCTGCTTCTCGGCATAGCGCGAGTACATGCGGAACAGATCGCCGGAGAAGATCGCCGCCTCATCGCCACCGGTGCCGGCGCGGATTTCCAGATAGACGTTACGGCCATCGTTGGGGTCCTTGGGCAGCAGCATGCGTTGCAGCTTGTCCTCCAGACCGACCAGCGCCTCCTTGGCCTGATCCACTTCCAGCTCGGCCATCTCGCGCAGATCCGGGTCACTGTCCTTGAGCAGCGCCTGAGCACCTTCTAGGTCGCTCTGCACCTTGCGCAGCTCGCGGAAGGTGGCAATCACCGGCTCGATCTCGGCGTATTCCTTGGAGTAAGCACGGAACTGCGTCTGCTTGGCAATCACCTCGGCATCGCCGAGCAGCGCCGTCAGTTCCTCGAAGCGGTCGCTGAGGTTGTCCAGCTTGTTCAACAGTGAAGCTTTCATTGCAGACCTTTGTCCTGCGGCGCGCCCTCGTCTAGGGCGAACAATTCCTGGGCCAGGCTGAGCGCGTCGATGCGCCCCTCGGCGGTAAGTTTCTTCATGCGTACGCTGGGCGCGTGCAGCAGCTTGTTGGTCAGGCCGCGCGCCAGTTGCGCCAGCACGTCCTCGGGATTACTGCCGTTGACCAGCATGCGCTGGGCCTTGGCCAGCTCCTCGTCGCGCAGGCGTTCGGCCTGCTGGCGGTAGGCCTTGAGCACATCGACCGCGGCCAGCTCGCGCAGGCGCTGCATGAAATCGTCGGTGCCGGCTGCCACCAGTTCCTCGGCAGCCTGCGCCGCGCCCTGACGGCTCTTGAGGTTTTCCTCGATGACTTCGTGCAGGTCATCGACGGTATAGAGGTAGACGTCATCCAGCTCGCCCACCTGCGGTTCGATATCGCGCGGTACGGCGATGTCGACCATGAAGATCGGCTTGTGCTTGCGCTTTTTCAGCGCACTTTCCACCGCGCCCTTGCCGAGGATCGGCAACTGGCTGGCGGTGGAGCTGATGACGATATCGCTGTGCGCCAACTCATCGGGAATGTCCGAGAGCAGCACGGCATGGGCGCCGAACTGCTCGGCCAACTGGCTGGCACGCTCCAGGGTGCGGTTGGCGACAACGATGCGCTTGATGCCCTGATCGTGCAGATGGCGCGCCACCAGGCTGATGGTCTCGCCAGCACCGATCAGCAGCGCCTGGCTGCGGTGCAGGTCGGCGAAGATCTGCTTGGCCAGGCTGACCGCAGCAAAGGCCACGGATACCGGGTTCTCGCCGATGGCGGTATCGGTGCGCACGGTCTTGGCGGTACTGAAGGTGGCCTGGAACAGACGACCGAGCAACGGACCGACGGTGCCGGCCTCACGCGCCACGGCGTAGGCAGACTTGAGCTGGCCGAGAATCTGCGGCTCGCCCAGCACCATCGAGTCGAGCCCGCAGGCGACGCGCATCATGTGCCGAACCGCGTCCTCCTCGCTGTGCACGTAGGCGCAGGCGCGCAATTCGTCGACGCTCAGGCGGTGATAGTCGGCCAGCCACTGCAGCACTTCATCGCTGCTCAGCTGATCCTGCTCCAGGTACAGCTCGCTGCGGTTGCAGGTAGAGAGGATCGCCGCCTCGCGGCTGGGCGTCAGCCGACACAGCTGCTGCAGCGCCTCGACCAGTTGCTCCGGGGTGAAAGCAACGCGCTCGCGCACCTCTACCGAGGCGGTCTTGTGGTTGATACCGAGGGCGATAAAGGCCATGCAGGGTCGCTGAGGGGCAATACGGGAGCCGGCAATTGTCCTACTTCGCCCCCGAGAGAACAACTCCCGCGACCTATTGTCCCAATAGACAGTTCGCCGCATCGTCCTGGCCAGTGGGCTTGCTCCAAGGCTTGTGTCATGATGCCGCGAACGTCGCAGGGCACGAGCCAGCACGGCCGTCGCCCCGGAATAACGCACGACAAGGCACTATGAACAGACCCCTCGCGTTGCTCACCGCATTCGCCCTTCTCAGCGGCTGCCAAACCTTCGCCCCCAGCGAGCCGGACGGCACGCCGCCGGTACAGGAAGCCGACCAGACCACCCAGCTGGAACCGAGCGAATATGGCTCGTTCAGCGAGGAAACCCTGTTCGCCCTGCTCACCGCCGAGCTGGCCGGGCAGCGCAACCGCTTCGACATCGCCCTTGCCAATTACGTGCAGCAGGCTCAGGCCACCGGCGATGCCGGCGTCGCCGAGCGCGCCTTCCGCATTGCCGAGTATCTCGGCGCCGAACAGGCTGCCCTGGACAGCGCACTGATCTGGGCCAGCAACGCGCCGGGCAACATCGATGCGCAACGCGCCGCCGCCGTGCAGCTGGCCCGCGCCGGCCGCTACGACGAATCCATGACCTACATGGAGCAGGTGCTGCAGCGCCAGGGTGACACCCACTTCGATTTCCTTGCCCTGTCCGCCGCGGAAACCGACCCGGACACCCGCGCCGGCCTGCTGCAGGGTTTCGACCGCCTGCTGCGCAAGAACCCGGACAACAGTCAGCTGCTGTTCGGCAAGGCCATCCTTCTGCAACAGGACGGTCGCAGCGAAGAGGCGCTGGAACTGCTCGAAGACAGCCCGGCCAGCGCCAACCAGGTGTCACCGATCCTGCTGCGCGCGCGCCTGCTGCAGAGCCTCGGCCGTGGCAAAGAGGCCATGCCGATCCTGCAGAAAGGCATCCGCAACAACCCCGACGACAAACGCCTGCGCCTGACCTACGCGCGCCTGCTGGTGGAGCAGGATCGCCTCGACGACGCCAAGGGCGAGTTCGCCAAGCTGGTGCAGGAAAACCCCAACGACGACGACCTGCGTTTCTCCCTGGCGCTGGTGTGCCTGGAAGCCGAAGCCTGGGAAGAAGCCATCGTCTATCTGGAAGAGCTGGTCGAGCGCCGCAGCCATGTCGACGCCGCCCATTACAACCTCGGCCGCGCCTACGAGGCACTGAAGGACAACGACAGCGCCCTGCAGGAATACGCCCTGGTCGGCCCGAGCAACGATTACCTGCCGGCCCAGCAACGCCAGGCCGAGTTGCTACTCAGCCAGCAGCGCAGCGCAGAGGCCAGCGCCCTTCTGGCCCAGGCTCGCGAAGCCCAACCCGATTACGCCATCCAGCTGTACCTGATCGAAGCCGAAGGTCTGAGCAATCGCGGCCAGATCGAGCCGGCCTGGGAGGTCATCACCGAGGGGCTGGAACAGTTCCCCAATGACCTGAACCTGCTCTACACCCGCGCCATGCTGGCGGAAAAACGCGACGACCTGGCCCAACTGGAAACCGACCTGCGCTACATCATCGAGCGCGAGCCGGAGCACGCCATGGCCCTCAATGCCCTCGGCTACACCCTGGCCGACCGCACCACGCGCTACCAGGAAGCCTTCGAACTGATCGCCAAAGCGCACCAGCTCGACCCTGAAGACCCAGCCATTCTCGACAGCCTCGGCTGGGTCAATTACCGCCTGGGCAACCTGCCCGAGGCCGAGCGCCTGCTGCGCCAGGCGCTGGAGAAATTCCCCGACCACGAAGTGGCTGCGCACCTCGGCGAAGTGCTCTGGGCTCAGGGTAAACAGCGCGAAGCCCGGCGCGTCTGGCGCGATGCCCTGGAGGCAACGCCCGACAGCCCCATTCTGCGTGACACCCTGTTGCGCCTGACCGGCTCCGAGACTCTTTGATGCTTCGTCACCTACTCGTATTCAGCCTTATCGCCCTGCTCGCCGGCTGCGCCGGCCTCACCTCGCACGAAGCGCTGGAAGGCCAGGGCGACCCGGCCCAGTGGAAAGCCCACAAAGAGCAGATCACTCAGCTCGACGGCTGGCAGATCAACGGCAAGATCGGCATCCGCGCCCCGCAGGATTCCGGCAGCGCCACCCTGTTCTGGCTGCAGCGCCAGGATTACTACGACATTCGCTTGTCCGGCCCGCTGGGTGGCGGCGCCGCGCGCCTGACCGGGCGCCCGGGCGACATTCTGCTGGAGGTGTCCAACCGCGGCCGTTTCCGCGCCGAGTCCCCCGAGGCGCTGCTGCGCGAGCAACTGCGCCTGGACCTGCCGGTGTCCAACCTGCTCTGGTGGATTCGCGGCCTGCCCGCCCCGGAGAGCCGCAGCCGCATCACCCTCGACGGCCAAAGCCACCTGGCGCAGCTGGAACAGGATGGCTGGAAGGTCGAATACCAGCGCTACACCGAGCAGAACGGCTACGCCCTGCCAGAGCGGATGAAGCTATACGGCCAGGATCTGGAAGTGACCCTGGTGATCAAGGACTGGCAGCCGCGTCAGTTGGGGCAGTAACCTCGTTTTACTGCGCGCGAGGACCAAGGAGCGGCTTCAGCCGCGAACCGCCGATACAGCAGAGAATGCGCGATCAGCTCCCCACCACCCGCTTACAGAGGGGTTACCCGTAGCCCGGATGAAATCCGGGAACCGTGGCCACCAAGCCCCGGATTGCATCCGGGCTACGAACCGGGTATTTCGCGGCTAAAGCCGCTCCTACGGGGGCGACTGCGGCGTTTGTAGGAGCGGCTGGGCGGCACTCCGTTTCAGCCGCGATGCTCCTCTGACACACTGCACCGACCGATGCATTTCCCGCATACAATCGCCACATGCCTCATAACGATGTCCCTGCCCCGACCATGACCGCCATCCCCGCCCACGCCGAACTCATCCTGCCCGCCCCTGCCAAGCTCAACCTGATGCTGCATATCCTCGGCCGCCGCGCCGATGGCTATCACGAGTTGCAGACCCTGTTCCAATTCCTCGACCACGGCGACGAACTCGGTTTCAGCCTGCGCCAGGATGGCGAAATTCACCTGCACACGCCCATCGAAGGCGTGCCGCATGACAGCAACCTGATCGTGCGTGCGGCC
Organism: Pseudomonadota bacterium; assembly: GCA_023431055.1. Taxonomy (GTDB): domain Bacteria; phylum Pseudomonadota; class Gammaproteobacteria; order Pseudomonadales; family Pseudomonadaceae; genus Aquipseudomonas. Next base: position 9,564 of record JAEYXX010000015.1, read on the forward strand.
AGACGCCTGCAGGAAGCTTCAGGCACCACGCTGGGCGCCGATATCTGGCTGGACAAGCGCCTGCCCATGGGCGGCGGTATCGGCGGCGGCAGCTCGGATGCCGCCACCACCCTGGTTGGCCTCGACCACCTGTGGCACACCAAACTGGGCGAAGATCGCCTGGCGGAACTGGGCCTGGCCCTGGGCGCCGACGTGCCGGTCTTCGTACGCGGCCGCGCGGCCTTCGCCGAAGGCGTTGGCGAGCGCCTGACACCGGTCGAACTGGAGGAACCCTGGTTCCTCGTCGCCGCGCCGCAAGTCTTTGTCAGCACAGCAGAAGTTTTCGGCTCGCCCGAGTTGACACGCGATACGCCGCCCATTAAAGTTCGCAGCCTTCTTGCGGGGGGTGGTCGAAACGACTGCCAGCCGGTTGTAGAGAAGCGTTACCCAGAAGTTCGTAACGCTTTGATCTTGTTGAACAAATTTGTTTCAGCTAGATTGACCGGCACTGGAGCTTGCGTATTTGGGAGCTTCCCAAATCGGGACGATGCTGATAAAGTCGCCCGCCAACTTCCAGGCACTCTGCCGAGCTTTGTCGCTCAAGGTCGCAACATCTCGATGCTGCACCGCAAGCTCCAAGCATTGGCCAAGAAGTGAATGCTCAGCATTCGGTTATACGATACAGGGGCGTCGCCAAGCGGTAAGGCAGCAGGTTTTGATCCTGCCATGCGTTGGTTCGAATCCAGCCGCCCCTGCCATAACCTCCCTCGGGAGGCATCGAAAACCGAGTCAACAAGCATTGAACACAGAATATAGGGGCGTCGCCAAGCGGTAAGGCACCAGGTTTTGATCCTGGCATGCGTTGGTTCGAATCCAGCCGCCCCTGCCATTTTCCATACCCATCCAGGTATACCCTCAGCCGGCAGGTACTGCGCGTGTCCAAGATGATGGTCTTCACGGGGAACGCAAACCCCGATCTGGCGCGACGGATCGTTCGTCAGCTGCACATTCCCCTCGGCGATGCTTCGGTCGGTAAATTCTCCGACGGCGAAGTCATGATCGAAATCAACGAAAATGTCCGCGGCAAGGACGTATTCCTGATTCAGCCGACCTGTGCACCCACCAACGACAACCTGATGGAACTGGTAGTGATGGCCGACGCCTTCCGCCGTTCCTCGGCCACCCGCATCACTGCGGTCATCCCCTACTTCGGTTACGCCCGCCAGGATCGCCGTCCGCGTTCCGCTCGCGTGGCGATCAGCGCCAAAGTGGTTGCCGACATGCTCACCGTGGTCGGTATCGACCGCGTGCTGACCGTCGACCTGCACGCTGACCAGATCCAAGGCTTCTTCGACATTCCGGTGGACAACATCTACGGCTCCCCGGTCCTGGTCGACGACATCGAAGACCAGCGCTTCGACAACCTGATGATCGTCTCCCCCGATATCGGCGGCGTCGTTCGTGCCCGCGCCGTGGCCAAGAGCCTGGGCGTCGACCTGGCGATCATCGACAAGCGTCGCGAGAAGGCCAACCAGTCGGAAGTGATGCACATCATCGGTGACGTAGAAGGCCGTACCTGCATCCTGGTCGACGACATGGTCGACACCGCCGGTACCCTGTGCCACGCCGCCAAGGCGCTGAAAGAGCGCGGTGCCGCCAAGGTCTACGCCTACTGCACCCACCCGGTGCTGTCCGGCCGCGCCATCGAGAACATCGAGAATTCCGTCCTGGACGAGCTGGTGGTCACCAACACCATCCCGCTGTCCGCTGCGGCGCAGTCCTGCTCGCGTATTCGCCAGCTCGACATCGCCCCGGTCGTCGCCGAAGCGGTCCGCCGTATCAGCAACGAAGAATCGATCAGCGCGATGTTCCGTTAAGGAACCCGCTGACGTTAAGCGCCCCGCCTCGTGCGGGGCTTTTTGCCCTACCGCCCGAGGCTGGTCGCAAGCCAAAAGGCGGTTTGGTTATTTTGGAGAAGTGAAATGACTGTTGAATTTGCCCTGAATGCCGAAGTGCGTTCCGACCTGGGGAAAGGTGCGAGCCGCCGCCTGCGTCGTAACGTGTCCATGGTGCCTGCCGTGATCTACGGTGGCGACAAAGCCCCGCAATCCATCAGCCTGCTGGCCAAAGACCTGGCCAAGCTGCTGGAAAACGAAGCTGCCTTCAGCCACGTTCTGAGCCTGGACGTTGCCGGCACCAAAGAAAACGTTCTGATCAAAGCCCTGCAGCGCCACCCGGCCAAAGGCTTCGTTCTGCACGCTGACTTCGTTCGCGTCGTTGCCGGCCAGAAACTGACCGCCCACGTACCGCTGCACTTCATCAACGAAGCCAGCTCCGTTGGCGTCAAGCAAGGCGGCGGCGAAGTTCTGCACGCCCTGAACGAAGTCGAAGTTTCCTGCCTGCCGAAAGACCTGCCGGAATTCATCGAAGTCGACATGGCTGCAGTCGCTGTTGACCAGACCGTTCACCTGTCCGACATCAAGCTGCCGAAAGGCGTTGAGCTGGTTGCTCTGGCCCACGGCAGCGACCTGCCGGTAGCCAGCATCCACCTGCCGCGCGTTCGTGAAGAAGCTGCCGGCGAAGGCGCTGCCGAGTAATCGTCAGTAGCTGGCCCGGCATGCGATCACGCCGGGCCATGTTCACGAAAGGGCTCCTGTATGACTGCCGTACAACTGATCGTTGGCCTGGGTAACCCCGGCCCCGAATACGACCAGACCCGGCACAATGCAGGGGCCCTTTTCGTTGAGCGCGTGGCCGCGAGCCAGCGCGCCAACCTCTCCGTAGATCGCAAATATTTCGGCCTGGTGGGCAAATTCGTCCATCAGGGGCGCGAAGTTCGTCTGCTCATCCCCACCACCTACATGAACCGCAGCGGCCAGTCCGTGGCGGCCCTGGCCAATTTCTTCAAGCTCAAACCCGAAGAAATCCTGGTGGCCCATGACGAACTCGACATGCCCCCCGGCGTCGCCAAGCTCAAACAGGGCGGCGGCCACGGTGGGCACAACGGCCTGCGCGACATCATCGCCCAGCTCGGCAACCAGAATAACTTCCATCGCCTGCGGCTCGGCATCGGCCACCCAGGGCACGCCAGCCTAGTCTCCGGCTACGTGCTCGGACGCGCCCCACGCAGCGAACAGGAACTGCTCGACCAGAGCATCGATTTCGCCTTGGACGTCCTGCCGGAAATACTCGCCGGCGACTGGACCGTGGCCATGCGCAAACTGCATAGCCAGAAGGCCACCAAGTAACCACCTTTCCCCCGAGGGACACATCATGGGATTCAACTGCGGCATCGTCGGCCTGCCCAACGTCGGCAAGTCCACCCTGTTCAACGCCCTCACCAAATCCGGCATCGCCGCAGAAAACTTCCCCTTCTGCACCATCGAGCCGAACAGCGGCATCGTGCCCATGCCCGACCCGCGCCTGGATGCCCTGGCCGAAATCGTCAAGCCCGAGAAGGTCATCCCCACCACCATGGAATTCGTCGACATCGCCGGCCTGGTGGCGGGCGCATCGAAAGGTGAAGGCCTGGGCAACAAGTTCCTCGCCAACATCCGCGAGACCGATGCCATCGCCCACGTGGTGCGCTGCTTCGAAGACGAGAACGTCATCCACGTCGCCAACAGCGTCGACCCCAAGCGCGATATCGAGATCATCGACCTCGAACTGATCATGGCCGACCTCGACAGCTGCGAGAAGCAACTGCAGCGCGTTGCCCGTACCGCCAAGGGTGGCGACAAGGAATCCGTGGCACAGAAGGCCCTGCTGGAAAAGCTCATCCCCCACCTCACTGAAGGCAAGCCGGCACGCAGCCTGCTGAAAGACCTGGGTGACGACGAAAAGCGCCTGGCCAAGACCTTCCACCTGCTCACCACCAAGCCGGTGATGTACATCGCCAACGTCGCCGAAGACGGCTTCGAGAACAACCCGCACCTCGACGTGGTGAAAGCCATCGCCGAAGAAGAAGGCGCCATCGTCGTACCGGTGTGCAACAAGATCGAGGCCGAGATCGCCGAACTGGACGATCTGGAAGAGATGCAGATGTTCCTCGAAACCATGGGCATGGAAGAGCCGGGCCTGAACCGCGTGATCCGCGCCGGCTACTCGCTGCTCAACCTGCAGACCTACTTCACCGCTGGCGTGAAGGAAGTACGCGCCTGGACCGTGCGCGTCGGCGCTACCGCCCCGCAGGCTGCCGCCGTGATCCACACCGACTTCGAGAAAGGCTTTATCCGCGCCGAAGTGGTCGCCTACGACGACTTTATCGCCTACAAGGGCGAAAGCGGCGCCAAGGAAGCCGGCAAATGGCGCCTGGAAGGCAAGGACTACATCGTCAAGGACGGCGACGTGATGCACTTCCGCTTTAACGTTTGATCGTTGTAGACAGCGCACAGACAGAACCCCGCTTTGGCGGGGTTTTGTTGTTTTTGGGGTGGGGAATTGCCTAGTGCGGCTGGTGGGAGCTGGGGATTATGAATCCGTTACGCCCTGCCCCACTGAGCCAGAAAGGTCCATAAAACGGGCCCTCTAGCCCTTCCCCGCACCGGCTAAGCCAGTCCTTTCCAGAAAATTTGACCTATGTAGTCACCATGGGCTTGCCTTGTACCATAAAGGCATTTTAGTATCAGGGTGCACAGGCGTTCCGCTTTGTATGTGACATTCGAGCTGAAAAACCCGAGTTGTTTGGCTGTTGTGATTAACAGCGATCTGAAAGGGCAACCTGACAGGTCATGTGGGGAGGCGGCGGCATAACAAGCTCAGTTTGCCGACAGCACTATCTCGGTGATTGGCCGTGCTCGTAGAGTAGAGGCAGACCTTCTTCGGGGTGGCTCGGACTTAACATCTCTACTCTATATCCCTCGCAAGAGGGCAGCCGGCCAATGTACTTATGGAAGAGCTTAAAGCACGCACAAAGGATGGCATTGATCCAATTCAGAACTTGGATAACCTTTGTGATGCCTTAGGTATTTCTCGCGAAGAACTAGATACAGCACTCTCACTGACTGATGAAGATCGTTACGTCGAGATTAAACTTCGTAAGAAAAATGGTTCTACTCGGATAGTTTACAACCCCCATCCCAAATTAAGGCGTATTCAGCGCCGTATCAAGAACCGCATCCTATCTTCTCAAATTATTTACCCGCATTATCTTTATGGCTCCTTATCGGATAAAGAGAACCCTAGAGATTATATCCGTTGTGCTGCCGTACACTGCGGCGCCAAAACAGTATTGAAGGTAGATATACGCAATTTTTTTGACAACATCTCCCGCGATTTAGTTTTTGAAGTATTCAAAACCATACTTCACTATCCTCCAGAGGTTTCAGATACTCTCGCAAACCTTTGCACTCGCTGTGGAGTAGTTCCCCAAGGTGCCTCCACTTCAAGCTTCATTGCTAACCTTTGTCTTCTAGATGAGCATGATCTTGTTAGAAAGCTTAGCTATGACAGCTTACGGTACACACGACTCATAGACGATATAACCATATCATCAAAAACCCCAAACAAAGATTTAGAAAAGTGGATGCGCGTCCTTAAGCGCATGATTGAAGACTCTGACTTTGAACTAAATGAGGAGAAATCTGGCATTGAGCACGTTGCTCTCAAAGCCTTCTCTGTCCATGGACTTCGAATTAATCGATCAACCCCCAGCCTAACCCGGGAAGAAGTAAGAAAAATTAGATCAGATGTTCATAATTTAAAAAATAAAGCCTCAGAACCCAATGCCAGAGTTAGCTTCGAATATCGCCGCCTCTTTGAAAGCGTTTCCGGCAAAGTTAACAAGCTCAAACGTGTAAACCACCCACGCTATAATATCTTAAGAAAACAAATGAGAGATATTCTTCCTCTGCCATCGAAGAAGGATATTAAAAGATGCCAGATAATGCTTGCAACTCTTGTCCGCGACCACGCAAATCACAATTCAAGCTATCTCTATAAGGTTCGCCATGCCAGGCTTCGACATAGACTTGGGATTTTACGTCGAATATATCACCATGAAGCGGCAGCAATGCGTCAAACATTACGTGGATTAGAGCCCAATTTCTCCGATGATACTTAACATAGCGGTCGGCGCTGTTTGCGCAATTCTTACCACGGGCTTTATCCTTGCCGCTTTCCCGGCATTCGATGTGCTATCAAAAGTAAACTTAGAGTTTTGCTTCACCTCCGGCTGCTTCAGTAATGCAGCTCTTATATTCTCAGAGTCGATTGATATTATAAAAAACTCATCCTTAATCGCAGCTTATACAGCCGCAATGTCCGGATCATATATAGGATTAAAAACATTTAACCAAACCATCAACCGCGACAACTACACACGACACTCCAGCAACCTGTCATCATTTAAGACTGCCATTGAAGAAATAGTAAAGTCCTCAAACATATCCAAAGAATGCTTAAACACCAATAAACTCTATAAACTAATTTATCCCAACTCTGAGCTTGGAGACATTTCCATATCCAAATCTTACGCACAGACCATTAGAAAAATACAGTCTTGTGTAGAACTAACCAGCTCCCTCTATGGCTCAGGAAACGCTTCTTCACAAGGTGTCAGGCCAGAACATGAAACGGAGATGCTACAGCTCTTTGAACTTCTTGGTGTAACAGTTCAAGAACCTGATCTACAGCGCATTGTAGAAATAGAGCTAAATGTATTCACTTTCCTAGACAAAGTGAATGCTACTCTTACGGGCATTCCTGAAAAGCTTTCTGATTCCCGAAGAGACTATACTGTAGCCTTTAGAACTCGAAGGTAGCCCCCAGAATTACCACCTCAATTCTAAATTTACTCTTACATCTGCATCTTTATTATTTTTTATTTCACTTCCATCCCAGTAAGAATTTTTATTCCATTCCTCACCAAATCTCTTCATAGCTCTTGCGCGAAAATTTGAGCACTCTATTTGAGTCCACTTCATATCATGTGGATTGCAAGAAGGATGCTGAATGAGTGAAAAAGGGGACAGATTTATTTTCTGTCCTACCCTGCGTTTGAGCCGCTCTGGTTTCGGTTGGCTTCGTCGTAATCAGGGCTCGTCTGGCCATGCTCCGGCATCGCTTCGCCAGTAAGCAACCACCACCTATAGCTAGGAAATACTCGCCCGAGAATCTCGATCTCGTTCGCCCCGATGCGGGCCTTGCCTCTCTTTATGTTCTGCCAGCGTACGTAGGCAGTGCTTCCGGCTCCAGCCAGGGCCTTGATGCTGGCAATTTCCAGCAATCTAAGACCCCTATCGGTAATCCCTTCGCTCATTAGAAAAAACCATAAGTGTTCTATGTACATTCAGCGAGCAGCATGTATTATGCACACATGTATCTAGTACATCTAAAGCGCACCGCTGTTGGTGGCCCGATTATAGGAGCAATCACATGGAACATGCCTGTTCTGGTGTGTGCCCAGGCTGTAGCGATTTCCGTAACGCGACACTCGGCATAAATACATACCGGCTCAGCATGGATCAACCCGCGAAGACGCGCGCCTGCCTGAATCCCCGGAGGCCTTTATGGAAGAAAGCTATGTCCCCTTGCTGCTGATGCGGCACAACCGCCCGCTGCGCGGCGTGATGATCGACCGCCAGCCATGGGTCTGCGCCAAGGAGTTCGGCCTGTTGATGGGGCACCGTCACCCGGAGCGGATCTGCCGGCTGATGGATGACGACCAGGTGCGCACGGTGATCTTCCGTACTCACCAGGGCGATGCGGAGCCTGTGCAGGTACTCAGCGAATCCGCGCTTTACCGTGCCCTGTGCCGCTTCAGCCATCCCGAGAACCGCAGCCTGCGCCGCTGGCTCACTCATGAAGCCCTGCCCGCCCTGCGCGACACCTGGGAGCATCGCGCTCAGGAACCCAAACGTACGCTGATGGCCTGGGATCGCCAGCGCATCAGCCTGCTGGAGTGGCAAGGCGACCTGTGGATCGCCCTACGCGATATGCCGCGCCTCGCCCCACCGCCCACACCCGGCGAACGCTCGCTGCGCGCCCTGCTCCAGCGCTGTTGGCGCTGATGGCCAGCCGGACCATCCGCATGGACGACACCCCGCATAAAGACATCTAAAAACACCTTTAAAGGTGTCCTTATGAGTGCTAGCCTACGAACGCTTACCCCGTGTTCGCACAAATGATCTTATGAAGAAAAGACCTGAATAGAGATAGCTCGGCCCATAGCGAAAGAATCAAGATCAGCTCAATGAAGCTTGAAGGTTCGGCCCTTAGAGATAGAGCTCAGGCACGATGAATTGCAGATAGCAGAGAACAGGTGGATATGGCGATGACTTATGCGGTTTTGGCTGACGTTGCCGCGTCAGTTACAGAACTCAAAAAAGATCCTATGGGAACCATCCGCGAAGGCGGCGGTGAAACCGTCGTGATCCTCAATCGAAACGAGCCTGCATTCTATGCTGTGCCCCCCGCACGCTATGAAGCCATGCTGGAGCTGATTGACGATCTACAACTGGCTGAAACCGTACGCGCTCGGGCTGGTGAACCTACTGTACGAGTAGACATCGATGACCTCATCGCGCAAGCCGGCGGAGCCGACTAAGTACGCCCTGGAGTTCAACGCCCAAGCACTCAAGGAGTGGGGCAAGCTGGGCAAAACCATACAGTTGCAGTTCGCCAAAAAGCTCAAGGAACGCCTTGCAAATCCTCGGATCGAGGCCGACAAGCTCCGGGATATGCCCAACTGCTACAAGATCAAGCTGCGCTCCATCGGTTATCGCTTGGTCTATGAAGTGATCGACGGCCGCCTGGTAGTTACCGTGATCGCCGTAGGTAAGCGCGAGCGCAGCAAGGTCTATGGCAGCGCCGCCAGCCGCTTGTAAGAAACCCGGCCGGATGCCTGTAAAAACGGGGTTTCCGTGCATGAGGGTCAAGCAGCCCGCAATGGGCGCTCGATGGCGGAGGAGGTGCGGCAGATGCTGCGTGAAGCACTCATGCACCAGCAACCAAGCCCACCGGCCGTCGCGCCTGAGTTTTACGGGACTTGCCCTTGCAGCGCGAACAACCTAACATCTCCCAAAACGGGAGAAAGCTAGTGCATGTTATTTCGAGAGGGACACTCAGAACATTCTGGGAGAGCAGCCCTGCTTATGCCGATGCTCAGTCACCTATGGTCGAGTGGTACAGGCATATGGAGAAGGCTACATACCGCACGCCACAGGAGCTGAAGGCCGAATTGCGCACAGCCAGCATTCTCAAGGGGAGTCGAGTGGTGTTCAACATTGCGGGAAACAAGTACCGGATAATTCTTGCCATCGACTATCAACGACAATTGGCCAAGGTGCGCTTCGTTGGCACTCATGCCCAATACGACCAAATTGACGCGGAGACTGTCTGATGAACATCAAGCCCATTCGCACCGAGCAAGACTACACCGCTTCGATGGCGCGCATTGACGAGCTGTGGGGCGCAGAGATTGGTACGCCTGAAGGTGATGAACTCGAAGTGCTGGCTCTTCTTGTGAGCAAGTATGAAGACGAGCACGCCCCGATGCCGCCGTCCGACCCTATCGAAGCCATCAAATTTCGTATGGATCAGCAAGGCCTGACGCCGCGCGACCTCGAGCCATTCATTGGCTCCAGTGGCCGAGTTTCCGAAGTATTGAACCGCAAGCGAAAATTAAGCCTGGCGATGATCAGACGCCTGCATGACGGCCTACGCATCCCCTATGAAAGCCTGCTGGCAGACGTGGCCTGACGGCTAGGGGTGAAGGATTTTCATCAGCTCTTTCACAGTGAACGGCAACTGGCGGCTGACGTTCGAGTTTCGCGACGGAAACGCTTATGTCCTGGACTATGAGGATTACCACTGATGAACATGCACAACCCACCCCAACCCGGTGAGTTCATCACCGATATCTACCTGGAGCCCAACGGCATCAGCGGCCGTGAGTTGGCCGAGAAGCTAGGCGTAGCACCCTCGACACTGAGTCGTGTACTCAAAGGCAGTAGCCGTGTAACACCGGAAATGGCCCTGCGCCTGTCAGTAGTACTGGGGCGCTCGCCGGAAAGCTGGCTGGCCATGCAGGACGCTTATGATCTGTGGATCGCCCGTCAGCACGTAGACCTCAAACAGGTTGGCAAACTGGCGTTCGCCTGACCACTGAAGCGATTGTCACCGTCGATAGAGTTAGCGTCATGTCGCACCCATCTTTGCAGATCAAAAAGGCCTACTTCGCCAGGGTGCGTCGTTCCAACTACATCGCCAGCCTGCGCTTGGCGGGCTTTCAGGTCACGCCTGCCGATGTGGAACGCCCATTACCTTCACGCGAAGCGGTATTGAGCCAGCCTCGTTCCAAGGGCGACTGAAAGGGACAAAAAGCGGGGCAAATAAAAAGGGGTTAGCTTGCGCTAACCCCTTGAAATTTATGGTGGCTACACCGGGACTTGAACCTGGGACATCAGCATTATGAATGCTGCGCTCTAACCGACTGAGCTATGTAGCCAACGGCGCGCATTGTCCGCGTCTCGCCCACTGCTGTCAACCCCAGTTCAACGATAAATTTACGTTTTATCAAGCGGTTAGGCTTCGCCGCTGGCGACGCGCCCAATCGCTCGTTTCCGAGCCCGCTGCTCACCGCCCAACGGCTCGGACTGTGCTTGCAGGGCTGTCGGGCGATGCCGGAAAATCCGCCCCCAAGCAGGCTACAGCGCCGCCGCGCGCTGGCCTATGAACCAGGAGAACACCTTGAGAGCGAGAGACGACTTCGACGATCTGCGGGCGGAGCGTGATATGCCGACGCATTACCGCAACGAACCCAACCGCTTCGCCGGGCTGTGGAAGCAGATCGCCATTGGCATCGTTGTCGGCTATGGCGTGCTGGGCATCGTCAGCGCGGTTGTCTGGATGATCATTGCCCGCGTCATGCTGGGCGATCTTTCGATCACCCTGCCGTAACGGTCACATCCCTGCATCACTCGAAGTGCCGACGATGAGGTTGGCACTTGCCATCACCTGCCCGCCTCTTCATCCTGCCATTGTTTACACAACGAGCCCCGTCATGACGCCCATCCAGAATATAGGCCTGGCGCTATTCGTGCTGCTTTCCATCGGTATCGCCATCGGCCACAAGACCGACTGCGGCGAGGGCCGCGTGGTTGAAACCTATCTGGCCAAGGGGCTGGCCTCGCAGCTGCTCGGGCATGATCTTTGCCACCAACCCTGAACAACCTTCATTAAGGAAGATGTGATGAAAAAGCTCGCCTTGCTTGTCAGCTGTGGTCTATTGGGCGCCTGTGCCAACCTGGGCTCGCAGCCACCGGTGCCGGTCACTTCGCCGGTGGTGCAGGCCTTTCGCGATATTTGCCTGCAGACGGCACCGAGCTTTGCCGAGGCGCATCGCGTGGCGCGGCAGCATGGCATCGACGAGATGACCGATATGGGTTTTGCCACTGTCGGCTTCAATGCGGACAAGAGCCTGAGCATGCAGGTGAAGGTCAGCCATGAATGCGTGGTGACCAGCGAGACGCAACAGGACGACACGCTGACCAGTCAGTTGCTGACGGCCGCAGCGGTCAGCGCCGGCACCACGGTGCCACGCAAGGTACCGGTGAAGATGATGATCGCCGGGCAGCCTTTCATCCTCATGCATGATCGCAAAGGCGGTGAAGCCTTCGTGATGATGAAGCCGGAGTGAGGGGATCGCCGTAGGGCGGATGACGCCTTTTCATCCGCCGGCGCTGAAAGGTGGATCGGTGAAGCGTGATCCCCCTACGCTACCGAGCAGCGCTACAGCCCTGCGTAGAAGCCCCGCCCCGGGGGCGAAGCATTCGCGGCGAGGCGCCGCTCCTACCTTGTTTTGCCTGGCCGCGTGGCCAGCAGCAGGCCGCCGAAGATCATCGCGGCGCCCAGCCAGTGGTAGAGCTGCAAGCTCTCGTTCAACAGCACCCAGCCGAGAAACGCGGTGAATACCGGCATCACGTAGTTGGTCAGCGCCGCCTTGGCCGCGCCGATCACACGGATGCCATGGTTCCAGGCCAGGTAGGCCACCAGCGAAGCGAACACCGCGGTGTAGGCGATGGCCGAGAGGTTGGCTGCATTGAGCGTCAGGTGGGCGCCCTGACTCAGCTCATAGAGGTAGAAAGGCAGGATCAGCGGCACGCCGAGCAGAATGAACACGCCCAGCAAGGCCAGCGGCGGAATCGGCTGCAGGTACGCCGACCAGCGCCGCAACAGCAGCGAGTACAGCGCCCAGTCGACCACGGCCAGCAGCATGATCAGGTCGCCCTGGTTGAACGACAGGCTGGCCAGGCGGCTCCACTGCCCCTGACTGATCAGCACCGCCAAGCCCGCTACGGCCACCAGCATGCCCCACCAGGCACGGCGCGCCGGCCACTCGTTGAGCAGCAGCCCGGCGCCGATGAAGGTCACCAGCGGCAGGCAGGTGTTGACCAGCGAGATATTGATTGCCGCCGTGGTCTGCGCGGCGCTGTAGAGCAGCGAGTTGTAGCCGGCGATGCCCAGGCCGCCAAGCACCAGCAGACGCCAGCCGGCATTGCCCACGGCCACGCGATGACGCCACAGCGGCATGGCGACGAAAGGCAACAGCAGCACCAGAGCCAGGCACCAGCGCCAGAACGACAGGGTGAACGGCGCGATTTCACCGGCGAAGGCGCGCGCCACCAGGGCATTGCCGGACCAGCAGAGATTGGCCAGCAACAGGCCGAACAGCGCCAGCGGGCGCGAGTGTTGGAGTGCGTTCATAAGGCGATTGCCGCGCCAGTTTTATCCGAACGGGAACGGCCCGGTTGAGCACGGTCAGCGAGTGGGCAGTGCTGAGCGATCATTGCATAGCTTCCGAATCAGGCGGCTTTGCACCATACGGAGGCAGGCCAGGCTTGGCAAGATTGCGGCGGAGGTGCAAAGGCAGCGCGCTGCGTACTGGAGTCGGCACGCAGCGCACCCCCGGCACTCAACAGCGGCGGCGCAGTGGGCGGCTCAGCAGCCAGAAGATCAGCAGCACACAGGCCAGGATTACCAGGCTGACGCCCCACTGCAGCGGCCCGGCGAGGCGGAACATCTCGGCCGGATGCAGGCTGGGCGCGCGAATCATGCGCGCCTCGGCAGCGATGCCGGTGGTGGGAATATCGGCCAGGCCGTCGCCGTCGAGATCCGGCAGGCTGCGGATATGGTCGAGCAGCGCCTGCCATTCCTTGAGTTCCTGCACACCTTCGGTTTCCGGGTCCTGGTCGACGATGGCGTCTTCGATACGCGGCAGCGGCTTGCCCTCGGCGTCCTTGGGGATCACATCGAGCAGGCCCTTGGTCAGGTCCGGAACCAGCCAGGTGAAGCTGCCGACGTAGCTGGTGGCGCCGATGCTGTAGAGGCGCGTGTCGTTCAGATCCAGGTCGCGGTAACCCCTGACCGGGTCTCCAATCTCGATGCGGCTGACGCGGTCGAACGGCACGCGCCAGGGGTTGTAGGTAAAGCGCACGCCGGAGACCCGCGGGTAGTAGCTCTGGCTGTCACGCAGCTGATAGGCGAGCAGCAGCACCTCCAGCAGCGATTTGATTTCACGGGCGCTGACATAAGCCTTGATCATCGGGTAGCCGGGTTCGTCGTCGAAATGGCCGATGCCCAGCGGCGCGATGCGAAACAGGTCGGAGACATCCTGCACACCGTTGCGGCCCTTGAGCAGATCATCGCGGATGGTGCCGTTGCCGGTGAAGGCCAGATCGGCGTCCACCGCATGACGCAGGGCATCGGTCACCAGGTTGGCCAGGGTCTGGTCGCTGAAGTCGCGGCCCAGGCTCTGGTCGACCTTGGCCAGCGGCTGGTCGAAACGATAGCCCTTGGGCGCCAGCATGCGCTCGCTGACCACCTGCTTGAAGTCTTCGACCTTGGCGGTGATGGTCGCATCGCCGGCAATGCTGTCATTGACCGCATGCAGGCGGTAGTCGCGCACTCGCGGCACGCCGTCGTCACCGAGGGTCATGCGCAGCTCGCCGAGGTACTGGATTTCCGAACCGGCCTGCACCACCGGGGTATGCCCATTGACCAATACCGGCTGCGGCAGCGCTACATGCGAGTGGCCGCCGACGACGATATCGATGCCCGGCACCTGCTCGACCAGCTCCACTTCCTCACCGCGCCAGCTGCCATCGTCCTGTTGGGTAACGCCCATGTGTGAGAGCAGGATGACCACTTCGGCGCCCTCCTCGCGCAGCTTGGTCACGGTTTCCCTGGCGGTGGTCACCGGATCGGCGAAGGTCACCGGTTTGATCATCGGGCTCACCGCCACGGCGTCGTTGCCGAGCAGCCCGAACAGGCCGAAGCGAATGCCACCACGCTCGATCAGCTTGTATGGCAGGATGCGCCCGGCCTCGGCATGTGCCTCGAGGCTGTCGTCGGCCTTGCTCGCCGGATCGAACCGCATATTGCTCGACAGCAATGGCACCAGCGCCTCGCCCTTGGCCTTGTGCGCAGAGCTGATCATCGCCGCGAGGCCTGCCGGACGGAAGTCGAACTCGTGGTTGCCGATCACCGCTGCGTCGTAGCCCAGGTCGCTCATCAGGCGCAGTTCGCTGCCCATCTCACGGGCGATGGTGTGAAACAGCGTGCCCATGGTGAAGTCGCCGCCATCGAGCAGCAGCAGAGGCTCGTCACCGGCTGCCGCGCGGCGCTCGTTCAACAGGGTGGCCAGACGCGCGACGCCGCCAACGGTGCCGTCATCGTTCGCCGTGGCCGGGGTGTATTCGTTGTTTGGCCCAAAACCGAGCAGACGCGACTGCCAGTCGTTGCTGTGCAGGATAGTGAAGCTGCGCTCGGCAGCGTGCAGCGGTGTGGTGGCCAGCAGGCCGGCGAGCAGGAGTGAGGGAAGCAGGCGCATGGACGATCCTTGACGATGACTGCGCGCAGTATGAAGCAGGCCATGCGGCGAGACAGCGACCGATCAAGACGCAACTTGTCGCCAATCGAGTCAGGCATTCATTGCCGCAGGTCAGCCCCCGAGGCAGACGGAGGGGCTAGGCTGTAACAAAGACCGGGAAGCGGAGAAGAGCGATGGATCACTTTAACCTGATGCTGGTGCTGCTGATCGGGGGCTTCCTGCTGCTGGGAGTCGGTTTCAACTTTCGCGAGCATGAGTGGGGCATACGCGTGCTGGGCCTGGGCGTGCTGCTGATGCTGATCCCCATTGCCCTGCGGGTACATCTGGCGCTGGCGTAGGCGTGCAAGTGATCGCCAGCGCCGGGCGCACCGCACGGCAGAAGCCTTAGGGTTTCTGCCAGCGTTCGGCAGCGCTCTGGTCGCTGCAACGGCCTTCGACCCAGCGCGGGCCTTCGCTGGTGTCTTCCTTCTTCCAGAAGGGTGCGCGGGTCTTCAGGTAGTCCATGACGAAATTGCAGGCATCGAACGCCGCCTGGCGATGGGCGCTGCTGGTACCGACGAAGACGATGGGCTCGCCCGGCTCCAGTCGACCAACGCGGTGGATGATCTCGATACCCAGCAGCGGCCAGCGTTCGCACGCTTCATCGGCGATCTTGGCCAGGGCCTTTTCGGTCATACCGGGAAAATGCTCGAGAAACATGCCGCCGACTTCGCGGCCATCATTGAAGTCGCGCACGTAGCCGACAAAGGTGACCACCGCGCCGATGCCAAGATTGGCGGCATGCAGGGCGTTGAGCTCGGTGCCGGGGTCGAAGGGTTGGGTTTGGACGCGGATGGTCATGCGGGGGTGTCTCGTTTGATGGGGCGTTTCAGAGTCGGTTGGTGGGTTGATGGTGGGCTGAAGCCCACCCTACGCCCCTCCTAAGGTCATAGCGGCATCAACCGCCGGTGACGGTGGGGAAGAAGGCCACTTCGTCGCCTTCGGCCAGCGGTTCGTCGAGGCTGCACAGTTCCTGGTTGCGCGCGCACATCAGGTTTTGCTCGCCCAGCACTTCCCACTCGCCGCCACGGGCGACCAGGTGCAGGCGCAGGTCGTCGAGAGTGGCGAAGTCGCCGCTGAGCTGTTCGTCGTCACGGCCCAGGGCTTCACGGTAGCGGGCGAAATACTGCACGCGGATCATGCTTGTTCCTCCAGCTTGTAGTGACCGCTCTTGCCGCCGAGCTTTTCCAGCAGGCGCACCTGCTCGATGACCATGCCGCGATCCACGGCCTTGCACATGTCATAGATGGTCAGCGCGGCGACGCTGGCGGCAGTCAGTGCTTCCATCTCGACACCGGTTTGCCCGGACAGTTTGCAACGCGCGGTGATATGCACCGTGTCGTCGCCCTCTGCACTCAGCTCGACCTTGACCCCGGTGAGCATCAGCGGGTGGCACAGGGGGATCAGGTCGCTGGTTTTCTTTGCGGCCTGGATGCCGGCGATACGCGCTACGGCGAACACATCGCCCTTGGGGTGCTCACCGGCAACGATCATCTGCAGGGTGGCGGGCAGCATGCGCACGCGCGCTTCGGCGGTGGCTTCGCGAAAGGTGGTCGCCTTGTCGGTGACATCGACCATATGCGCGCGGCCTTGGGAATCGAGGTGGGTCAGCACGGGAAAGCTCCTGGCGGGAATCGCTCGATTGTAAACCTGCAGGTCAGGATATCGTAGCCCGGATGCAATCCGCGGCCAGGGTGGCAAAAACCCCGGATTGCATCCGGGCTACAGGCTACGCAACTGTAGGAGCGGATTTATCCGCGATCATCGCGGCTGAAGCCGCTCCTACGGGACCTGTGGCGATGCAGACTAAAACGCCCCGGCTCTTGCGAGCAGGGGCGCCTGTTTAACGGCCCGAGGGTTACATGTGGCTTTCCGCGTACTCGGCGAGGATCGAGCGCGGTACGCCTTGCAGGGTGATATGAACGCCGTGCGGGAAGTCCTTGAAGCGTTCGGTGAGGTAGGTCAGGCCCGAGCTCGGCGCTGACAGGTAAGGGGTGTCGATCTGTGCCAGGTTGCCCAGACAGACCACCTTCGAGCCGCTGCCGGCACGGGTGATGATGGTCTTCATCTGGTGCGGGGTGAGGTTCTGACACTCGTCGATGAGGATCAGGCTCTGCTGGAAGCTGCGCCCGCGGATGTAGTTCAGCGACTTAAATTGCAGCGGCACCTTCTGCAGGATGTAGTCGACGCTGCCGTGGGTGCTCTCGTCCTCCATGTGCAGCGCCTCGAGGTTGTCGGTAATCGCGCCGAGCCAGGGCTCCATCTTCTCCGCCTCGGTGCCGGGCAGAAAGCCGATTTCCTGATCCAGCCCCTGCACGCTGCGGGTAGCGATGATCCTCCGGTATCGCTTGCTGACCATGGTCTGCTCGATGGCCGCGGCCAGCGCCAGGATGGTCTTGCCGGAGCCGGCGGCGCCGGACAGATTGACCAGGTGGATGTCCGGGTCGAGCAGTGCGAACAGCGCCAGCGCCTGGTGGATGTCGCGCGGTTTCAGGCCC
The DNA here is from genome assembly GCA_023431055.1 of Pseudomonadota bacterium. Taxonomy (GTDB): domain Bacteria; phylum Pseudomonadota; class Gammaproteobacteria; order Pseudomonadales; family Pseudomonadaceae; genus Aquipseudomonas. Next base: position 26,910 of record JAEYXX010000015.1, read on the forward strand.
CAGGCTTCCTGATGCAGCAGCGGCTCCTGATGCATGTCGAGGATCACCAGCTCGTCGCCCTTGATGGCCTTGATCCAGCCGACGAAGCCCTGCTCATCGAGGATGAACTCGTTGACGTGTACCGCCGGCAAGTTGTCGATCAGCTGCACGCGATGCCAGGTGCGGCCATGGTCCTGGCGGGTATCGACCTTGCTCACGCGGTCCCAGAACGAGCCGGGCATGTCGTGGTAGCCCTTCGACAACAGCGAGACGTCATCGACCAGTTGGTCGGTGTGATAGTCCTCGGCGTCGATCCCGCAAGCGCGCGCTTTCAGGCGCATGTTGATGTCCTTGGTCACCAGCACCACGGACAGCCCGGGGTTACGTGACTTCAGTTCCACCAACTGGTTGATGATCTTGTTGTCGTTGAGGGTTTCCGGCAGCCAGGTGACCGGCGCGGCGCTTTTGCTCATGAGGATGGACAGTCGCCCGCAGGGACCGCTCTTGCCGCGCTGGATAGGTACGCCGTACTCGACGTCCTCGGGTTCGGCACCGGCGAGAATCTGATCGATCAGGCGGATGGCCTGGCGACATTCAGCTGCGACGCCGTGCTTGCCGGACTTCAGCTTGTCGAGTTCCTCCAACACCGTCATCGGGATGGCGACGTGGTGTTCTTCGAAGTTGAGCAAGGCGTTGGGATCGTGAATCAGAACATTGGTGTCGAGGGCGTAGAGGGTTGGAGCGGTGGGCTTGGAGCGTCCGTGGTCATCCATACTCGGTCACCTTCTTGTAGTAGCCAGGCGACGCAATACCAGGGCGGTGCTGCGCCGGACAGAGACCGCCGATTTTTCAGATCGGGGCCGAAAGGTGGCAAGCAAGGTGAGGGCCAATGGCCGCCACCTGTCTGCAGGTTTCGGCGGTCTTGCTTTTTTATTACTCCAATTCACATGACAGAAAAACGTTTTTTTTCTGGCATGCAGTTTTATTTGCACGGGCGACAGATAACGCTTGGCGTGCCGCTGGCGCCCCGTTACAGTCCGAAGTCCTACCTGCTTCAACCCGCTTCGCTTACCGCCCTCACTTGCAGCACGTCGCGCCATTCAGGTGCAGGTAACGCTTCGCCCCTGATCATTGCTGGCAACCGCTTCGCGAGCAGAGCTCGCTCCTACAACAGCAGCGCCTCGGTTCCTCTCAATCACCGCGATAGGTGGTCTTGCCGAATCCCGGCCTCTAGAATCGCCATCACGCTTTCTGGAGACCTTGCACATGCTGATGGTGATTTCACCGGCCAAGACCCTCGACTACGAGACCCCGCCCGCCACCCCGCGCTTCACCCAACCCGAACACCTCGACCACGCCCAGGAGCTGATCGAGCAGCTGCGCGACTTCAGCCCGGCGCAGATCGCCGAGCTGATGGGCCTGTCGGACAAGCTCGCCGGCCTCAACGCCGCTCGCTTTGGCAGCTGGGAGCGACCATTCAACCCATCCAACGCCAAGCAGGCACTGCTCGCATTCAAGGGTGACGTCTACACCGGGCTGAATGCCGAGGATTTCTCCGAAGACGATTTCGACTTTGCCCAGGCCCACCTGCGCATGCTGTCGGGCCTGTACGGCGTGCTGCGCCCGCTGGATCTGATGCAGGCGTATCGCCTGGAAATGGGCACCAAGCTGGCCAACGGCCGCGGCAAGGACCTGTACGCCTTCTGGGGTGAGCGCATCAGTGGCTGGCTGAACGAGGCACTGGCCGCCCAAGGCGACGACGTACTGCTCAACCTGGCATCCAACGAATACTTCGGCGCGGTCAAGCGCAAGGCGTTGAACGCGCGCATCATCGATACTGAGTTCAAGGACCTGAAGAACGGCCAGTACAAGATCATCAGCTTCTATGCCAAGAAGGCCCGTGGCCTGATGGCGCGCTACGTGATCAAGGAACGCCTGAGCAACCCCGAAGGCCTGAAGGATTTCAACTATCAGGGCTACCGTTACTCGGCCGAGCATTCCAAGTCGGATAGCCTGGTTTTCCTGCGCGACCAACCGCAGGACTGATCGCCAAACCGATCGAACCCATGCACCGCTCATCGGTTACTGCATGGGTTCGACCGCTGCACTGAACGACACCCTACCTCCCCTTTCCGCATCCCACCTGTCGCCTCGCTACGCGCCGAGCGCTGCGCCTGGCAAAAATTCCCTCGCCGTTGCGTTTGATTCTCAAAAACCTGCTTGGCATCACAGTTTCAGCGCGATCGCACTTCCTGCAGAACTTATTACGTCACTTAGTTATCGGATAGTTTCGCGTTAGTTAACTCGCCGAGTGCCATCATGCATTTTGCAACTTGCCACTATATTGCGATCAAATTAGCCGTTCAGCTCCGGTTCAGCTTCAGGACGAACGGTAGGAACTATCCGAAAGTGCCGCCACTCATACAGCCCGTAACACATTTCAATACATAACTTTCCGTCAACTGAACCTGCCTGATAGCGGATTGACTTCCGCCAGACAGCTTCGCCCAGAGAAAAGTTGGTGTAGTTCAAAGGGAGACCCAAACAACCTGCAAGAGTACCGAAACAGAGACCTCGCACGAGGTTAAAGCGACAACATCAAAGGGCCACCTTATATATAAAGGCCCGCACTCGGTGCCAATTCAGGCACCACTCTCTACTCATGCCTGAATGAACTTGCTCTTATTTGAAAAGCAAGTTTCCGGACTAGTTTTGGCCAAAAGGCCAGTATTTGAAACTGCATCGAACGGACGAGGTGAATACCATGCGAATCAGTATCTTCGGTTTAGGTTATGTGGGTGCCGTTTGTGCCGGCTGTTTGTCGGCACGGGGTCACGACGTGATTGGCGTGGATATCTCCGCGAACAAGATCGACCTGATTAACAACGGCAAATCGCCCATCGTCGAGCCGGGCCTGGAAGAACTGCTACAACAGGGCCTGCGTCAGGGTCGTCTGCGTGGCACCACCGACGTCGCCGCTGCCGTTCTGGAGAGCGATGTGTCGTTCATCTGCGTCGGCACCCCGAGCAAGAAGAACGGCGACCTGGAGCTGAACTACATCGAAGGCGTGTGCCGCGAGATCGGCATGGCCATGCGCGACAAGAACGAGCGCCACACCGTGGTGGTACGCAGCACCGTGCTGCCGGGCACCGCGAAGAACGTGGTACTGCCGATTCTCGAAGACTGCTCGGGCAAGAAGGCCGGCGTCGATTTCGGCCTGGCGGTGAACCCCGAGTTCCTGCGTGAAAGCACCGCGATCAAGGACTACGACTTCCCGCCGATGACCGTCATCGGTGAGCTGGACAAGGCCTCCGGCGACCTGCTGGAAAGCATCTACAGCGAGCTCGACGCACCGATCATCCGCAAGGACATCGAAGTCGCCGAGATGATCAAGTACACCTGCAACGTCTGGCACGCGGCCAAGGTCACCTTCGCCAACGAGATCGGCAACATCGCCAAGGCAGTCGGCGTCGATGGCCGCGAAGTGATGGACGTGGTCTGCCAGGATCACAAGCTCAACCTCTCCAAGTACTACATGAAGCCCGGCTTCGCCTTCGGCGGTTCCTGCCTGCCCAAGGATGTGCGCGCGCTGAACTACCGCGCCAGCAGCCTGGACGTGGAAGCCCCGCTGATCGGCTCGCTGATGCGCAGCAACGCCGCCCAGGTGCAGAAGGCCTTCGACATCATCGCCAGCCATGACTCGCGCAAGGTCGCCCTGCTCGGCCTGAGCTTCAAGGCCGGTACCGATGACCTGCGCGAAAGCCCACAGGTGGAACTGGCCGAGATGCTGATCGGCAAGGGCTTCGACCTGAGCATCTACGACCGCAACGTCGAGTACGCCCGCGTGCATGGCGCCAACAAGGACTACATCGAGTCGAAGATCCCGCACGTCTCCTCGCTGCTCAACAGCGATCTGGAAGAAGTGGTGGCGAAGGCCGACATCATCGTCCTGGGCAACAGCGATGAGCGCTTCGCCAAGCTGGCCGAGCAGGCGCCGAGCGGCAAGCGCGTGATCGACCTGGTCGGTTTCATGCCCCACGCCAGCAATGGCGTGGCCGAAGGCATCTGCTGGTAAGGCCCGAGCGTACCTGCACGCCCAGCGCGTGCAGGTATGCGGAGACGCAAATGGACAAGCTCAAGAACGGCCTCAACCAAGCCAGTGGCTGGATGCTCTATCTCAGCTTGCTGATGCTCCTGGCGCTGGCGCTGCCGCGGTCGGTGTTCGATCCCGACTCGCGACACTTCCTGCTGCTGATCGGCATCGTCGGCATCTGGCGTTATTCCATGGGTGCCATGCACTTCGTGCGTGGCTGCCTGTTCCTTTACCTGGTGTACCCCTGGTACCGCCGCAAGGTTACAAAACTCGGCAAGGACGCCGACCCCTCTCATGTGTTCCTGCTGGTCACCAGCTTTCGCATCGAGGCACTGACCACTGCCATGGTCTACCGCTCGGTGATTCGCGAAGCCATCGACTGCGGCTACCCGACCACGGTGGTGTGCTCGATCGTCGAGCTCTCCGATGAGCTGCTGATCAAGAACCTCTGGACTCAGGCCGAACCGCCGGCGCACGTTACCCTGGACATCGTGCGCATTCCCGGCACCGGTAAACGTGACGGCCTAGCCCACGGTTTCCGCGCCATTTCCCGGCAGATGCCGGACCGCGATGCGGTGGTGGCGGTGATCGACGGCGACACCGTGCTCGAACCTGAAGTGGTCCGTAAATGCGTGCCCTGGTTCAAGCTCTTCCCTAATGTCGGCGGGCTGACCACCAACGAGTTCTGCGAGGTACGCGGCAGCTACCTGATGAGCGAATGGCACAAGCTGCGCTTCGCCCAGCGCCACCTCAACATGTGCTCGATGGCGCTCTCCAAGCGCGTGCTGACCATGACCGGGCGCATGTCGGTGTTCCGCGCCAGCGTGGTGACCGATCCGGAGTTCATCCGCGACGTCGAAGCCGACCACCTCGAGCACTGGCGCCTGGGTCGTTTCCAGTTCCTCACCGGTGACGACAAGTCCAGCTGGTACAGCCTGATGCGCCTGGGCTACGACACCTTCTACGTGCCGGACGCCGCCATCAACACGGTCGAGCACCCGCCGGAGAAGAGCTTCATCAAGGCCAGCCGCAAGCTGATGTTCCGCTGGTATGGCAACAACCTGCGGCAGAATTCGCGCGCCCTGCGCCTGGGCCTGGGTCGCCTCGGCGCCTTCACCACCCTGGTGTTGTTCGACCAGCGCGTGTCGATGTGGACCTGCCTGCTGGGCCTGTGCGTGGCGATCATCGCCAGCCTCAAGTACAGCGTGATGTATCTGCTGATCTACCTGCTGTGGATCGGCACCACGCGGCTGATCCTGACTCTGCTGCTGATGCTCTCCGGGCATCGCATCGGCCCGGCCTACCCGGCGCTGCTCTATTACAACCAGATCGTCGGGGCCATGGTGAAGATCTACGTGTTCTTCCGCCTCGACCAACAGTCCTGGACGCGCCAGAACACCAAGCTCAACCGCGGCCTGTCCAGCTTCGCCAACTGGTTCAACAGCTGGTCGTCGCGTGCCATGACTTTCTCTGCTGCCTCCGTCTTCATCGCCGCGCTGCTGGCGCTGGTATGACCCTACTCGAATAGGAATTAGCCACCATGAACTCCGTCGCCAATCACAACGTCGTCCATGAGTCCGAGGCCCAGCGCCAGCACGCACGCGTCAAGCTGCCAGGGCGTTTGCGCTTCACCAATGCCAAGGGCGAGCGCATCGATGCTCGCCTGCAGGACATCTCTGCCGGCGGCTTCAGCTTCACCAACGAAAAGACCTCGCACAAGGTCGGGGACTTCCATCGCGGCCAACTGCAGTTCCAGCTCGACAGCCTGGTGCTGGGTCTGGACGTCGAGTTCCAGGTCAACTCGGTACAGCCGGAGCACAACCGCATCGGCTGCCAGTTCCACGGCCTCGGCGCACGCGAAGCTGCCGCCCTGCGCCACCTGATCAGCGCCCACCTGGCCGGTGAGCTGGTCAACGTCGGCGAGGTGCTGCATATCCTGCAGCGCGACAACTTCACCAAGGCGCGCAAGAACGGCGCCGGCGGTGGCATGGGCATGTTCGGCCGCCTGCGCGCCGTGACCTTCAGCGCCGCGATCTTCGTGATCGGTCTGGCCGCCTTCGGTTACATCGGCAAGTCGATCTACGGCCTGTACTTCGTCACCCACGCCCAGTCGGCGCAGATCAGCCTGCCGGCGCTGCAAGTGACCATGCCGCGTGAAGGCAGCGTGCAGAGCCTGGCGCAGCCCGATGGCATCGTCGAGAAAGGCGCGCCGATCGCCACCTTCACCACCAGCATGCTGGAAATGCTCAAGGGCCACCTGGGTGACGATCAGCTCGAACCAAGCCAGATCGAAGCGCTGTTCGCCCGCGAGATGCAAGGCACCCTGACCAGCCCGTGCAACTGCAAGATCGCCCGCCAGCTGGTGGCCGACGGTCAGTTCGCCAGCAAGGGTGACGTGATCTTCGAACTGGTGCCGCAGGACGGCGTGGCCACCGTCAGCGCCAGCTTCCCCTACCGCCACCTGGAACAGGCACGCCCCGGTACCCCGGTGACCTTCAAGGTGGCCGGCGAAGACCAGGCGCGTCACGGCGAGATCGTCAGCAGCGCCCTGCATGACGGCGGCCTGAGCTCGGACATCCGCGTGGTGATCAAGCCGCAAGACGTGCTGCCGGCCAGCCTCGCCGGGCAACCGGTGGATGTGGTCATCGACCGTGGCCCGTCGCTGTTCGGCCTGGTCGATCAAGCCGTCGCGGCAGGTCGATAAGGAGATCGCCGTGAGCATGCCCCTTCTTCGCCCTGCCCTGCTCGGCCTCGCCGTCAGCGCCACGCTGGCCGGTTGCGCCGGCCTGCCGGATGAGCGCCTGGCGCGTGAAGCCCTGCAGAGCGGCGACCAACAGACGGCCGAATGGCATTTCCGCCAGCTCGCCGAAATGGGCTACAGCGACGCGCAGATCGGCCTGGCCGACATCTACGCCGCCAATGGCCAGACCCAGGATCTGGATGAGGCCGAGCGCATCTACCGTCAGGCCCTCGACGGCTCACCGCGCGCCAAGGCGCGCCTCGGCAAGCTGCTGGCGCGCAAGCCCGGCAGCAGCCTAGCCGAGCGCCAGGAGGCCGCCGAGCTGCTGGAGAGCGCAGCGCAGGCTCACGAGCCCAGTGCGCTGCTGCCGCTGACCGAACTCTACCTGTTCTACCCACAGGACTTCCCCGCCATGAACCTTGCGCAACGTATCCAAGACTGGCGCCAGCAGGGTCTGCCCCAGGCAGAACTGGCGCAGATTCTTCTGTACCGCACCGATGGCACCTACGACCAGCACCTGGGCGAGATCGAGCGTATCTGCCAGGCGCGCCTGGCCAGCAACGACGCGTGCTACGCCGAACTGGCCACCGTGTACCAGAAGCAGAACCGCGAAGACGACCGTCAGGCGCTGATCGAGCAACTGCTGGCGGGCTACCGCGCTGGCATCGTTTCGCCCAACCAGGTCGAGTC
>JAEYXX010000016.1 GCA_023431055.1 Pseudomonadota bacterium
GCGACGCCACACTCATTGAGCTTGGCCAGCTTGGCCGGATCGAACAGCACCTCCCAGCTGTCCATCTTCACCTCATCGCCCAGCACCGCACGCACCTTGTCGACGTTGTAACCGATACCCGTGCTGCCCAGGTAAGGGAAGCCGTGTGCGTTGCCCGGATCATTGACCTCCAGCGCCTTCATCAGCACCGGGTTGAGGTTGTTCCAGTTCGGTAGCTTGCTGCGATCGAGCTTCTTCAGCGCACCACCCTGAATCTGCCGGGCCATGAAGTGGTTGGAAGGGAACACCACATCGTAGCCGGAGCGACCGGCCATCAGCTTGGCGTCCAGCGTCTCGTTGCTGTCGTAGACGTCGTATTGCACGTGCTGGCCGCTGGCCTTCTCGTAATTCTTCAGGGTGTCCGGGGCGATGTAGTCGGTCCAGTTGTAGACGCGCACGCCCTCGGCGGCCTGGCTGGCCGATGCCAGAAGCATCAGCGGGAGGAATTTCTTCAGCATGAGTGACCTCGTCGATTGTTCTTGTTAGGCAGTGACTCGGGGTGCGCCGATCAGAAGATCAGCACGAAGGTCTTGCGTACAGTTTCTTGTATGTCCCAGATACCGGTTGTATTGGCCGGCATCATCAGCGCATCGCCGGCGCGGATCTCGATCGGCTCGCCGCCGTCCGGGGTGAAGGTGCAGCGCCCGGCAATGAAGTGGCAGAACTCCTGCTGCACGATCTGCCGGCGCCAGCGACCGGGGCTGCACTCCCACACGCCGGCCTCGACGCCATCGGCGCGCTCGACACTGTGGGTGCGGGTCAGCGCATGCGGTTCGCCCAGCGGCACGGCCACCGGATTGACCTCGTCCAAGGCCAGCTCGGCCGTGTTCTTGAAGTGGTCGATGCTCATCGGATTCTCCGCAGTCATTTCATGAAACCTTCCATAAAGCCCGCCACGCTCTGGGCCAGACGGCGGCGCCAAGGCGCGCTGTGCGGATCGGCCAGCACCCGGTCCTCGTGCACGAAGCTCTGGATGATGGCGTTGTAGCCGAGCCAGCGGCACGGCTCCGGCTCCCAGCCAGGCAGGCGCTCCAGGCGCGAATCGCTGTACACCCAGGGCTGCTGGGTCAGTTCGCTGTCCCGACCGAGAATGAGATCGGCCAGGGTACGCCCGCCCAGGTTGCTGGCACCTACACCCTCGCCGCCGTAGCCGCCAGACAACGCGATGCGGTTGCGTGAGTCACGCAGCATGTGCGGCTGGAAGCGCCGCGCCATGCCCAGATTGCCGCCCCAGGAGTGGCTGAAGCGCACGTTGCGCAGTTGCGGGAAGATTGCCCCCATCAAATAGCGGCGCAGGCCCAGTTCTTCTTCGGTGAGGTTGAAATCGCTGCGCAGACGTCCACCAAAGCGATAACCGCCGCGTGCGCCGAAGATCAGACGATCATCGAGGCTGCGCTGGCCATAGGTGACCTGACGGCTGAATTCACTGAACGCCTGCCCCCGCTCCAGGCCGATACCGGCCCAGACATCCGCCGGTAGTGGCTCGGTGGCCACGATCAGGCTCTGCACCGGCAACTGGTGATTGCCCAGCGGCGACAAGGTGGCCGCATAGCCCTCGATGGCCGGCACCACCCAATCGGCCGTGACACGAGCCTGTGCCGTGCGCACCTGGCCTGGCTGCCAGTCGATCACCGGACTGCGCTCGTAGAGCTCGACGCCCATGTCTTCGACGCAACGCGCCAGGCCCCGCACCAGCTTGGCAGGCTGAATGGTCGCGCAATGCGGGCTGTACAGCGCACCGTAGGCATTGGCGATACGCAGTTGCGCGGCCAGCTCGCTCGGTGACAGCCAGCGGTAATCGTCTTCACCCAGGCCCAGCTCGCGCAAGTGCTCGAGGAAATCGCGCAGGCGCACTTCCTGCTCCGGATAGCGCGTGGCGCAATACAGCACGCCGCCCTTGCGCAGGTCACAGTCGATGCCTTCGCGGGCCACCATCGCGGCTACTTCGTCGGGAATAGCGTGCAGCAGATCGAAGGATGCCTTGCGCGCGGCAGACGGCCGAGCACCCAGCAGACGATCCTCACCGAGCAGGTTACCCATCAGCCAGCCGCCGTTACGCCCGGAAGCGCCGAAACCGGCCGTCTCGGCCTCCAATATCACCACCCGCAGCTGCGGCGCCTGGCGCTTGAGGTAATAGGCCGTCCACAGGCCGGTATAGCCGGCGCCGATGATGGCTACGTCTGCCTGAATATCGTGCTGCAGGCTGGGCCGCGCCTGCAGTGGATCATCGAGCTGATCCATCCACAGGCTGATGTTGCGCCAGTTCATCCATGCCTCCGTCATCGGTTGATGACGCAAGGCTAGTAGTGGCGATCAGGTGCTGTCTTGCGTGCGTGCCCGCGAGGAAATTTCCTTGAGATAAGCCTTCGGCGACAGCCCGGTGTAGCGCTTGAAACAGCTGTAGAACGCCGACAAGGAATTGAAACCTGAGGCAAAGGCCAGTTCGTCGATACGTTTCAGGTCACTACCCGCCTGCAGGCCATCGAGCAGGTACTGCAGGCGAGCGCGATTGACGTAGCGATAGAAGCTTTCGCCGAGCACCTGGTTGAGCAGATGGGAAATCTGGTTGCGGCTGTAGCCGGTCGCCGCGGCCACCTGCTGCAGGTCCAGCTCCGGGTCGAGAAATGGCCGGCTGCGCTGGAAATAATCCTGAAGATCCTGCGCCAGTTGCCCGAGCTGACGCGTCGACAGCCCCAGACGGCTGATCGCCGGGCGCGAAGTGGCGGTTTCGCCGGCGCCACGGGCCTCATGCACCAGGGTGGCGTATTCGTTGATGCGCCAGATCAGCCCATCACGCACGGTGATGGCCTCGCCGGTGCGAAACGACACCAGACCGTCCCCGCCCAGCAGGCTGGTGCGATACTGGATGAAGGCCGTATGACCATCGATGCGAATACGGTCGACGTGCTCCAACAGCTCACCCGGGCGGCGCGGCAGGTTGGCCTCGACGTATTCGCGCAAGTCGGCCAGGCGCATGCACCGCTGCTGATAGAAATCGTTGTATTCGATATCCGGGTGGTACAGCGCCAGCACCGCTTCGAGGTCGCGGTGCTTCCAGCTCAGGTGATAGCGCAGGATGGTTTCGCGAGTGCGCTCGGTCTGCGCGGCATCGTCGGCAAAAAGATCGTCAGGCATGGTCGGCGTCGGTGGTCAGCGCCCGGGCAGATTGCCTGATTGGCGGAAGCCAGCCTAGCCCCTCGTGCTGCCTGGCGGGTTGCGGACTATGCTTGCAGCAGCGAAGGAGAGACCGACATGACAGATCAGGACAAAGATCCCCAGCAGGCCCCACTGACCCTGCGCGAAATGCTGCAGAGCGTGCTGGCGGCGGCGCTCGGCGTACAGAGCGGCAAGAACCGCAGCCGTGACTTCAGCCGCGGCAAACCCGGTCATTTCATTCTGCTCGGGATACTTTTCACTGCCTTGTTCGTGATCGTGCTGCTGGGCGCGGTAAAGCTGATCCTGCACATGGCGACCGGCTGATCAGTCCAGCAACGATGCAATCGAACAGTCATACCGCTGCAGCTGAGGCTGTGCCACCGCGCTGAACTGGCGAAAATCCATTTCGATATCCGCCTGGCCGAGGCGGCTGAGCAGCCTCTGCGCCTGCTCCCTGTCGATGATGCGCAGCAGCCGCGCCTCCTGATCCTTGCCGCCGCGCTCGATGAAGTCCAACCCGCGGGCGTGATCACTGAGCATCACCATGGCGCAGGCGCCCAGAAGGAAATGTCCGCTGGCCAGAACCTCGATCTGGCCGTCGATTCGCGCTTGCAGAACCCGCGCCGAGTTGTTCAGCGCAGCATAGTGCAACGCTCTGCCCTGCTCGCCGGCAGCGCGCATCACACCAAAGGCCATTGCATCGTTGGCGGACCAGATCAGGCTGACATTCGGGTAACGCGGCAACAGGCCGAGCGCCTGCTCATAGGCACGCTGCTCCTGCCACTCGCCATGCACCGCCTGCACCAGACGCACATGCGGCGCCTCGTTCAGCGCACGTTGCAAACCGGCCAGACGCAAGATCGATGACGGGGTTTGCTTGACTCCCGAGAATGCCAGCATCTCGGTCGGTTGCCCGCGGCTGAGCTGGAGCAGACTGCGCCCCATCAGGTAGCCCGCTTCCTCGTCGTTGGGCACCAGACTGCCCAGCCAGTTGCGGTGACGCTCGCGGCTGCCACCGATCAGGCTCTGCTGCTCATCGGTCAGCGTGCTGTGCAGCGCGAAAAGACGCACCTGGCTGCCTTCGAACAAACGCAGCAGTTCGGGCCCCAGGAACTGCTCGTTGGTGAAGATGAGGTAATCCGGATGCTCGCCCTGCAGGACCTGTCGGGCATTGCTCAGCATGCGCACAGGGTCGCGTTCAGCGTAAAGCACAGTCAGTTGCACGCCCAGATCGCCAGCGGCGTCACCCATATAAAGGGCGTAATCGCTCCAGAACGGCTCGTCGGAATAACCAGGATTGAGAAACACCACCGACGGCGCGCGCGACTGCGCTGTCGCCAGTGCACAGCACAACAGTAACCCCAGGCCCAACACCCACCTGCTCACGACGCCCCTCCCCGGTTGACGGGGCGCAGTATAGGGTGCAAATGGAAAAAGGCCGACCGCTAATGCGCGTCGGCCTTCGCTCTCACTGCCCGCTGACCCAGAAAACCGCCGTGCCTACTGCAATCAGAATCAGGCAGAAGATCGCCCAGGCATCGATGACACTGTCGGAATTGTCCATATCGGTGTGCTCGCTCATGGCTCCCCCTCTTCTTGTGATTGTGGGTGACGCACACTGTATTTAAGACCAGCCTCGGCATTGGCTCAAACCATCTGGTTATGCTTTAGGGCGGTCTTATTCCTTAAAGCTAGGTTTATATATTCAAACATCACTTTTACGCATAAACCTGAGCTGGTATCGTGCCCCGGCTCCTCGGGAGTGCGCGGCCGTGCGCGCTGATTGGCAGTAAGTAGCCTGAAAACAGGACCCTTCATGTACGTTTATGACCAGTACGATCAAAAGATCGTCGAGGATCGCGTCAAGCAGTTCCGCGATCAAACCCGTCGCTACCTCGCCGGAGAGCTGAGCGGCGAGGAATTCCGTCCGCTGCGCCTGCAGAACGGTCTGTATATCCAGCGCTACGCGCCCATGCTGCGCGTCGCCGTGCCTTATGGCCTGCTGTCCACCACCCAGGTGCGCATGCTGGCCAAGATCGCTCGTGACTACGACAAGGGTTACGCGCACATCAGTACCCGGCAGAACGTGCAGTTCAACTGGCCGGACCTGGAAGACGTGCCGGAGATCCTTGCCGAGCTGGCCACCGTGCAGATGCACGCCATCCAGACCAGCGGCAACTGCATCCGCAACACCACCACCGACCAGTTCGCCGGCGTGGCCAAGGACGAGATCGTCGATCCGCGCCCCTGGTGCGAGATCATCCGTCAGTGGTCGACCTTCCACCCCGAATTCAGCCACCTGCCGCGCAAGTTCAAGATCGCCGTCAACGGCGCCGTGAGCGACCGCGCCGCCATCGAAGTACATGACATCGGCCTGGAAGCGGTGAAAAACGAGGCCGGCGAGCTGGGCTTCCGCGTCTCCGTCGGCGGCGGCCTGGGCCGTACCCCGATCGTCGGCAGCTTCATCAATGAATTCCTGCCCTGGCAGCACCTGATCAGCTACCTCGACGCCATCCTGCGTGTGTACAACCGCTATGGCCGTCGCGACAACAAGTACAAGGCGCGCATCAAGATCCTGGTCAAGGCGCTGACTCCCGAGGTGTTCGCCGAGCGCGTGAATGCCGAGTGGGCGCACCTCAAGGATGGGCCAACCACCCTGACCGAAGCCGAAGTCGCCCGCGTCGCCGCACATTTCGTCGACCCGGCCTACCTGGCCCTGGAGGACGAAGACGCCCTGCTCGCCCAGCAGGACGCCGAACACCCGGGTTTCGCCCGCTGGCGCCAGCGCAACACCTTCGCCCACAAGAAGCCCGGCTACGTTGCCGTGACCCTGTCGCTCAAGCCCACCGGCGTGGCGCCGGGCGACGTCACCGACAAGCAGCTCGATGCCATCGCCGACCTGGCCGACCGCTACGCCTTCGGTGAAGTGCGCAACAGCCACAACCAGAACATCATCCTCGCCGACGTCGAACAGCGTCAGCTGCTGACCCTCTGGGGCGAGCTGCGCGAGCAAGGTTTCGCCACACCGAACGTGGGCCTGCTGACCGACATCATCTGCTGCCCGGGTGGCGACTTCTGCTCGCTGGCCAATGCCAAGTCGATCCCGGTGGCCGAGGCCATTCAGCGCCGCTTCGACGATCTCGACTACCTGTTCGACATCGGCGATATCGACCTGAACATCTCCGGTTGCATGAACGCCTGCGGTCACCACCATGTGGGCCATATCGGCATCCTTGGCGTGGACAAGAAAGGCCAGGAGTTCTACCAGGTATCGCTCGGCGGCAGCGCCGGTCGCGAAGCAAGCCTGGCGCAGATTCTCGGCCCGTCCTTCGCTCAGGACGACATGCCGGACGTGATCGACAAGATCATCAAGGTCTACATCGAGCAACGCACCGAAGAAGAAAGCTTCCTCGACACCTACCGCCGTGTCGGTATCGACCCGTTCAAGGAGCGCGTCTATGCAGCGAATCATTAAGAACGGCCAGGTGGTCGACGAAACCTGGCACCTGCTGGCCAAGGACGTGACCCTGGACGTCATTCCCAACTGCGACGACATCATCGTTCCGCTGAACCTGTGGCGCGAGCATGCCCATGCGCTGAAAGCCCGTGACGGCGGCCTCGGCGTATGGCTGGAAGCCGGTGACGAGATCGAGGAAATCGCCGATGACCTGGCGCATTTCCAGGTCATCGCCCTGGAGTTCCCGGCCTTCACCGATGGCCGTCACTCCTCCACCGCCTACCTGCTGCGCACCCGCTACGGCTACAAGGGCGAAGTCCGCGCCATCGGCGATGTACTGCGCGATCAGTTGTTCGCCCTCAAGCGCGTTGGCTTCGATGCCTTCGCCCTGCGCGCGGACAAGGACCCGTACGACGCCCTGAAGGCCTTCGAGGACTACAGCGAGGTCTACCAGGCTTCGGCCGATCAGCCGCAACCGCTGTTCCGTCGCCGCGCCTGATCAGCGCTTACAGAAGCGACCGAAACGCCCCGACTGGTTCGGGGCGTTTTGCTTTGCGTGGACCGCTCAGGCAATTGGGTCGAACCGCGCCGCGCCAGTGAAGTCGGACTCTATAAGCCCATCGCTTAGGGAGTACCGCCATGAAACATGACTGGGACCTGATCGAACGCCTGCTGCACGAGGCGCAGAACTCCGCTGGCAAGCCCTTCGCCCCGCGTCGCTACGCCGAGGACTTGGCCGAAGAGCATGAGAACGCCGGCGAACCCGTGGACAATCTCGATCACCTGCGCGCCGAGGCCGCCCGCTACGAAGCGCGCCTGCTGCACAACGGCTTTATCGAGCCGCGCCCGGAAGAAGAAGGCGGCAACGGCGAGAACTTCATCCTCACCGCGCGCGGTGCGCAGCTTCTGAGCATGCTCGACAGCAGCATCCCCGGCAGCGAGCACCCGCGCGAAGTGCTCGACGAGGCTGGCGAAGCGGCGCTGACCCCCGAGGTAGTCGACCGTCTGGCACCCAAGGCCAATCTCGAGACCGGCTGACAGGGCGGCGCAGAAACGAAAACGCCGCGCCCTGTATGGGGCGCGGCGTTATTTGATCCTGTGGCAAGGCATCAAGCCTGCCGGATCAATCCTCGCGGTAGCGACGCAGTTTCAGCGCCTTGCCGGCCACACGGGTGTCTTTCAGTTTGCCGAGCAGACGGTCCAGGCCATCTTCCGGCAGCTCGACCAGGCTGAAGGTCTCGCGGATCTGGATACGACCGATGGCTTCGCGAGCCAGGCCGCCCTCGTTGAGGATGGCGCCCAGCAGGTTCTTCGCGGCGATGCCGTCGCGAGTGCCCAGCGCGGTGCGGCAGCGCACACGGCCTTCGGCCAGCGGCATTGGCGCACGACGCTCACGGTATTCACCGCGCTCACCGCCACGATCACCATCACGCTCGCGACGCTCACGCGGTGCACCGCCAACGCCCGGCACCAGCGGCTGCTCGCGCTCGACGCTGGCCAGATCCAGCGCCTGACCGTTGGTGGCCTTTTTCAGCAACGCAGCGGCCAGAGCACGCGGGCTGCAGCCGATGTCGGCGGTCAGACGGTCGAGCAGATCGCCATGACTGGCTTCGGCATCAGCCACCAGCGGCGCCAGGCTGCTGGTCAGCTTCTTGATGCGGGCATCGAGCACCTGTTGGGCGTTCGGCAGCTTGACCTCGCCCACCTTCTGCCCGGTGACACGCTCGATCACCTGCAGCATGCGGCGCTCGCGCGGGGTCACCAGCAACAGCGCACGGCCATCGCGACCGGCGCGGCCGGTACGGCCGATACGGTGCACGTAGGATTCCGGGTCGTACGGCATGTCGACGTTGAACACGTGAGTGATGCGCGGCACGTCGATACCACGGGCGGCGACGTCCGTGGCGACGACGATGTCCAGACGACCGTCCTTGAGCGACTCGATCACGCGCTCGCGCTGGTTCTGGGCGATGTCGCCGTTCAGCGCAGCGGCTTTGAAGCCTTTGGCTTCCAGCGCGGAAGCCAGATCCAGAGTGGCCTGCTTGGTGCGCACGAAGGCGATCAGCGCGTCGAAATCCTCGACTTCCAGCAGACGCAGCACGGCGTTGGTCTTCTGATCGGCGTGGATCATCAGGTGCGCCTGCTCGATGCGCGAGACGGTCTGGGTCTTGGCCGCGATCTTGATGTGCTGCGGCTCGCGCAGGTGCTTCTCGGCGATGGCGCGGATCGAATGCGGCAGCGTGGCGGAGAACAGCACGCTCTGGCGGCTTTCCGGCATGGCTTCGAAGATGATTTCCAGATCGTCCATGAAGCCCAGCTTGAGCATCTCGTCCGCTTCGTCGAGCACCAGGTGCTGAATGGTGGACAGCACCTTCTCGTCACGACGCAGGTGGTCGACCAGGCGGCCCGGCGTGGCCACGATGATCTGCGCGCCCTGACGGATGGCCTTGAGCTGCGGGCCCATCGGCGCACCGCCATAGACGGCGACGACGTTAACGCCCGGCATCTGCTTGGAATAGGTTTCGAAGGCGGTGGCCACCTGCAGGGCCAGCTCGCGAGTCGGAGCGAGGATCAGCACCTGCGGCTCGCGCTTGGCCGGGTCGATCTTGCTCAGCAGCGGCAGCGCGAAGGCTGCGGTCTTGCCGGTGCCGGTCTGCGCCTGGCCGATCATGTCGTGGCCGGCGAGGATCACCGGAATGGCCTGCGACTGGATCGGGGACGGCTCTTCGTAACCGACGGCGGTCAGAGCGGCGAGAATATTGGGGTGAAGTCCGAGCGCGGCGAAGCCGCCGATTTCCTGGGTCATGGGTCTGCCTCAAGTGCATCCGCAAAGACCCATGTTCCAAAGCTGCGCATGCCGTGTAAGACCTTGTGGGTCACCCTGGCAGCCTGGTCGGCGGGGATTTGCGAAAACGTGATGAAAGTGAATCGTCAAGGATAGTCCGCTGGGGACTGGCTGCCGGAAGTTAATTTCCCGGGCGAGTTGCACTACCTGAACGTGGCCAGAAAATTGGCCGGCGCGCATCATACCGGAAAATCCTGACCAAGGTGCTGTTTTTTATGTTCCGCACCACCCGATGCAGCTCTGCGCAGGCTCTTTCAGGCGGTTTAGGGCAGTTTCAAGCCATGCATCGCTTCAGGTAGCCGGACGCAATGCCTCGATCAAGGGTTGCAGGGAGTAACCCAGGCGCGGCGCCAGTTCACCCGCCCGCATCTGCAAACGCCCCATGTTCAGGCGCTGGTCGAGGTCGGCCGGGATCAGCAGCACCACATTGCCTTCCTTTACCGGGCATTCCCAGTAGTGCCGGTGATAGAGGCCGCGCAGCAATGCCGCACCCAATGGCTTGCCGTCGTTGCCGGCCCATTGATTGATGATCAACCAACCGCCCGGGTTGAGCTTTTCGCGGCAGCGGTCGAGAAAGCGCCAGGCCAGATGACCGACACCCGGCCCCTGGTCGGTGTACAGATCGAGAAAGATCAGGTCGGCGGTTTCCGCGCTGTCGAGCAGTTCGGTGGCATCGCCGACGCGAATGGTCAGCCGCGGATCGTCGTCGAGGCCGAGAAACTCCATGGCCAGGCGCGGCACATCCGGCCGCAGCTCGATGGCCTCGACGTCCTCCAGCGGCAGGAACTTCAGGCAGGCCTGAGTCAGGTTGCCGGCGCCCAGACCGAGAAACAGTGCGGTCTCCGGCGCATCGTGGCATAGCGCACCCAGCAGCATGGCGCGGGTGTAGTCGTATTCGAGCCAGCTGGGATCACCCTGAAATACGCAGCTCTGCTCGATGGCATCACCGAACTCGAGGAAGCGGTAGGCGCCGATCTGCACCACGCGAATAACCCCGAAGGCATCGCGCACTTCGGCCAGCAGAACCTCGTCCTGCAATTCGTCCTCTGGCGGCAAGCCTGGCATCGATACCTCTCCCACAGTGCCCCCAGCATAGAAGCCGGGCTAAAGCGCCGATTGTCATGGAAGAAACCGCCCCGGGTCACGTGATAATTCAACGTCGGCTGCGTGGCGACGGCTCTGGCGCAGCTGACACGTCGATACCATCGTCGGCTGCCGCGCCAGCGCCCCGAGTCGATTTGGCCGCAGCGCCGCGAAGCCCGTCACGTGACGGGGCTTATCGGTTACCATGCGCCTCCGCCTGATCAATCGCTAGAGACGCAGCATGTCGCACGCCTGGAGTCCCGATAGCTGGAGGGCCAAGCCCATTCAGCAGCAGCCCGAATACCCTGACGCCGCTCACGTTGCCCGTGTCGAGCAGACCCTGGCCGGCTATCCGCCACTGGTGTTCGCCGGCGAGGCGCGCGAGCTGCGCCGCCAGTTCGCCGAGGTCACCCAGGGCCGCGCCTTCCTACTGCAGGGCGGCGACTGCGCCGAGAGCTTCGCCGAGTTTTCCGCTGCGAAGATCCGCGACACCTTCAAGGTGCTGCTGCAGATGGCCATCGTCATGACCTTCGCCGCCGGCTGCCCGGTGGTCAAGGTCGGACGCATGGCCGGCCAGTTCGCCAAGCCGCGCTCGTCCGGTAGCGAAACCATCGATGGCATCACCCTGCCCGCCTACCGCGGCGATATCGTCAACGGCATCGGCTTCGACGCCGCCAGCCGCGTGCCCGACCCGGAGCGCCTGCTGCAGGCCTATCACCAGGCCACCGCCAGCCTCAACCTGCTACGCGCCTTCGCCCAGGGCGGTTTCGCCGACGTGCACCAGGTGCACCAGTGGAACCTCGACTTCATCGCTAACTCGGCGCTGGCCGAGAAGTACCATCAGCTGGCCAACCGCATCGACGAAACCCTGGCCTTCATGCGCGCCGTCGGTATGGACAGCGCGCCGCAGCTGCGCGAAGTCAGCTTCTTCACCGCTCACGAAGCACTGCTGCTCAACTACGAAGAGGCCTTCGTCCGTCGCGATAGCCTCACCGGCCGCTGGTACGACTGCTCCGCGCACATGCTGTGGATCGGCGACCGTACCCGTCAGCTGGACGGCGCGCACGTCGAGTTCATGCGCGGTATCGAGAACCCCATTGGTGTGAAGGTCGGCCCGAGCATGGACCCGGACGAGCTGATCCGCCTGATCGACACGCTCAACCCGGACAACGATCCGGGCCGCCTCAACCTGATCGTGCGCATGGGGGCGGACAAGGTGGAAGCGCACTTCCCGCGCCTGCTGCGCAAGGTCAAGGAAGAAGGCCGCCAGGTGCTGTGGAGCTCCGACCCCATGCACGGCAACACCATCAAGGCCAGCAGCGGCTACAAGACCCGCGACTTCGCGCAGATTCTCAGCGAAGTCCGGCAGTTCTTCGCCGTGCACCAGGCCGAAGGCACCTACGCCGGCGGCATCCATATCGAGATGACCGGGCAGAACGTCACCGAATGCATCGGCGGCTCACGCCCGATCACCGAAGATGGCCTGTCCGACCGCTACCACACCCATTGCGACCCGCGCATGAACGCCGACCAGTCGCTGGAGCTGGCGTTCATGATCGCCGAAACGCTCAAGCAGGTGCGCCGCTAGGCAAGAGGTACGCCGAGCGTTTTCACGCTCGGCGCCAGCCACACCTCTTCCAGGCCCAGCCAATGCGCCAGCGCGCGCAGCGAATCGGCCAGCGCCAGACGCGCCTCCTCGCTCAACACCGCTTCCTCCAGATGCACGGCATGCACCGCCAGGTGCCCGGCGGCGCGCTCACTGCGCAGGTCCACCCGCGCCAGCAGTCGCTCGTGATGCAGGAAGGGCAGCACGTAATAGCCGTATACGCGCTTGGCCTGCGGGGTATAGATCTCCAGGCGGTAGCGGAAGCCGAACAGCCGTTCGGTGCGATCGCGCTCCCAGATCAGTGAATCGAACGGCGACAGCAAGGCGCTATGGCGAACACGCCGGGGAATGCGCGGCTCACCACGGCAATAGGCCACCTGCCGCCAGCCCTGCACTGCGACCGGCAATAACTCGCCCACCTCCACCAGTTCGGCGATGCGGCGCTTGCTGTCACCGACATCGAGCCGGTAGTAGTCACGCAGATCCTTCTCCGTCGCCACACCCAACGCATCGGCCGAACGCAGCAACAGGCGCCGTTGCGCCTCGTCCTCATCCAGCTCGGGGTGATTGAGCAGTTGAGCCGGGATGACCCGCTCCGGCAGATCGTACAAACGCTCGAAACCTCGTCGCCCTGCAACCGTCACCTCGCCTGCGGCGAAAAGCCATTCCAGCGCCATCTTTTCCGCGCTCCAGTCCCACCAGGGGCCGGCCCTTTCCGCACGGGTACCGAGGCTGCCGGCACCCAGGGCACCGCGTTCACGCACCGCTTGTAGTACGCCGCTGATCACCTCGCGCCGCTCCATGCCGAATCGCGCCAGCTGGCTGTAGATGCCCTGACCATCGGCGGCCCGGCGCATGCGCCAGCGCAGCAGCGGGTAGAGCTCCAACGGCAGCAGCGAAGCCTCGTGGCCCCAGTATTCGAACAGGCGCCGACGGCGCGCCCGGCCCCAGGCCAGCTCGTCGAGATGCTCGGCCTGGTAGTGGCCAAGGCGGGAAAACGCCGGCAGATAATGCGAACGCACCAGGGCGTTGACCGAATCGATCTGCAGCACGCCGAGGCGTTCGATCTGCGCCTGCAAGTGCCGGTGGGCGATGGCACCGCGTGGGGTACGACCGAAGCCCTGAGCAGCCAGGGCCAGACGGCGCGCTTCGGCGAGAGAAAGTGAGAGCGTCATGGCGAGCCAGCCTATCAGGCCGGCGCCGCGAACGCATGGCGAAAGGTGAAGGCCTGTTGCGTGGCACCATGCTCGCGCAGGTGCGCCAGACGCTCGGCCGCCTCGACCACGTCCGGACGATGCCCGGCCCGCACCCACCACAATACCTGGTGCGCCTGTTCGACGCGCTCGAACCATTCGCGGCGGCGTTTGAGCATCTCGGTATGCGCGGATTTGTAGACGTAATCGCTGAGCGACTGCACGTCCTGCCACACCGACATGTTGACCAACACCTCGTCACCGAACGGGCGGATCGCCGTGGCATCGCCCGCCTCGTCCTGCAAACGCCAGACATAGCCGGGCGAGGCTTCGGCCAGGGCGTTGGTGCGCTCCAGATTGGCGACGAAGTCGACCATTTCCGGCGATTGCAGCGGTGCCTTCATCCAGGCGATATTCAGTTGAGCCAAATGATAAGCAGACAAATTCCAGCCTCCTTGCAGGCGAACTCTCAGGATCGTTGCGGCAAACCGCGCCAGTCAGCGAAGCGCCGACGCAGCCAGGCCTCGCTGCTGACCAAGGTAATCCCGGACAGCACCAGCACCGCGCCGATGATGAAGTTCAGCGTCAGCGGCTCGTCCAGCACCAGCACACCGAAACTGACGCCGAACAGCGGGGTCATGAAGGAGAACACCGCCATGTTCGAAGCCAGGTAACGGCGCAGCAGCCAGAACCAGGTCAGGTAGGTGAAGAACGACACCACCACGCCCTGCAGCAGGATGCTGCCGATGGCGATCGGGCTCCAGCGCAACTGGCCAAGATCGACCACCGCCAGCGCATAGGCAAGCAGCAACGCGAAGGCCACCGCCAACTGATAGAACAGCGTCAGCCCAGGGGGCGCCTCGGACAGGCGCGAGCCACGCACCACCACGGTGGTAGCGCCCCAGGCCATACCGGCGCACAGTCCCAGCGCATCACCAAGCAGCATGCCGGCATCGACTTCGGCCCAGTTGCCGCCTACACCGAAGGCCATCACCACACCGCCAAAACACAGCACAATGCCCAGCCACTGCAGGCGGCGCAGACGCTCGCTGGGCAGCAGCAGATGCAGCCCGAGCGCCGAGAAGATCGGCGCGGTATAGAGAAACACCGCCATATGCGAGGCCGTGGTATGGCGCAGCCCCAGCGCGATGAAAAAGAACTCCAGAGCAAACAGCACACCTGCCAGCACGCCGGCCAACCAGGTAGAACCCAGCCATTCACGCCAACCGCCCTGCCAGGCCAATAACAGGCCGACCAGTAGCGCGGCGATGCCGGAGCGCAGGGCCACCTGCAGCATGGGCGCGATGTCGTCCGCCGCCAGCTTGATCGCCACCTGCTGGCTGCCCCAGATGGCGCAGAGCAGCAGCATCAGTTGGAACAGGAAAAAATCGGCGCCCTTGCGTACCGCGGTCATTCATTAACTCCAGTCATTACTCGTCACTTTCTCAGCGGATCATCCCAAAACGGCCGTTCGGCCTCCTGCAGCGCATCGGCCCGGGACAAACCCAGATCCTTGAGTGCCATATCGCTAAGCCGAGCCAACTGCTGCCGCTCACGAGCCAGTTGACGCCAGCGCCGCAGCATACGCCAAACGCTGGCCAATGACGGCAGACGTTCGAAGTGGATGGCCCGAGCCAGTGCATAACCTTTTTGACCTTTCATCTTTTCGCCCTCCCTGTGGGGTTGGCGTCAGTCTCGGTCCGAGCTTAAGATCAATCCAACGAATGTTTCTTATGCTATCCATCTCAAGGATTGATGAATGGCCTACCACCCCAGTATCGATACCGAACTGCTGCGCAGCTTCGTTGCCATCGCCGACACCGGTGGCTTCACCCGCGCTGCGGAAACGGTCAATCGCACCCAGTCGGCGGTGAGCATGCAGATGAAGCGGCTGGAGGAAGACGTGGTGCAGCGCCCGCTGTTCGAGCGCGACGGTCGCCAGGTACGGCTGACGCCCGAAGGCCAGGTGCTGCTGGGTTATGCGCGGCGCATTCTCAAACTGCACGGCGAAGTGCTCAACACCCTGCGCGAACCGCATATGGTCGGTGCCGTGCGCATCGGCACGCCGGACGACTACGTGATGCGCTTTCTGCCGGAGATTCTCTCGCGCTTCGCCCAGGCCTACCCACTGGTGCAGGTGGAGGTGCATTGCGAACCCTCCGGCCAGCTGTTGCTGCGCCAGGATCTGGACCTGACCATCGTTACCCGTCAGCCCGGCAAGGAGATCGGCCAACTGCTGCGTCAGGAGCGCTTCGCCTGGGCCGTGGCCCAGGGATTCGCGCCACACGAGCAGAACCCCATGCCGCTGGCCATGTTCAACGCCGACTGTTTCTGCCGCGAGTGGGCCTGCAACGCACTGGATGCGATGAGTCGCCCCTACCGCATCGCCTATACCAGCCCCAGCCTGTCGGCGCTCTTCGCCGTGGTGCGCGCCGGCCTGGCGGTCACTGCACAGCTGCAAAGTCTGATCACGTCGGATCTGCGAATCCTCGGCGAAGCCGAAGGCCTGCCCCTGCTGCCATTGACCAGCATCGTGCTGCTGCGCAACGAAAGTAGTCAGTCACCCGTCACCGAATGCCTGGCCGAGCATATCTTCGAAGGCTTTCGCCTATAGACGGCCGCCCGACTCCAGCGCGAGCAGCAGCGCACAAAGCAGCAGAAAGCCACAGAACAGGCTGCGCAGAAGGCGCTCCGGCAGCGAATGGGCCAGGCGCACGCCCCAACTGATACTGAGCAGGCCACCTACGGCCAGCGGTACGCCCATCCACCAGTTGACGTGATCATGCAGCGCGTAGGTGAACAGGGTGACGCTCGTGCTGGGCAACGCCAACGACAGCGACAACCCTTGCGCGACCACCTGCGTAGTGCCGAACACACTGGTCAGTACCGGCGTCGCCACCACCGCGCCACCCACGCCGAACAGTCCGCCCATGGCGCCAGACACCCCGCCCAGCAGGCCAAACCAGCTCCAGTGATGACGCAACTCACCACTCGCAGGCGCCTGAGCCATCAGCATGCGCAGCAGGTTGTAGGCCGCCAGGGCCAGTAGAAAACCGACAAAGGCCCAGCGCATGGTGCGCGAGTCCACCTCCACTGCATAAAGCGAGGCCAGCCAGGCGCAAAAGAAACTGGTAACGCCGAGTAGCAGTGCATAGCGAAAGTCGATGCGATTGCGCTGATGGTATCGCCAGATCGCCAGCATCACGTTCGGCACCACCATTACCAGCGCGGTGCCCTGCGCCAGTTGCTGATCCAGCCCGAAGACAATGCCCAGTACCGGAATGGCGATTAGCCCGCCGCCGATGCCGAACAAACCGCCCAGAGTCCCCAGCCCCAGGCCGAGCAATAGATTGAGCAACAGGTCGAACAGATTCATGGCACCTCCAAACTGTGGAGTGCATGTTAAGCAGCCACGGCTAGCGCGGAAACGCACAGCAGCGCAAAATGGCTTTGCTGATTACGCACAAGCGGACCGCCATGAACCCCGATGCCCTGACCGACCAGCTGGAACTATTCCTCGACGTGCTGGAAACCGGCAGTTTCTCTGCCGCCGCCAGACGCCACCCGCTCACGCCTTCGGCGGTGGCCCGGCGCATCGACGCCCTGGAGCGCGGCCTGGGCAGCAGCCTGTTCAGCCGCACCACCCACGCCGTGCGGGTGACTCCGGCGGGCCTGGCCTTTGCCGAACGCGCCCGACGCATCCTCGCCGAATTGCACCTAGCCAGGGCCGAGGCGGTGTCACTGAGCAGCGCACCGGAAGGCCTGATTCGCATCGATGCGCCCTCGCCCTTCGGTCGCCGCCACCTGGCGCCAGCGATTGCCGAGTTTCTGCGCGCCAACCCCGGGCTCGACGTGCAGCTGCGCCTGATCGACAGTTTCACCGATCTACAGGGCGAACATCTGGGCGAAGTGGATATCGTCGTGCGCATCGGCCCGCTGCCGGACAGTCGTCTGGTCGCCACGCCATTGGCATCGATGACCCGCATCGTCTGCGCCAGCCCCGACTACCTACGCCGCCGCGGCATCCCGCGCAGCCCGCTGGAGCTGGAGCAACACGACGGCCTCGACTGGGACAGCCTCGCCCCACCCTACGCCTGGCGCTTCGAGGTCGACGGCAAGCTGCAACTGTGCAAGCCCAAACGCCTGCGCCAGACCAGCAACAACGCCGAAACCCTGCTATTCAGCGCCCTCGCCGGCCTGGGCATCGCGCACCTGCCCACCTGGATGAGCAGCGAACATCTGCAGCGTGGCGAACTGATCCCGCTGTTCTGCGAGCAGGGTCTGCCGGCCGCTGAGCCGGTAAGCATCTACGCCCTGCGCCTGGAGCGCGAAGCCAGCCCGCGCACGCGCCTGCTGCTGAGCTTTCTCAAGCAGCGCTTCGGCTTCCCGCCGCCCTGGGACCAGGCGCTACAGGCCAGCCTCGCTGCTCCACAGCAGTAAGGCCTTCGTGGGAGCGGCTTCAGCCGCGATTGCGCCCTGAAAATCAGGCACAAAAAACCCGGCGCCTAGGCCGGGTTCTTCGTAGCGTTCAAGCTCAGGCCGGAGCCTGGGTGCGGCCCTTGTAGGAACCGTCACGGGTATCGATCTCGATCCAGTCGTCGATGTCGACGAACTCGGCAACCTTGATCTCGGTACCGTTGCGCAGCTTGGCAGGCTTCATCACCTTGCCGGAGGTGTCGCCACGGGCAGCGTTCTCGGTGTAGACAACCTGACGCACGATGGTGGTCGGCAGATCGACGGAGATCACCTTGCCTTCGAAGAACACGGCTTCGCAGACGTCGGTCATGCCTTCTTCGATGAACGGCAGAACGCTTTCCAGATCTTCGGCACGCAGCTCGTAGGAGTTGTACTCCGGATCCATGAACACGTAATCCTCACCGCTGATGTAGGACAGGTTCACTTCCTTGCGCTCGAGAATCACCGGCTCCATCTTGTCGTCGGCTTTGTAGACGGTCTCGGTCTTGGAACCGTTGAGCAGGTTCTTCAGCTTCATCTTGACGATGGCGCTGTTACGACCGGACTTGGTGAACTCGGCCTTCTGGATCAGCCACGGCTGGCCATCGATCAGGGCCACGCTGTTGACTCTCATTTCTTGTGCAGTTTTCATGCGGATATCCGAAATATGCGGGAGGTACAGAAATCTAGGCCGCGTATGATAGCCAATTTAGGTAAAACTGTTCCAGCGCTGTGGCAAGGTCCGGCCGAGCGGCCTGCGAATCGCACCAGCGCTCGGCATGTTGCTGCAATACCGGCCACGCCTGCAGAAGCGCAAGCCAGGCCTGTTCCATCCCCTCTCCGGCATTCCATGCGCGCCACCACGCGGCATGCGCAGCGGCGACGGCCGACGGCAACTCTGCGCCATAGAGCGCCAGGAAAGCCTCCAGCTTGTCCCAGTGCGCCCCTTCCTCCTGCGGATAGATATGCCAGAGCAGCGGCCGGCCGGCCCACTGCGCGCGGATAAAGGAATCCTCGCCGCGCACCGCATTGAGGTCGCAGCTCCAGAGCAAGCGGTCGTAATCGTCCTGCGCAAGAAATGGCAGCATATGAATCTGCAGATTGCCGCGCCGGCGCTGATCACCCGGCGCCAGCTGCGCGTCGCCGAGCCAGACCTGCAGATCGGCGAGAATCTTGCCTTGCGGCACCAGTAGCTGAGTCGCTTGCGCGCCGGCTGCCAGCGCATCGAGCCAGCCCGCCAACCCGGCATTTTCGTAGGCGAACAGCGAAATCAAGCGCCCCCCGGCTGCACGCACCACGCCAAGCGATTGCAGAAACGCCTGCTGCGCCGAGGCATTGGCCTGAAAGGCGCGCCGCCGCGCCAGCAACTCCGCCTCACGCAACAAGCCCCCCGTGCCCACCACGAACCCGGGAAAGAAGAAGAACTTCTGCAAACCGCCCGGCTGAGGTGATGGCAGGCCATGACACCCGGCAACCCACTCTTCGGCGCTGAGGTATTCCAGGTTCAGCCACAGACGCCGCGAGCCGCGCGCCGTCATCGCCTCTATATAGGAAGGTGGCAACTGGCAGGCGAAGGCCTCGATCACCACCTCCGCCGGCTCCACCGCCGGGAACGGCTCGCGCCAGTGACGCACCTCCACACCCGAACACAGCTGACTCTCGGCGTCGGGATTCGCAGCAGGGCACAGGCGCACGAAGGCATTCAGCTCATCGACCCACAGACGCACCGCATGCCCCTGCTCGGCCGCCAACTGCCGAGCCAGCCGCCAGGTCACGCCAATATCGCCGTAGTTGTCCACCACGCTGCAGAAAATGTCCCACCTGGCCACACGGCGCCCCTCTAGAAAATGATCGCCATTCTACCCGGCAGAATCGGGTAGGAGGCGGGGTCACCCCCGCCGTCCTCCCACACCACCGTACGTACGGTTCCGTATACGGCGGTTCCTGCCTACTGACCAACAGCGTCAGCGAGCTTGGTTCCGTTGATGTGTCGCCTGTGGTAACTAAGCGCCCAGACCGGCCCTCGGAGTTTCCGACT
>JAEYXX010000080.1 GCA_023431055.1 Pseudomonadota bacterium
ACCCACGGCCGGCCCACCGAAGAGAACGCCCATCCCCATCGCGACTGCACCGGCCGCATCGTCGTCGTCCACAACGGCATTGTCGAGAACTACCTGCAGCTGAAGCAGGAACTGACGGCGGAGGGCCATCACTTCGCGACCGAGACCGACACGGAGATCGTCGCGCACATGGTCGAACGGGAGTGGCGCGGCGACGGCCTCGTCATGGCGGTCCGGCGTGCGCTCAAGCACCTGCACGGATTGTTCGCGCTCGTGCTGATCTCGGCCGCCGAACCGGACACGATCGTCGCCGTGCGCAACGGCCCGCCCGTGGTCGTCGGGCTCGGCGAGGATGAGTACTTCGTTGCTTCGGACATCCCGGCCATCCTGGCCCACACGCGCAACATCGCGTTCCTCGACGATCAGGAGATGGCGATCGTCACCAGGGCCGGCGTCGTGTTCACGGATTTCGATGGCGTGGCACACTCCAAGACCCCGCAGCACATCACGTGGGATCCGGTGATGGCCGAGAAGGCCGGCTACCGCCACTTCATGCTCAAGGAGATCCACGAGCAGCCCAAGGTAGTGCAGCGTACCCTGGAAGGCCGCCTGGGCAGCGACCACGTGCTGGTGCAGGCCTTCGGCCCGCAGGCTGCCGAGTTGTTCGCCAAGGTCAAGAACGTGCAGATCGTCGCCTGCGGCACCAGCTACCACGCCGGCATGGTCGCCCGTTACTGGCTGGAAGAGCTGGCCGGCATTCCCTGCCAGGTGGAAGTGGCCAGCGAGTTCCGCTACCGCAAGGTGGTGGTGCAGCCGGATACCCTGTTCGTCAGCGTCTCGCAGTCCGGCGAGACCGCCGACACCCTGGCCGCGCTGCGCAACGCCAAGGAGAAGGCGCCTGGGCAAGGCGGCTACCTGGCCAGCCTGGTGATCTGCAACGTCGGCACCAGTTCGCTGGTGCGCGAATCGGACCTGTGCCTGCTGACTCAGGCTGGCCCGGAAATCGGCGTGGCCTCCACCAAGGCCTTCACCACCCAGCTGGTCGGCCTGATGCTGCTGACCCTGGCCCTTGGCCAGGTGCATGGCACGCTGGACAAGGCCCTGAGCGCTGAGCTGGTGGAAGAACTGCGCCGCCTGCCGACCCGCCTGGGTGAAGCGCTGGCCATGGACAAGACCGTGGAGAAGATCTCCGAACTGTTCGCCGAGAAGCACCACAGTCTGTTCCTTGGCCGCGGCGCGCAATACCCGGTGGCCATGGAAGGCGCGCTCAAGCTCAAGGAAATCTCCTATATCCACGCCGAAGCCTATCCCGCTGGCGAGCTCAAGCACGGCCCGCTGGCCCTGGTGGATGCCGACATGCCGGTAGTCACCGTGGCGCCGAACAACGAGCTGCTGGAAAAGCTCAAGTCCAACCTGCAGGAAGTGCGCGCCCGTGGCGGCGAGCTGATCGTCTTCGCCGACCAGCAGGCTGGCATGAGCAACGGCGAGGGCACTCATGTGGTGGCCATGCCGCATATCCATGACCTGCTCGCGCCGATCCTCTACACCGTGCCGCTGCAGCTGCTGTCGTACTACGTCGCCGTGCTTAAGGGCACCGACGTCGACCAGCCGCGAAATCTCGCAAAAAGCGTCACGGTCGAATAAGACCGCTGGCGCAGAAAAGCCCGTCCAGATGGACGGGCTTTTGCGTTTCTGTCACGCCGAAATCCTGCTCAGGTGCAGCTCTTCGGGGCGCAGCGTAAGTACGCGAACACCATCTCGGGTGACCGCCACGGTATGTTCGAATTGCGCTGAGAGCTGACCATCGCGAGTCACCACCGTCCAGCCGTCGCGCAGGGTGCGCACATCCTCCGTTCCCCGGTTGAGCATGGGTTCGATGGTAAAGGTCATGCCTTCGCGCAGCGTCAGGCCGGTGCCAGCTTTACCCCAGTGCAGCACTTCGGGTGGCTCGTGCATTTCCCGGCCGATGCCGTGGCCGCAGTAGTCGCGAACCACCGAATAGCCGTGGGCGCAAGCGTGTCGTTCGATGGCATGGCCGATATCGCCCAGGCGGGCGCCGGGTTTGACGGCTTCGATGCCCTTGCACATCGCTTCATAGGTCACTCGGGCGAGCTGACGAGCCTGGTCCGACACCTCGCCGATCAGGTAGGTCTTGCTCGAATCGGCGATGTAGCCGTTCTTTTCCAGGGTGATATCGAAATTCACCAGATCGCCATCGCGCAGGATATCGTCGGCGCTGGGTACGCCATGGCATACCACTTCGTTGCGCGACGTGTTCATGGCGTAGGCGAAACCATACTGCCCCTTGCTCGCCGGGCGGGCCTTGAGTTCGCCTACGATGTAGTTATCCACAAGGTCGTTGACCTGCAAGGTCGACATGCCGAGCAGATCCAGGCGATCCAGATAGCCGAACACGGACGCCAGCAGCCGGCCGGATTCTGCCATCAGGGCGATCTCCTGCGGCGTCTTGCTCATGACGCGTCCGCCATACGCGGCGGTACCGCCACGCCGGCCGCCCGCAGCTCGGCGGCCATCACCTCATTGAAGCTCAGCGTCGGATTCATCTCGCAGAGCATGCCGATGCGAATCCAGAAGCCTGCCTGGGCATTGATGGAGCGGCCCGAGACGCTGCTCGCCCGGCGAATCTGGTCATGCAACTCGTCATCGATATTGACGATGCCCATACTGGTTTCCTTTATATGTTACGTATATGAATCATATATAAACATGGATGCATCCGATCCACCAGCATCAGTAGCAGGACAACTGCGACTCTCTCATCCTTTACACTAGAGCTGCCCGTCTGCCAGGAGTGCGCAAGCGGGCCCGAGCAAGGCTGGAACAGGAGAGCGGATGAAGCGCGCAGATGTAAAACGCAGAACGGCCGAGGGCGTTCTATTCGATACCCAGATCATGGCCAATCCGGCCAACACCGCCGAGTGGATCGTGTTTTTCAAGAAAGAGGCCGGCCGCAGCTTCTTTCTGGTGGATGAAACCGAGCAGGTAGAAACCTTTGCCAGCCTGGATGAAGTGATACCGGAGCTGCGACTTCTGGGTATCAAGCGCGTCGAGGTACAGCTCTGAACAGTTGCTCACAATTGGCGTGGATCAACTTGTGGATATCCTCGTGACATCCTGCTGTAGGCCTCTTAAATAGGGGCTTTCAGCGACTTGTACAGAAACTGTTCGCTTACATGCCTGCTATCCACAGAGCGCCTGGATAACAGGCTGGCTATCTTGTTGATAAGTATCTGAAGGCCTTGTTTGGCAAGGCTTTCAGCGAACTGTACGGTTTCTCGCCAGGCTCAATCGTTACCAGGGCGGTAGAGATGGCTATGAGTGGCGTCATATAGCGCCGACTCTGCAAACGCACCGGGATCGAGCACCCGCCCAACGAGGATCAACGCCGTGCGGCGAAAGCCCTTGGCAGCAACCTTTTCCTCGATATCGGCCAGGGTGCCCAGCACCCGATCCTGATCTGGCCAACTCGCTCTGTGGATAACGGCAATGGGGCAGTCGGCGCCATAGTGTGGTAGCAGTTCGCTAACGATCGCTGGCAGATGGCGTACACCGAGGTGGATGGCCATGGTTGCGCGGTGCCGCGCCAGATCCTGTAGCTGTTCGCCCTCGGGCATCGGCGAGGTGGTGCCATAGCGGGTGAGGATCACCGTCTGGGCGATACCCGGCAGCGTCAGCTCGCTTTCCAGCAGCGCCGCGCAGGCGGCGGTGGCAGTAACGCCGGGAATGATCTCGAAGGGAATGCCCAGGGCACGCAGTTCGCGAATCTGCTCGCCAATGGCGCCATATAGCGAGGGGTCGCCCGAGTGCACCCGGGCCACGTCCTGGCCGCGTTCGTGGGCTTCGCGCAGCAAGCTGACGATCTCGCCAAGATTCAGCTCGGCGGTGTTCACTACCTGCTCGGCACTGTGGCCCTTTAGCACAGCTTCGGGCACCAGCGAGCCGGCGTAGAGAATCACCGGACACGAATGAATCAGGCGCTGCCCCTTGACGGTGATCAGCTCGGGATCGCCGGGGCCGGCGCCGATAAAGTAGACAGTCATGCTGCGGGTTCTCTATCGAAGGTGGCCAATGCACAGGTGGCGTTGGTCGTGCGGGTTTTCTCGCCCAGCAGGCGGGCTGCCGTGCCCAGTCGCGTAGCCAGGGCCAGGGCGCAGGGTTCAGCCACAGCGGGGCTGCCCGTTACGGATCGGATGAGGGCGCTGCCGGCTTTCTCCGACTGGTAGAGGGTGAGCGCTTCGGGGGTAAAAAACGTCACCTCCAGATTCAGGTGGTTTGCCAGTTGATGCAACCCCGGCTCGTCACGCTTGTGGGCGATGCTGGCCAGTCCAACGAGGTTATCCACAGTCAACTCATGCTGGGCCAGGCTGTGGATGAGCAAGGCGAGCAGGTCTTGCTGGGGGCAGTCGCGCCTGCAGCCAAGCCCAGCCACCACCATGGGCGAGGCGTCAGGGCTGGGATTCAAGGGGCTAGGCATCATGAAGGGTGCTCGTGCTGTGCAGCGGCGTAGCTCAACATGGCGCATCCCACCGGTCAACCGCGATTGACCGGCCGCCGTAGCCTGCGTAGCCTTCTCGCTTTCGAGGTTCTTCGCCGCTGAAGCGCGGCGAAGCTAAGAGGGAACAGGGTCGATGCCCTGGCTGCCCCCGCAACTGTGAACGGTCTTAAACCCTTCGATACACCACTGCTCAACAGCGGGAAGGTGAAGGACGCGCAACGCGCAGACCGTGAGCCAGG
>JAEYXX010000180.1 GCA_023431055.1 Pseudomonadota bacterium
CCACTGCGCAGGATGTCGCGCGTAACGCCGCGCAGGCGGCCGAGGCGGCACGCGATGCGGACCAGGCCACCCACGAGGGGCTTGGCGTGATCGACCACACCACGCAGAGCATCGGCAGCCTGGCCGATGGTCTCAACCATGCCATGACTCAGGTCGAAAGCCTGGCCGCCAGCAGCGAACAGATCGGTTCGGTGCTCGAGGTGATACGCGCGATCGCCGAGCAGACCAACCTGCTGGCGCTCAATGCTGCCATCGAGGCCGCGCGGGCAGGGGAGCAGGGCCGCGGTTTTGCAGTAGTGGCCGATGAAGTGCGTTCGCTGGCTTCGCGTACGCGCCAGTCCACCGAGCAGATTCACCAGATCATCGCTGACCTGCGAGCAGGAGCCGAGCGTGCCGTGGTCACGGCGGGCAAGGGCGAGGACATTTCCCGCGGCAGTGTGCAGAGCGTGGAGTCGGTACGCGATGCGCTGGAGGGCATCAGCTCGGCAGTGACGCGCATCACCAGCATGAGCCAGCAGATGGCGGCGGCTTCCGAAGAGCAGAGCCATGTAGCCGAGGACATCAGCCGGCAGATCACTCGTATCGCCCAGCTTTCCGACCACAGCGCCGGGCAGGCGCATCAGGGCGCTGCCATCAGCCGCGAGCTGGAGGAAATGGCCGATTACCTGCACAGCCTGGCGGAGCGCTTCAACCGCTGACTCTGAAGCCGGATGCAGTCTGGGGGGGGCCGGATTGCATCCGGGCTACGCGAGTTCGAGGTGTTCTGGCACACTGCGCAGCATGCCTCGTCCGACCTGCTCCCGCTGCCAGCGCCCGCTTGGCCACTGCCTCTGCCCGCTGATTCCCAACCTCGAGAGTCGTACTCGTGTGCTCATCCTGCAGCACCCGAGCGAGGTCGGCCATGCCCTCAATACCGCTCGCCTGGCTGCGCTTGGCTTGCGCAATGCGCAGCTGCGTATCGGCGAGGTATTCGAGGATCTGCCGCAACTGCTCGCCCAGCCCGACTACCGGGCCTGCCTGCTGTTTCCCGGTGAAGAGTCCGTCGCCCTGAGCGCTTACGCGCCGGCGGATAAGCCATTGTTGCTGGTGGTGCCCGATGGCACCTGGCGCAAGGCGCGCAAGCTGTTGCACGTCAATCCGCTATTGGCGGCTTTGCCCCGCGTCAGCCTTAACGGCGCTGCGCCATCGCGTTATCGCCTGCGCAAGGCGCCGCAAGAGGGGGCTCTGTCGACCATCGAGGCGATCACTGCCGCACTGGACGTGTTGGAAGCGCCGCAGCGTTTCGATGCGCTGCTGCGGCCCTTCGATGCGCTGATCGAGGGGCAGATCGCGGCGATGGGAGAAGAGGTCTTCATCCGCAATCACCAGCGCTAAGGAGGTGCGCGCGGCGCACCCTACGGTATCGCTTCGGCCACGTAGCCCGGACGCAATCCGGGGAGGTTCTGCGTCTCGACAATCAACCCCGGATTTCATCCGGGCTACGCAGCGTGCAGGGCTGGTAATCAACGTTCGCGCATGGCTTCCGAGCGCGCCTTGAGCACGGGCTTGAGCAGGTAGGCCAGTACGCTCTTCTCGCCGGTGATGATGTCCACCGTGGCGACCATGCCGGGGATGATCAGCAGCGGATTCTCTTCGCTGCCCAGGTGGCTTTTCTCCGTGCGCACCTGGATCAGGTAGAAGTTGTTGCCTTCCTCGTCGGTGATGGTGTCGGCGCTGATCAGCTCCAGATTGGCCTTGAGCCCGCCATAGATGGTGTAGTCGTAGGCAGTGAACTTGACCATGGCCTTCTGCCCGGGATGGAGGAAGGCCACGTCCTGCGGGCGGACCTTGGCTTCGATCAGTAGGCTGTCGTCCAGCGGCACGATTTCCAGCATGTCGCTGCCCGGCTGCACCACGCCGCCGATGGTGTTGACCTTGAGCTGCTTGATCACCCCGCGCACCGGGGAGGTCACGGTAGTGCGGGTGACCTTGTCCTCGATGGCGACGCTGGTGGCGGTGATCTTCTGCAGCTCGGTGCGCACCTCGTTGAGCTCCTTGAAGGCATCGGAGCGGAAGCTCAGCTCTGATTCCTCCATCTTGCTTCTGATTTCACTCATCGCTGCTTCGGCGCGGGGGATGGCCAGGTTGGTGGCTTCCAGTGAGCCTCGCACTTCCACCAGACTACGGCGCAGGCGCAGCACTTCGACCTGGGAAATCGCCCCCGAGGCCACCAGCGGTTGCGACATGTTCAGCTCTTGCTGCAGCAAACCGAGGCTGGAACGGTATTGCTGGGCCTTGGAGCGAAATTCGGCCAGTTCCTGTTCCTTCTGGCGCAGTTGCTCACCGAGGGTGCGCTGCTCGCTTTTCAGGCGCTGTTGCCTCGAGCGGTACAGGGCCAGTTCGTCTTCGGCCAGTTGTGGCGCGCCTTGCGTGATCTGTTCCGGGAGCCTGGGCTCTCGCCCCTCGGCTTCGGCGCTGAGCCTCTCCAGGCGGGCCATCAGCGCCAGGCGATCGGCTTCGGTTTCGCCACGGTTGGACAGAAAACGGGTGTCATCCAGCCTTAACAGTGTGTCGCCCTTGTCCACTACCTGGCCTTCGCGGACGAAGATTTCGCTGACGATGCCGCCTTCGAGGTTCTGAATGACCTGCACCTTGCTCGAAGGAATGGCCTTACCCTCACCGGTAGTGACTTCCTCCAGCACGGCGAAGTGGGCCCAGACCAGCGCGCTGATCAGGCAGGCGCTGACTGCCCACACCGTGATGCGGCTCAACCAGGGGGAATCCTCGAGGATGGCACCTTCCACTTCCGGCATGAATTCGCTGTCCTGGCGTTTTTCACGCAGGCTGCCAAAGTAGCTGCCGAGGCTCTGAGTGGCTTGCATGGCAGGGCGCTCCTACAGGCTGGCTGGGCCGACACGGCCCTTGCGCAAGGCTTCGATCACCGCTTCCTTCGGCCCATCGGCTACGACATGGCCGTTATCCAGCACGGCCAGGCGGTCGACCAGGCTGAGCATGGAGGCGCGATGGGTGATGAGGATCAGGGTCTTGCCTTGCACCCATTTGTGCAGGCGCTGGCGCAGCAGATCCTCGCTGGTGTTGTCCATGGCGCTGGTGGGCTCGTCGAGCACCAGAATCGGCGGGTCGAGCAGTAGGGCGCGGGCCAGCAGCACGGCCTGGCGTTGGCCGCCGGAGAGTAGTTGGCCACGCTCGCCAACAGGCCGGTCGAAGCCCTGCGGATGCTGGCGCGCCAGGTCGACCACGCCGGTCAGCTCGGCGACTTCGAGCATGCGTGCATCGCTGATGTAGCGCGCACCCAGGGTCAGGTTGTCGCGCAGGCTGCCGGCCAGCAGTGGCAGGTCGTGGGCAACGTAGCCGATCTGATGGCGCAGATCGGCGACGTCCAGTTGGCGCAGATCGAGATTGTCCAGCAGGATCTGGCCTTCATCGGCGCTGTAGAACGCCATCAGCAGACGGGCCAGGGTGCTCTTGCCCGAGCCGCTGCGACCGATGATGCCGAGGCGTTCGCCAGCCCCCAGCCGCAGGCTGACATTGCTCAGCGCCGGCGCGCTCTGGCCTGGGTAGGTAAAGCTGATCTGGCGCACCTCCAGCGCGCCCTTGAGCTGGGTGCGATCCAGCGGGCGCTGCTTGTCCTGACGTTCCTGCGGCAGGGCCATCAGCGCGTCGGTGCTGGTCATGGTCAGGCGCGCCTGCTGGTAGCGGGTGATCAGCCCGGCGATCTGCCCCAGCGGCGCGAGAATCCGGCTGCCGAGCATGTAGCAGGCCACCAGCGCACCGACGCTGAGATTGCCGGCGATGATCAGGTAGACCCCGGCGATTATGGTGGCCATGCCGGCGAATTGCTGAAGAAACAGGGTGCCGTTGGTGGCCAGCGAGGCTAGGAGCTTGGCGTGACCATCCAGGCGCGTGAGGGCGCCATGGGTCTGCTCCCACTGGTGCTGACGTTCGCTCTCGGCGCCACACACCTTGAGCATCTCCAGCCCGCCAAGCGTTTCGATCAGCAGCGCCTGGCGCTGCGCACCGAGTTGCAGACTCTTCTGCACGGTATCGCGCAGGCGCACCTGGATGATCCAGGCGAACAGGATGGTGATAGGGAAGGCCAGCACCGGGATGACCACCAGCGGTCCGCCGATCAGGCCGATCACCAGCAGCATGAGCAGAGAAAAGGGCAGGTCGATCAGGCTGGTCAAGGTCACTGCGGTGAGGAAATCCCGCAGTCCCTGGAAATCATGGATGCTCTGGGCGAAGCCGCCGATGGTCGCCGGACGTGCCTTCATCGACATGCCGGTGATGCGCTCGAACAGGGTGGCCGAGAGCACCACGTCGGTCTTCTTGCCTGCGGTGTCGAGCAGATGCGCCCGCAGCACTTTCAGCAGCAGTTCGAAGCCGGTGCCGATCAGCAGCCCGATGGCCAGCACCCAGAGTGTCGCGGTGGCCTGGTTCGGCACCACACGATCGTAGGTCTGCATCACGAACAGCGGCACCATCAGGCCCAGCAGGTTGATCAGCAGGCTGGCCAGCACCGCATCGGTGTAGAGCCAGCGTGACAACTTCAGGGTGTCGCGGAACCAGGCCTCGATACGTGGCACCAGCGGCGTACGAGCTTCTTCCAGCTCATGCTGCGGGCGAGCGAAGAACGCCTGACCGCTGTATTCGGCAGCCAGTTGCTCGCGGCTGACCCATTGTTCGCCGCCGTCGGTTTCGCAGGGCAGAATCTGCGCCTGCTGCTTCGGCCCCCATTGGCGCAGTACGGCGCTGCGGCCATTCTTGAGCAGCAGCAGTACAGGCAGGTTGAGCGGCGAAATGCTGGCGAGATCGCGCTGCAGCAGGCGACCCTGCAGCCCGGCGCGGGCTGCGGCGCGTGCCAGCAGGCCGGGGCTCAGGCGTTGTGCCGGTAACGGCAGGCCGGCGCTCAGGCTGCCGCGACTGGCGCTGCAGCCGTGCAACCGACAGAGGATCAACAAACCATCCAACAACGGATCGTCGTGACTGAGCCGCGGATCACTGGCTGGCCCTGGCCGTTCCATGCTGGTCAATTTCTACTACTCCTCAGAGCCTGTGCCAGGTTTGCTTCGCGTCGGCCATGCTGCGTTGAAATCGGGCTCAGAAAGCTCATTTACAGCACGTAAACCCGCTTCCTCGCCCAATTTCGCCTTGCCTGGCGCTAGCTCGGGAAAAACCTGGCTATGCAATGTCTGCTGCGCGTCGGGCCCGTGGCTATCCGTGCGGGCCCTCCGAGCCGGGATCACTTCATTTCCGGCAAGCGTGCTTCGCTCTTCACTTCGGTGAGGGCTACAGCTTCTGCCGGGACCACGACCTGTTGCTGACGCAGCAGATCCCCCATGGCCGCAACGACGCGGTACATCGAGAATTCTTCGCCGTAGCGAACCTCGGTGTAGCGGCGATTGGCGGTGAACAGTTCGTTTTCGCTGTCGAGCAGGTCGAGCAAGGTGCGTTGGCCCAGGCTGAACTGCTGCTGGTAGGCCTCGCGTACCCGTGCGGTGTAGTCCGCGTAGTCGCGTGCCTTGGGGGTCTGCAGGCGGGCGTTTTCCATGGCGTTCCAGGCCAGCGAGAGGTTCTCGTTGAGCACCCGCAGGGCGTTGTTGCGGATGTCCATCGACTCGTTGATCTGGTGCGCGGTCGATTGCAGGCGGGCCTTGTCGCGCATGCCGTTGAACAGGTTGTAATTCATCACCACAGCGGCTCGCCAGGTGTTGTAGTGGCCTTCGTCGCCCTGCACGTTGTCATCGGCCGTAGTGGCCAGTTCCAGGTCGAAACGCGGGTAGAAGGGGGACTTGGCAACCTCGTACTGCTTCTCGGCGGCATTGACGTCTGCTTGCGCCGATTTCAGGAAGGGGTTGTTGTCCATCACCGTTTGCCGGGCGGCCAGCAGGTCAGCTGGCATGTTGCCCCTGATCGATGCCGGCGCCTCCAGTTGATCCGGCAGGCGCCCGACGGCACTGAAGAAATTGGCCTCGGCATCCGCCAGGTTGACCTCTTCGGTGTAGAGGTTGTTCTGCGCCAGAGCCAGACGTGCTTCGGACTGATCCAGGTCTGCGGTGCTGCCTACGCCCTGGCGACTGCGCAGGCCGATCTGATCGTTGATGCGCTGATGAGCCTGCAGGTTGTTACGGGCCAGGGTGACCATCTCGCGGCGCATCAGGACATCAAGGTAAACCTCGACGGTGCGCAGTGCCAGGCTTTCCGAGGTACCCAGCAGGCGGTAGGCACGGGAGTTGACCACGGCCTGGGTGCGCGCCACTTCGTTGGGGGTATTGAAGCCATCGAAGAGCATCTGGCGCAAACGCAGTTCGGCGTCACGGTAGTTCAGGGTTTCCTTGTTGTGATCACCCAGCGCACGGGTGCTGGGGCTGTCGGTGCGTTCCCGGCCATAGCCGACCAGCAGATCGACAGTGGGCAGGTAGCCGCCCTTGGCGAATTTCACATCCTCGTCCGATGAGAGTCGGCTATTGGCGGCTGCACTGATCTCCGGATGGTTATTCAGCGTGCTCTGAATCGCTTCCGACAGATTCAAGGCTTGCGCCTGACTGCAAATAGTCGCCAAAAGCATGGCGCTCCATAGCGGGGTTAAGGTGCGCATTGGCGTTTCTCCTGACTGAAGTTCTTATCCTGTCGCCATAAAAATGGCGTTTTTCCATTTCAAACCGTTTCAGGCTTGTAACATCAGAGATAAGAACAACTTTTGGAAAAGCTAAGATGATTTTTTCACAAGCTTTATTCGGAAAAAATCTTATGAAGTCTGCGAAAAGCAGCACATTGTTTGAACCTATGAGCTGCGCAGGCCGGCATTTTTTTGGGCTAGGCAGCTGAAATGGGCAGTCAGGCATCAAAGGGCGGGGATTCATCTGATGGAGTAGTTCGACGCAGGCTGTGGTGACATTTTTTTGTCAGTAGCGTTTTGGGATTTTGCGCCGTTCCATTCATCAGCGGTTCTGGGTTCTCTCCTCTGCTTCGAAAAGGTGTTCTGGGCCTTTCGCTAAGTACGTGTCGGCGGTGGTCGGCAGCTGTAGTGAGGATGGAATCATGGCTACTCTCATTGGTGTCGTCAGTCAGGTGGACGGCGAAGTGTTCGCAGTAGCGAGCGACGGATCGCGCCGGCCAGTCAGCGAAGGTGATCGGGTCTATGCGGGCGAGCAACTGGTAACCGGCGCCTCCGGCGCAGTGGCCGTCACCATGACCAACGGCCAGCAACTGACCCTGGGGCGCGACAGCAGCATGACGCTCGACGCGCAGATGCTGGCCTATCGCGGTGAGCCGCAAGCCCCGGCTGCTGAAACGCCTCCCGCCGCTCCCAGCGATGCCGACCTCACCGATGTCGAGCGCTTGCAGGCAGCTATTGAAGCCGGCGTCGACCCGACCCAGGAAGGCGAAGCCACTGCTGCCGGGCCGGGCGCCGGCGGTGCTGCAGGTGGCGCCGGCGGTGGCCATTCCTTCGTGATGCTCAGTGAGGTGGGTGGGGCACTGGATCCGGTGATCGGCTTTCCCACCGGGCCGCTCGCAGCAGCCCCGTTGTTTCCCGAGGGAGATCCTGTCGCTGCTGCCGATACCACGCCCGCAGCGGATGGCATTCCCACGGGTGGCACAGCCTCCAATGCGGTGGACGAGGATGGTCTGCCTGGCGGCATCGTCGGCGGAGTGAACGATCTGGATGGCGAGGCCACGAGCGTCACCGGCGTACTGGGCTACAACTTCGGCCCCGATGGCCCCGGTACCTTCACCTGGTCCACTGCTGGTCTGGCGGCTCTGGGTGTTGCTTCGGGTGGAATACCGCTGACTTATCAGGTCAGTGCCGATGGGCTCGTGCTAACCGCCTTTGCTGGCGAGAAGGTGGTATTCGAGGTGCAGGTCACCAACCTGCTGACCGGCGCTTATCAGTTCCAGCTTTTCGCCCCCGTCGATCACGCTGCCCCGGAACTGGGCGGCAGTGACGAGAACGACATCCTCTATCTGTTCAACTACACCATCACCGACGGTAACGGCACTCCGGCTAGCGGGAATTTGAGCATTCTTATCGATGACGACAGTCCGCTTGCGATGGTCTCGCTCAATGAGCAGTCCAAAGGCGTGTCGCACGATGAAACCGCAGATTTGCAGGATAGCGACAGACCTTTGGAAGAGCTGCCGGCAGCATTTGCCGAACTCGGCAGCGCGATGGGTTGGTCGAGAAGCACAGGGGCCGTGGTCATTACCGCCGGTAGCAGCTATGGGGCGGACAATCATGCCGCAGCCAGCACGGTTATCAGCCTGACCATTACCGGTGGCGACGGCATCGACTCCGGGCTCAAGACGACTCTTGGAGAGCACATCTACCTGTTCAAGGAGGGCGACCTCATAGTCGGGCGGGTGGGTGATGCTGATGGCGAAGCCGCCTTTGCCGTGATGATCGACCCAACCTCAGGTGTGCTGAGCCTGGCTCAGTACCTGTCGCTGCAACACCCGATCGGTGGGGCCAGTCATGACGAGGCCATCAACCTGCTGATCGACGTAGGCAAAGGTGAATCGGTCAATCTGATCCAGGCGGTGGTGACGGTGACCGACAGCGATGGCGACGTTGCTGTCAGTGAAGGTGTCGGCGTCGGTCACTTGATTCAGTTCCAGGACGATGGCCCACGGATTCTCTGCTTTGAGCTGGAACGCATCAAGATAGTTGCGGACGAGTCGGTTGGCCTTGGCGGTTCATTGAAAGATGAGCTTGGTGGTCGCGCCTGGCCCATGGATGAATGGGGGCAGGGGGCTGGTGTCATTGGCCACGCCGAAGTCAAGGGCAAGGATCTGTTCCGTCTGCACGTAGATGGCGGCGCGGATGGTGAGGACACCAGCAAGCGCACCTTCGAGTTCACCTTCACTGCAGGTGTTTTTTCCGGGCTGATTGCTACCGACGGTGGTGCCATCCGCCTGTTTGCCGGTGACGACGGCGATGTGCTTGGCAAGGACACTGACGGGCAGACGGTTTTTCGGATCAGCATCGATCGGGAAACCGGGGACATTGAGCTCTGGCAGTACGAGGCGATCAATCACGGATACGATCGCAATGATCACGATGCACTCAAGACTCTGGCGAACCATGTGCTGGGGGTGAAGGTCACGGTCTACGATCAGGACGGTGATAGCACGAGCGGCACCGTCGATCTGGGCAAGGTGGTCGGTTTCGAGGACGACGGCCCGAAAGTCACCTGCTTCGAACTGCAGAAATGGGTCAGGGTGGTGGCCGATGAGTCGGTCGGCAAGGATGGTTCGGACAAGGACGAGAAAGGCTACGCCAAGCCTAACGACGAGGCTGGTCAACCTGACCATGTGATCGGCTATGCGCGCGTGAAGGGTGAAGACTTGTTCAAGCTGCAAGTCGACGGTGGTTCGGATGGTGAGGAT
The DNA here is from genome assembly GCA_023431055.1 of Pseudomonadota bacterium. Taxonomy (GTDB): domain Bacteria; phylum Pseudomonadota; class Gammaproteobacteria; order Pseudomonadales; family Pseudomonadaceae; genus Aquipseudomonas. The sequence goes on from JAEYXX010000180.1 coordinate 9,388, forward strand.
GTCGGTAGGCGTAGCTTTGACTTCAGCTTCGCCAGCGGCGCCTGGTCCGGGCTATTCGCTACCGATGGCGGCATCATCAAGTTGTATGCCGACGGTGATGACGTGGTCGGTCGTGACGCCACAGGTGATGTGGTGTTCCGCATCCGTATCGACGAGCAGAACGGCGATATCCAGCTGTGGCAATACGAGGCCATCAACCACGGTTACGATGGTAACGACCATGACAATCTGCTCACGCTGAAGTCAGGCGTGCTGGGGGTGAAGGTTACCGTCTATGACAAGGACGGTGATTACGACCGCTCGAGCACTATCGACTTGGGCAGGGTAATCGGCTTCGAGGATGACGGCCCTGCAGTGGACGGCTACAGCACCGTGCGTGTGGATGAGGACGGCGCTGCGGTGCATGGCGCATTGCAGCTGCCTAAGGCAAACGCTGGCGGTGTGGATGACTCCGACTACGGCGTTGCCGATACCGGTAGCCTGGGCATCGATGCGGGCTCTGATGGGCTCAAGAGTCTGAGCTTCAACGAAGGCCCTGCCAAGACCCTTTCCGGTCAGCCAGTCACCTCTGGTGGGCACCCAGTGATGCTGGACTGGCAGCCCGGAGCCGGGGGGGAAGGCGGCACGCTTGAAGGCTACTATATGTCGAGCTCGGGCAAGGTGACCGTCTTCACCTTGCAGGTCGCCGCCAACAACCAGGACTATACCTTTGCACTGCATGCTCCGCTCGACCACAAGGTTGCGGGCACAGAGGATGAGTTGCTCCTCAAGCTGGGTTTCACCGTCAGGGATGGTGATAACGATATCGCCAATGGAATGGTGAAAGTGGTAGTCGATGACGATACGCCGGTACTCAGCAAGGCAGCCCCTGAGCATTGCCTGACCCTGACCTACAAGGGCGGTGACGCCTCCTATGCCAACAGCTATGGCTACTACATCAAAGGCGAGAATGGCGAGCCGCTCAGTGGCAAGGTCATCTGGGCCGATACCACAAGCATGGATGGTGTTGAGTCGGTGACTCTGGTGGGGCTCGATCCCAGCCTGGTCGGCTTCTTCATCATCCCCGATGGTGCGGCGAATGCCATCGCTAACGGCACTGAGGTGACCTTCGCACAGGACGGTGACCTGTGGCAGGCGCTGGTAGGGACTACCCCACTTGTTGGTGCGGGTGGTGCCAACATCGTATTCAGCGACCCAGCGCTTAACCCGGGCGGTAAACAGCATGTGCTGGACAATGGCGCACCGGGCAATCAGAACTGGGAAGATATCAACGCTGGCGGTGACAACGACTACAACGACGTCAATGTCCAGGCCACCTGGACGGTCAAGACGCCTACGCCGGTAGGCGGTACGGTACATGAGGACAAGCTCACCGAACCCCATCTGGGCAACCCGGATGGTCCTGGCCAGACTTTAATGGTCAGCACTGCGACGGGCGCGGCCAGTTTGCTCTCGCTGGTGGCCTTCGGTGCTGATGGGCCCGGTGATTTCAGCCTGGTGGCCGAGGGGAGCGCTGCCGCGCTGTTGAACGCCCAGGGACTGACGTCTGGCGGTAAGGTGCTCGACTATAAGGTCACTCCGGAGTTCGATGACGGCAAGCTGGTCAGCACCACGTTGACTGCGACGGCCAAGGTTGCGGACGGCTATCCGGTGTTCCAGCTGACGGTATACGCCAACGGTGACTTCAGCTTCGAACTGCAAGGACCAATCGACCATCCGCTAAAAAATGGAGAAGACAGCGAGCTATGGTCATCGGATGGTGTCTTTGGTATCGACTTCACCCAACTGCTGGCCATCACCGATGGTGATGGCGACCCACTTCAGATACCGCAGGGGGCTGGCGGTCTGTTCGTCATCAACGTGCAGGACGACGTGCCAACCCTGGCCGAGAAGGATTGCGGATGCGATCCGAAGAGCATCGATCATGGTATTTCCCATGTGCTGTTCCTGGTCGACACCGGCGATGGCACCAAGGCAGTCAAGATCGAATATCCCGGCGGCAGTGACATCAAGGATCCCGGCCACCCGCAAGGCTACGTCGCGTGGGTCGAGCAGACCTATGGCGGCACGGTCGAGGCCTACTACATCAAGGCCAGTACCCAGTTCTACGACGGCGATGGTGACGTCATCAATCCCGTCGATCTAGGCCTGGGCAACTACCTGGTCGGAGGCAACAGCGCCTTCGGTGGGCCGTCGGTGATCGAGGCGACGAGGCCGCAGTATCAGACCGTGGACGAGAATTGCGTGCCTACGTTCAATCACCTGGTGCACGAGGATCAGCTCGACTCGCCCTATCTGGGGAACCCCGAGGCTGGCCAGACACTGGTGGCCGAGGGAAGTGCGGGCACTCTTCATGCGCTGGTCAATTTCGGCGCCGATGGGCCGGGAGTCTTCAGTCTGACCAGCGACACGGCATCGATGCTGGCGCAGCAGCTCAGCTCCGGTGGCGTCGAATTGGGTTACCGCGTCGTGTACGAATGGGATGGCGACCAGCTGGTCAATTCCACCCTGATCGGTGAGGTGGCGGGTGTCGACGGCTATCCGGTATTCAGCTTCGAGGTGGGGGCTGACGGCAGTTATCGCTTCGAGCTAAAAGGCCCGCTGGATCATGCGTTGGGCGATGGCAACGATGGTGAAACCCTGGGTATGGCAGGACAGCCTATCGATTTCTCCAAGATGCTGCAGGCGACCGATGGTGATGGCGACCCGTTACCCGCCGGCTTCCCGGCAGGGACGTTGGTGATCGACGTGCAGGATGACGTGCCCATTGCCGCCAGCGACAAGCCCGACTGCATCGTCCAGGCCGCGCCGCCGCTGGTGAACCTGACCCTGGTGCTGGATATCTCGTTGAGCATGGCCGGGGCCAAGCTGGCAGCGCTCAAGCAGGCGGTGATCGACCTGGCCCAGGGCTATGCCGGTCTCTCTGCTCCGGTGCACGTCAACCTGATCACCTTCAACTCGGGCGCCGCAGAAATCGGCGACTTCACCTTCAGCTCGGTGGGTGATCCGGGCTACACGGCTCTGCTCACGGCGGTCAACGGTCTTAGCGCCAGTGGTTTCACCAACTACGAGCAGGCCCTGAGCGCGGCCAAGACGCAAATCACCAGCGACATCATGGCTCCGGGCGCCGATCCGGCGCAGCAACACAAGCTGTACTTCATCTCCGATGGTGAGCCTACCGTCGGAGCGCAGGGCGCGACGCTGACCACCTGGATTGCCAACAACTGGACGAACTTCATCGGCGACATCGATGAGGATGGCGACAGCGCCACCAACAACTTCACGGCGAACTCCGTGGGCATCAACTTCACGGGCTCCTTCATGGGGCAGATCGCCAGTGATGGTTCGGTGATCAACAGCGCGCCTGGCAGCCTGTCCGCAACCCTTCTGGATCTGGCCGACCTTGGCGGCAGTGTCTCCGGCGACGTTCTGGCCAATGACAACCTGGGCGCCGACGGTCTCGGGCGTATCGAGTCGGTCAGCGTCGATGGCCAGACCTTCAGCCTCAACGAGGCCGGCAACGGCATCGAAGCGAGCGGGGCCGGTTCGACCACCTGGGGCTTCAATGCTGCAACGGCCGAGCTGACCCTCAACACCGCAACCGGGACACTGAAGATTCACCTGGATGGTGACAAAGTCGGGCAGTTTGATTTTGCCGCGAAAGGCAACCTGAGCTTCGGCCCCAGCGGGCAATTGACGCAGAGCTTTACCTACGTGGTGAGCGACGGCGATGGCGACCGTGCCTCGGCCGATCTGGATATCTGCATCCGTGGCGACCAGTCGGTGCTGGTAGTCGGCAGCAATGCCGACGACACGCCGAACTCCAGCGTGCTTCACCATGTGTCCAGCCAATACGACGATGGCAAGGGGGCTATCGAAGGGACTTTCGGCAATGATGTATTGGTCGGCGATCTGGGTGGCGCCAAGCCGCCGGTGGTCAAGCCAGCGGAGAACTACAACATTGCCTTGATCCTCGATCGTTCCGGCAGCATGGCGGACAATCCGGATGGCCCGGGGGGGTACAGCAGCCGCCTGGTGTTGCTCAAGGATGCGGTCAATTCCTTCATCGGCAAGCTGGGCACCCATACCGGGCAGATCAACATTGCGCTGATCTCCTTCTCGTCCAGCTCCAGCCTGTTGCTCAGCGGTACGCTGGCGCAGATCCAGTCGGCCTTGGCAGCGCCGAACAACGTGCTGATGGCGCTGACTGCCTCTGGCGCCACTAACTACGAGGCGGCGATGCAGCAGGCCAATGCCTGGTTCGGTGGGGTGGAGGCCAACGGCTACAACAATCTCGCCTACTTCCTTACCGATGGTGACCCGACCACCTACAACGGCGACAACAGCAACAGCGGCAGCACGGTGAACTACCGCGACGTCAATCGCGCGCTGGATGATGCCACGACGTTGATGGCGCGCGCCGAGGTGCATGCCATTGGCATCGGTACCGGGGTCAATAGCAACGTGCTGCGTTTCTTCGACAATACCGATGTAACAGGGCAAGAGTCGTTGTCCTTTGGTGGTAACACCGTCAATGGTTCGGTAGGCGAGCCGCAGATCGTTACCACGCCGAGTCAGCTCTTCGCGGTGCTCGACCCCGGCAGCGTCACCGATGGTGGCTACGCCAGCCTGGGTGACGATCATCTGGTGGCCGGCGCAGGTGACGACTACCTGTTCGGTGACTCGCTCAATACCCTATGGATAGACGCCGGTAAGACACCTGGTTATCAGGTGCTGGTCGATCACCTGACCACCACCTTGGGCGCCGCCCCGACCCAGTCGCAGATCATGGACTTCATCCGCCTGAACGCCGGGAAACTGGGCGCCTCGGTGCCGGGCGTTGGCGGCGACGATGTGCTTGAAGGTGGTGCTGGCAACGACTGGCTGTTCGGGCAGGGCGGCGATGACATCCTGATCGGCGGCGCCGGCAATGACGTGCTATTTGGCGGTAGCGGCAAGGACACTTTCGTCTGGAATGCTGGCGACCGCGGTGGCAACTACCACGATGTGGTGAAGGACTTCGGTCTGGGCGACAAGCTGGATCTGTCCGAACTGCTGGTAGGTGTCAGTGACTCCGTCAATCCCAATGTGCTGGACGATTATCTGAGCTTCAGTTTCACGGCCACCAGTACAGTGATCAGCGTTTCCAGCTCCGGCAACGTGGCTGATGCCTCCACCATCGATCAGACCATTACTCTGGATAACACCGTGCTGGGTGGCGGCATGAGCAATGCTGCCGACATCATTCAGGATATGCTGACCAACCAGCAACTGGTCGCTTGAGTGAGCAAGGCCGTCAGCACTGCGCTGGCGGCCTCTCGAATAAAGGGAAATACGTATCAGAGTTTCCTTAGCCGGAGCACTCAACTAGAGTAAGCCCGCTACCCGTTCCGGGAGCGGGCTTTTTTATGGCGTTTGCTGGAGGCACCGATGGTTTACGTACAGCGCGACGCTGCCGGGCGTTTGTTGCGGGTTGAGCACGAGCCCTTCGAAGGGATGACGGAGAACCTGGCGGTCGAGAGTGAGGAGTTGCATAACTGGCTGGCTGCCAAGGAAGAGGTCAAGGCGCGTCTGGACAGCCTGAAACAATCCGACCTGGAGCTGGTGCGTGTGCTGGAAGACGTCGTCAGCGTGCTGGTCGAGCGTGGCGTGATCCGTTATACCGATCTGCCCGAAGCTGCGCGCCAGAAGCTTGATCAACGCGCCATCGCCCGCGCCGAGATAGAAGGTTTGAGCGGCCTGCTTGGCGACGACGAACACCATCTGGTGTAACCGACGAGCGCACCTGCAGCCTTATTCAACCGGCGTTGAGCAAACCGCTCGTGAATAGTCTTATTGCCAGGGCGTCGGTGCGCCGATCAAACGCCCCATGGCGCCGTGTACACCCAGTTCGATGAGCGCCTCGAGTTCGCCCTGGGTCTCCACCATCTCGGCAATCAACGGTAGATCGATGCTGTTGGTCGCGCGCAATATCGCTTCGATGAACATCCGCTTGTCGCTCTCCAGGTCGATGGCGCGGATATAGGTGCCGTCGATCTTCAGATAGGCCAGGCCCAGATGGGTCAGGTTGCCAATCAGGCTGAAGCGTCCACCGAAGTGCTGCAAGCCCAGCCCGTAACCCACTTCCCGCAGGCTCTGGCTCAGCGCTTCCAGGTCTGCTGGCGGTGGCAGGTGGCGCTCGTCCACTTCCAGCGTCAGCAGGTTCGCCTGCTCAGGGTGGCTCCTGAGCAAGGCGAGCAGTCTTTCCCGCTGCGCAGGTTCGCGCAGGGTCGTGGCAGACAGGCTCAGTGCAAGAGGTTCGGCGTGCTGGACCAGGTGGGCGAGGGCGTGTTCGAGCATCGCCAGGTCGAAGCGGGCGCTCCAGCCGAGGCGCTCGATCCAGGGCAGGAAGCGTCCGGCGGCGATGGCTTCGCCCTGCGAATCGAGCAGGCGCGCCAGCACCTTGCGTTGTAGCAGGCGGCCGGAAACGCATTCCACCACCGGCTGGAAGTACAGCTGCAACTTGCCCTGGTTGAGCGCGTCGTCGATCCAGCCGCGCCAGTCGTGCAGGCCCTGAGTGGTCTGGGTGGTGAAGTCGTCGAGGCGTTCCCAGCACCTGTCGGTGTTGCTCTGTGCCTGAGCCAGTGCCTGATCGGCGCGACTCAGCACTGCCGCGCTCTGTTCGCCGGGACGAAAGGCGGCAATACCAATATGGGCAACGGGATCGCAGTCACTGGCACCGGTCTGCTTCAGGCTGTTCAGGGCTTCGCTGAGCTCGCTGGCCAGGCGCTCTGCGTCTTCGCCATTGAGGCCGGGTGCAAGCAGCGTGAACTCGCCGCCGCGGTTGCGTGAGGCCAGCCATTGGCTGCGCCCCGGTAACGCCAGCAGTTGTTTGAGTTGATCGCCCAGCGCGGCTATCAGTGCGTCGGTACGCTGGCCGCCGAGACGCTGGTTGAGACCGCCCAGGTCGTTGAGGCGCAGCAGCAACAGGTAGCCATCCGGATGCTGCTCGTTGATCACCAACTGATTGCTCAGGCGAATATCGAATTGCCTGCGGTTGGCCAGCCCGGTAAGGCTGTCCTGGTAAGCCTCCTCGCGCAGTTTCTCGCTTCGTGCAGCTTCTTCGGCGAACAGGGTCTTGAGCTTGTCGACCATCTGGTTCATTGCCAGCACCACCCGCTTGAGCTCTGGCGTGCGTGGCACACGGGGCAGGGTGAGAAATTCGCGGCGGCTGATGGCTTGCGCCTGCTGCACCATGTTGTCCAGCGGCCGCAGCTGGGTACGCAGCAGCCAGCCACCGAGCACGGCACTGACCAGGCCGCACAGCAGTAGCCAGAACAGGCTGCCGAGGGCGCTGTCCCATAGTTTGGCCAGGGCGAACTGCGGATGGCTGAGCACCTCGACCCTTGCGGCCTGCTCCCAGCCGCGCATGATCAGCGCATCGCCACCCTGGGGCTGCAGATCAACCAGGTCGACGAACCAGCCGGGCATGTTCTCGGGCCTGATCTCGGTGCTGCGCTCGACGATCACGCTGTCGTCGGCGATGCGCACCACGCGGATGCTGGCGAAGTAGCCGCTGTCGAAGATCGAGCTGACCATCAGCTCGATCATCGCCGGGTCGTCCACGTGCGGCGTCATTGATAGCCCCAGCGCCGTGGCGGCGTCCTGGGCGTGCGAGCGCAGCTGGCTGATCAACTGTTCGCGCGAGCTCTCCACCCCGGCGATGAAACTGCCGGTGAAGGCCACCACCAGAAACAGGCAGATGGCGAGAAACAGCTGCTTGAGTAGGGACATTCCTCTTTCCTCCTAGCCTTCGCCGATGGCGAAGCCCTCCGCGCGCATTTTTTTCAGGATGTCCTGCCAGCGCGAGAGCTTCTTGGTGTCGCTCTTGCGTGTGTTGGAACCTGCGAGATAGAGGCCTTCGGCATTGAAGGCGTACACCGGCAGCAGGTCCTTGCGTTGCGAGGCAGGGCGGATGTCGTTGATCAGGTTGTCCAGCACCAGTGGCTCGGCGGTAGGGCTGGCGTAGTAGGTCAGCACCATGTGTGCCTGGTTGTAGTTCAGCGCCTTGACGTAGGTGATGCGCAGCTTCTCGCTGGGGATGCCGAGGCGGCGCAGGGTGAAGTAATTGGCGATGGAATAGTCCTCGCAATCGCCGGCGCCCTTGATCAGCATTTCCACGGGTGTGGCCCAGTAGTCGTTCTCGCGCCAGAGCTGAATGTCGTCGACGAAGCGGATGGTGCGGTTGAAGAAGCGATTGACCTCGTTGAGCTTGTCCGCCTCGTTCAGGCTGGTGCTGCTCTTGATCGACTCTTCCCAGTCGAGAATGCGGTTGCGTGCGGGGCCGAGGTTGCCGTAGCGGTTTTCCGCATTCTTCACGATCACGGCGAAGTCCCAATCGGCTACTGCCAGCGCGGCCAGCAGCCCGCCGCCAATCCACAGGATCAGCAGCCGCCACCGCCATCCCTGAACGCGCAGCCGTTGCATGGGGTCGTGGTCTCCAGGCT
>JAEYXX010000023.1 GCA_023431055.1 Pseudomonadota bacterium
CTCTTTTCTACTCAACCACTTGCGCTTTCGATCAGAACTTCTTCTCTCCAGCGGGAGGCGCATTCTACAGCGTTCAAAACCGCTGTCAACACCTCTTTTTTACCGCTTTCGATCCATTCGACCGAAGTACCAACAGGATCAAACCACCACCCTGTCGACCGGCGCGCATTGTACACACCAGATCCAGCCTTGCAAGCCCTTCATTTAACTTAACTTCTTGATTAACAAGAAGTTTTTGAAGCGCTTCATCGCTGAAGTGGCGCGCATTCTACATCCAGCAGAATGCGCGTCAAGCTTTAATTGCAGTTTTGTTACTTACAGCGCGTCGAGCGCCTCACGCAGACCGCTACGCCGTTCCACACGTCGCTGTACCGCCTGCTCGAAGATGCCTGCGCGAGTTTCAATGAGGCTGAACCAGTGGCGAGCCCGCGTGATACCGGTATACACCAGCTCCTTGGTCAGCACTGGATTGAGGCTATCGGGCAGGATCAGCGCACAATGGGCGAACTCCGAGCCCTGCGACTTGTGTACGGTCATGGCGAACACTGTTTCTACCGCGCTCAGGCGACTGGGCAGGATATGACGCAGGGTGCCGCTACCGTCGTTGCGTGGGAATACCACTCGCAACACCTCGCGTACAGGCGCGCCCGCAGACTCAGGCGGTTCCGGTAGGCGCAGCGCAATACCGATATCGCCATTCATCAGTCCAAGGCTGTAGTCATTGCGCGTTACCAGCACAGGCCGCCCCTCATACCAGCCATAGGCTTGCTCCAGCAGGTTACGGCGCACCAGCGCTTCCGCGATACGTTCGTTGAGTGCCTCCACACCCCAGGCGCCCTTGCGAACGGCGCAGAGCAGCTGGAACTGATCGAACGCCGCCAGGACATTAGCGGCCCAACGATCCCAGGCCTGGGAGTCAGCATCTAGGACGGGGCGCTGCGCCTGCATCACCTGCAGATAATGGGCATATCCCTGCGGACGAGGCTCCCCGACGCCCTGCCCCTCTATAAGCAGTCGCTCCAGCGCACGATCTTGCTCACCCGATAGACGCAGCACATGCAGGTCATCCGCACCGGCAGCCAAAGTCGCACGAGCCGTCTGCGCATCACCCTGGTTCACCGCACGCGCCAGACGGCCGATACCCGAGCCACTGCCGAAGCGGCGCGAGTGGCGCAGCATGACGATATGTTGCGCCAGCGCTCTGTCACCCAGTAGCAACGCCGGATCGTCCAGCCGCTCGCCCGTCTGGCTTTCCAGCCAGGCGCGCGTCGCTTCGCTGTAGCCACCGTTTTCCGCGTCTCGACACAGGTCGCCCAGCACCGCGCCAGCCTCTACCGACGCAAGCTGATCCTTGTCGCCCAGCAGAATCAAACGCGCATGCGCTGGCAGGGCGTCCAGCAGGCTGGCCATCATCTCCAGGTCGATCATCGACGCCTCGTCCACTACCAGCACATCCAGCGGCAGAGGATTGGCGGCATCGTGACGGAAGTGCCGGCTGCCAGGACGACTGCCGAGCAAGCGATGCAATGTCGTCACCAAGGTTGGAATCTGCTCACGCACCTGCTCGTCCAGCGCCAGGGACTGCACCTGCGCGCCGATGGACTCGGTCAACCGCGCGGCCGCCTTGCCGGTGGGCGCTGCCAGACTCAGGCGTAGCGGTTCGCCATTGGCCATGGCAGCTTCCTGCAACAGCGCCAGCAGACGTACCACCGTGGTGGTCTTGCCGGTTCCCGGCCCTCCGGTGATCAGGGTGAAGCGCCCCTGCGCCGCCATGGCACAAGCCAGTTTCTGCCAGTCGGTGAGGCGCTGGCCATCCACCACCAGCGCATCAGGAAAGAGTGAAGCCAGCCGCGCAGCCAGGTCGGCCGGCGCAGCAGCGCTCGCCTGCAGTCGCCGCGCGATATCCCCAGCCACCTGGCGTTCATAGTTCCAGTAACGCCTCATATATAGACAGGCGCCGCTGAGCACCAGCGGCGCACCGTCGGACTCCAGCAGCGAGCTGCCGGCACAGGCGGCCAGCCAGTGCTCCAGGCTGAGCCCAGCCAGTACCTGGGACGGCAGGATCATCGCCTCTTCTGCGTCCTCCCCCTCCGGCGGCAGAGACAGAGTGAAATCCGGGTTGGCCAATGTGGCCGCCAGATCGAGGCAGACATGGCCCTGGCCCAACTGATGACTGGCCAGTGCCGCGCCGAGCAGGAGCAAGGGCGAAGCGTCCGCGTCCAGCTCGGCGAACAACTGCGCCAATGCACGATCCAGCTCGCGCAGCCAACCACGCTCGCTCCATATAGAAAGCAGGGCAAAGAGTTCGGCGCGATCACGCAGCGCCGGCGCAAGCGTCGCACTCATGCTGCGCCCTCCTCTGCTTCGCCCATGAACAGCACATCCAGGCGTTCGATCAACTCGCGCGGCGGTCGCGCCAGGTAGGCGCCTTGCTGCGGCGCACGCAGGAACAGGTAAAGCGCGCCGCCCAAATGCCGGTCGTAGTCGTAATCCGGCAAGCGCAGACGCAGCTGGCGATGCAGGGCAAGGACATAAAGCACGTATTGCAGGTCATAACGATGGCTGGCGATGGCCACTTCCATCGCTTCACGGGTGTAGGCGCTGTCGTCGCTGCCAAGCCAGCTGGATTTGTAATCCGCCACGTAGTAACGCCCCTGATGCTCGAATACCAGATCGATAAAACCCTTGAACATGCCGTTGAGGGTGTCGGCCCGCAGCGGCTGCCTGGCGACACCCGGCAACTCGCACTGCTGCACCCATTGATCCAGCAGCCTGACATCCACCCCACGCGCCTCGAACCAGAACTCCAGTTCGGGCTGAAACTGCGTCAGTTGCGCCAGTACCACGCTATCCGCGCCCGCCAACGGGAGCGGCTGGCTCAGCAGCGCCAGCAGCCAGTCCTGCAGCGGATCGATCCAGCTTTGCAGACCGCGACGCTGGCAACGCCTTGCCAGCGCCTCGCGCAACCTGGGCGGATCCTGCGCCAGGGTGGCGAAGCCTTCCTGCGCCGCCATTTCCAGCAGACCATGGAGGAAGGTGCCGGGATTCGGCCCACGCGGGAAGCGATGCAGCCCTTGAGCGGATGCCGGCAGCGGTGCCAGGGTCAGCAGCGGATCCTCATCGTCGATGGCGTTCTGCATCGCCGGACTATCCGGCGCGGCGTCTTCATGACGGCTGACCTGACTGGGGGCATCCTCGTCCAGGCGCAGAGCGCTGTAGGAGGCGATCCACCAGTGCTCGGCAGCGCGCCGCGCCGGCGTGCGCCAGCGCGGCTCGAACTGCCGCTCCTCAAGCATGCGGTGGCGCTGCTCGCTGGCCGGCGGTACCGGCGCCACTGCACTTTCGAGCCCGTCGACAAATGGCGCGAGCCAATCAGCAAGCCCGGCACTAGCCATCAGAGGCTCGCCGCCACCTAGCAGATAGCCCAGGGCCGACTCATGCAGACGCGACTTCTTGCCGTTGCCGATCTTCAGATCCGCCACGCCCAGCCAGCAGGCATGCCGGGCACGGGTCAACGCCACATAGAGCAGGCGCAGGTCTTCACCCAGGCGTTCGCGCTCGGCGCGCAGCAAAGTGTCGTCATCGGCCTTGAGCACCAGGCGGCGGCGTTCGCCGTCGTGAATCTGCAGCGGCTTCTTGTCATCCACCGGACGGAAGGCGCAGATGAACGGCAAAAACACCAGGGGATACTCCAGCCCCTTGGATTTGTGGATGGTCACCACGCGCACCAGCGCCTCGTCGCTCTCCAGGCGCAGCACCTGCTCATCGGCAGCCTGCCCCTCGCCGGCCAGCAGCTCGCTCAGATGACGAATCAGCGCCAGTTCGCCATCGAGTTCGGCGGCAGCCTGTTGCAGCAGTTCGGCCAGATGCAGCAGATTGGTCAATACCCGCTCGCCATCTTCACGGCCCATCAGGCGCTGCGGCAGCTCGAAGTCCTGCAGCAACTGACGCAGCATCGGCAGCACACCCTGGTGCTGCCAGCGCTGGCGGTAGTCGCGGAACTGCATGACCCGGCGCTCCCAGGTGCGCTCGTCGAGATTGAGCTGCTCCAGCTCGGCCAACTCCAGCCCCAGTGTCGCGCTGGCCAGCGCCGCGCGTAGCGGGCGATCCTGATCCGGCTCGGCACAGGCGCGCAGCCACAACAGCAGATCGCGCGCCTCCTGGGCGGCGAACACCGAATCCTTGTCGGAGAGGTAGACGCTGCGCACGCCGCGCGCAGCCAGCTCGCCGCGAATGGCCTGCGCCTCGTTGAAGTCGCGCACCAGCACCGCGATATCGCTGGGCCGCAGAGTATCCAGCACCTCGTCCTTGATGAAACCCGCCTGCCCGCGCTGGCCCAGATCCAGCAGACGCACGATTTCGCTGGCCGCCCCGGCTGCCATGACATCCAGATAGGCGCCCTTGGCAAGCGGCTCGTCACTCGCCAGATGCCACACCGTCAGGGCGGGTTGCGCCTGCCCCTCGACGCTCCAGACCTCGCCTCGCCCCTGCGCGCCCACCTCGATAAAAGGCAGGTCATCGCGCAGCAGGAACGCCCCCTCGCCGCCGTCACGCTGCTCGGCACGCAGAAAAACGCCGTTGACGGCATCGACCATGGCCTGGCTGGAGCGGAAGTTTTTCTCCAGGTTGTAATGTCGACCGACCGTTGCCCGGCGCGCGCGCAGATAGGTGTGAATATCTGCGCCGCGGAAGGAATAGATGGCCTGCTTGGGGTCGCCGATCATGAACAGGCCGCAGTCGCCGCGGTTGGCCTCGACTTCGTAGAGCTTATCGAAGATGCGGTACTGCAGCGGGTCGGTGTCCTGGAACTCGTCGATCATCGCCACCGGGAACTGACAGCGAATCACCTCGGCCAGACGCGGGCCGTTGCTGCCTTGCAGGGCAGCGTCCAGGCGCACGAGCATGTCGTCGAACCCCATCTCCGCGCGCTGGCGTTTCTCCCAGTCGAAGCGCTGGCGAACCCAGGCCGCCGCGTGACGTAAAGCCGCATCAGCGGGATCAGGCAGCGCACCGAGTTGCGCCTTGAGCAAAGCCATGGCGTCCAGCGCCGGATGAGCAGGCGCCTCGCCTTTCCAGGCTTCGGCCAGGCCATCGGGAGTCAGGCGGGTGAAACCCGTGCCCAGGTCGAGGCGCGGTTCATCGCTACTGGCCCACTCACGCAACTTGGCCAGCCAGGGATTGTAGAAGCGCGCCTGGATTTTCTTGCCGTCCACCTGCTTGGCCGCCACTGCAGCGTCAAGCAGCAGCTGCAGTTCATCGGCCCAGGTCAGCCACGGTGCCTTGAGCTCGGCAAGGGCCTGCTCGCGCTGCTGCAGCGCAGCATCGAGCAGTTCGCCCAGCGCTTGCGTTGCGACCTCCCCCTCTTCGCCCAATAACGGTCGCAGCCGGCTACCCAGCCCCGCAGGCGTGCCCCAGACACCCGCGACCCATTGCAGCGACGCGCCCTGCAACGGATAACAATGTTGACGCCAGTAGTCGCGCACCACCTCGGCCAGTAGCTCGCTGTGATCGGTCTCCAGGGTCTGGCTGAACAGACTGCCGCTGTCGAAGGCATGCTCGCGCAGCATGCGCTGGCACCAGCCGTGAATGGTGGACACGGCTGCCTCATCCATCCACTGCGCAGCCAGCTCAAGGCGGCGGGCACATTCGTCCCACTGCGTCTGCGCGAAGTCACTGCGCAACTCGCGCAGCAGATCATCGCCTTGGGCATCGCCACGAAATACGGTCGCGGCTTCGACCAGGCGCGCGCGAATCCGGTCGCGCAATTCGCGCGTAGCCGCATCGGTGAAGGTCACCACCAGAATCTGCGGTGGCAGCAGGGGCTCGCGGAACGCGGCTTCGCCGCCATGACCGAGGATCAGTCGCAGGTAGAGCGCGGAAATGGTGAAGGTCTTGCCCGTGCCGGCGCTGGCCTCGATCAGGCGGCTGCCATGCAGGGGAAACGTCAGGGCCAGAGGGCGCTGTTGACTCATGCTGCGTCCTCCTTGAGCGCCTGGGGGTTGCTATCAAGCAGCGGCTGGTAGAGCCGTTCGCTCCATGCCGGAAACTGGCCATCGGCGGTGAGTGCGTCATAGTCCGGGAACTGCCTCGCCAGGCTGGCGCTACCCTGGACTTCACCGGAGAGGTTGTAGCCGCCCTCGTAGACGCTGCGCGCCTTGTCCTCGTTGTTGTCCTGCAACCAGGCCAGCGAGGTTTTCAGGGCGACCGGCAGAGGCGTCTGCATGCCGGCGTTCCAGGCTTCCAGCCAAGTGGTCAGTACGCGGGCTGCGTGCTCCGTAGGTAGGGGTTCGAACGCCAGGCTGCGATCCTCGCCGACCAGCAAGGTGGTCAGCGGCACGCCGCAGGCCGCGGCGATGACGTGCAGCACATAGGGCCGCAGCAGGCGATGCCACTTCCAGCTCTTGTCCTTGTGCAGCGCACCTGGCAGCAGCTCCAGGCGCGCCAGGCTGCCGTCGGCCTTCTGCCGCAGCCCGGCGAGCCAGCCGTCGAGCTGAACACCGGCTGCGGCGAAAGTCAGGCGCTGCGGTGACTCCAGCAGGCTCGGCCAGCACAGGCGAAGCCCCTGGTAGCGCTGCACCTGCGCCGGCAGCGGCTCCAGCAAAGCGTTGCGATACTGCTGGCCAAAACCGGCCAACGGCAGCATGCCACTGCGTTGCAGGCGGTCGGCTGCCGACCTCAACGCCTCATCGCTGTCTCGCTCGCTCGCGATAGCTGCCTTGAGCAAGGTTTCCTGCAACTGGTAGCGCTGTAGACCGTCGAGGGCGAACGGCTCGCTGTCGAGCTGCGCTTGCTCTTCTTCGTCCAGAAACACCTTGAGACGGCGGGTGAAAAAACACTTCACCGGATCACGCAGGAACGACTGCACCAGTTCAGGCGTAACCTGCTGCCCCTCCTCCCAGGCGGGCAAGGGTGCAGCGCCCTCGCGGGGCGCGGCCTGGCCATGCAGAGCTGCCCACTCGTGGGCATAGCTGAACAGCTGCGCCTGGCCATCGAAGTAGCGGCGGCTGAAAGGTTGCAAGGGGTGCTCGGTGGTCAGGCCATGCAGCAGGTCGCCACCACCGACCAGCGTCCAGGCACTGGCAAGATGGTCACGCAGTTGGCCGACCAGCACGGACGGCGGCCGCTCGCTGTTGTCGCGGATGCTGCGCCCCACCCAGCTGATATACAGACGATCACGCGCCGCCAGCAGCGCCTCCAACAGTAGATAGCGGTCATCCTCGCGGCGCGAACGGTCACCGGGGCGGTAGTCGCCAGCCATCAGGTCGAAATCCAGCGGCGCCTGACTGCGCGGATAGTCGCCATCGTTCATGCCCAGCAGGCAGACCTGGCGGAACGGGATCGCGCGCATCGGCATCAGGGTGCAGAAATTCACCGCACCGGCGAGAAAACGCTGGCTCAGCCTCCCCTGATCGAGCCCACCGAGCCAGGCTTCGCGCACCACCGGCAGGGTCAGCGCTTCTTCCAGCGTCGCGGCCTCGCACAGCTCCAGCCAGGCATCCAGCGCATCGAACAGTTGGGTCGTCAGTACCTCTTCACGGTCGTTCTGCGGCTGAAAGAAGTCGTCGAGCAAACTGCGCAGGCGCTCGCCCCACTGCACCGGCGTGGCCGGCTCGCGCAGTTGCTGCAGGTGCCGGTCGAGGCTTTCCAGCAGTCGCGTCACTGGGCCGATCAGAGCAGCATCGAGCCCGCCAATTTCGTCATAGGGCTCGATACCGGCAAAGGCGTCGCCCGTCCCCACGGCGTAGCCCAGCAGCATGCGCCGCAGACCGAAGCGCCAGGTGTTCTGCTCCAGATTCTCACCCAGGCCGAGCGCCTGCCGCTGGCGCGAATCCAGCCCCCAGCGCACACCGGCGCCTTCCAGCCAGCGGCGCAGGGTGGGCAACTGCTCCTCGGCGATGGCGAAGCGCTGACGCAGCGCGGCGACATCCAGCAGATCGAGAATCTCGCTGACGCTGAAGCGGCTGTCCGGCAGACGCAGCAGGTGTTCCAGCGCGATGACCATCGGCTCCTTGCCGCGCAGTCCCTGGTCGGCCAGGGTGAAAGGAATGAAGCGCGGATCGTCGCTGGCGAACTGGCCGAACACGGCCTGGATATGCGGTGCGTAGGCATTGACGTCGGGCACCATGACGATCACGTCGCGCGGGCGCAGCGTGGTGTCCTCGCTGAAGCTCGCCAGTAGCTGGTCGTGCAGCACCTCCACCTCACGCTGGGCGCTATGGGCTATATGAAAACGCAACGAATGATCACGTCCCGGGTCGACCGGCGGCCAGGTGCTGCGTGTTTCCGCCAGCGGGCGCAGGTCGAGGATGTCGTTCTGCAGCTGGCCGAGCAGGCTGCCCTCGCGGGCCGGACTGAACAGGTCGATACGGTCGAACTGCTCGCGGTAAAGCTGCGGCTCGTCGTACTGATCCAGCAGGTTGATGTAGTCGCGCCCCTGTTTGCCCCAGGCTGCCAACAGCGGCTGCCCGTGCTGGTGCATATCCTCCTGTTCGAACAGACCGATCTGCGCGCCCGGCCTGCCCTTGCGCTGCTGGCGACGGTACTCGTGGCGCAGCAGGTCCTTGTCCTCGACGATATCGCCCCAGTGGTGCTGACAGGGGTTGTGCACGTAGAGCATGACCTGGCTGAAGCGCGCCATGGCTGCCAGCGCCTCCAGCACCTGAGCCGGCAGTGAGGAAATGCCGAAAACGGTGATGCGCCGGGGCAGTCCGGCTGGCGGTGCGTCCAGCTCGGCCAGACGGGCGACGAAGCGTGGGTGCACGCCGGCGCGGCTCTCGGCCAGATGCTGTTCGCCAACGTCCGCCAGCAGGGCGCGCCACAGCGCGGGTTGCCAGCGTGAATCACCCTCCAGTGGCCGCTCGCCGCCGCGCGAGGTGCGCAGGCGATCCTGCCCGGCGGCCCAGTCGGCCAGCCAGTCGGCGCGGTAGACCTGATACTGGTCGAACAGATCCGCCAGACGCTCGGCCAGCTGGTGGCGCTTGCGCAAGTCCTGATCATCGGCAAGGAAGCGGCGCAGCGGAGCGAAGGCCTCCTCGGCCAGCAAACCCGGCAATAGCCGCATCAGGCGCCAGGTCAGCGGCGCCTTGTCCAGGGGCGACTCTTGCGGAATCGCGTCCTTGCCCAGCACATTGCGGTACGCCTGCCAGAGAAAGCGCGCCGGCAGATCGACATCCAGCGCCGCCGCGATGCCGCAGCCGTCACGCTCGGCCAGCGCCAGCTTGAGCCACTGGGCGATGCCGTTGCTCTGTACCAGCAGCACTTCGTTTTCCAGCGGCCGCAGCGGATAGCGCCGCATCCACTGCACCGCCAGAGAGCGCAGCTCTTCGAGATGGTTGCCGTGAATGACGATAAGGCCGGGGGACAACTCCGGGCTGGCGGGCATCGACTGACTCCTCTCGAAAAACGAAGCGCAAGTTTGCCAGCATTTGGCGACAAGGTGAGTCATCGATGGTTATGCCCATCAACCAGACTTGGGCTGCTCAGCCCCGCCCAGAAACGAAAAGGCCGGTCAACGACCGGCCCTGATGGTGATAACCGCAGACGTCAATCGACCATGAGCTTGTCGCGATTTTTCTCCAGAGTCGCCGCGCCGATACCTTTGACTTCGAGCAACTCGTCAACCGAAGCGAAGTTACCGTGAGCCTCTCGATAAGCCACGATTGCCTGCGCCTTGGTTGCGCCGATACCAGCCAACTCACGCTGGAGAGTCTCGGCATCAGCGGTATTCAGATTGACGGTTATTGCCTGAGCGACCTGTGCAGAAGCTGCATTGGCAGGCTCAGTCTTCGAAGGTTCTGCTGCCGAGACAGCAAGGGAGAGGGAGGTGAGAAGCGCGAACAGAACAGAGGAAAGGTAGATTTTCATCATCTTAACGTTCCTTGTAAGTGAGTGAGACGAGCACGTTAGGCTCGATTTTCAACCTAGACGCTATTTCCGTGCTGTCAAATTCGACTCGATGGCGAGCGCGAAACACAGAGAACCAAGTGGTCGCTCGCCCAGGCTCTGGCACGCAGAAATGGAGTGATCACTTGAAGCCCTCCCCCGACGCTGTCAAGTAGTTTTGAGGAGAGATGGCGGGATGAAAATAGTCCCGCAAAAGGCCCTGAAACAAAAAAAGCCTGGTCATTACTGACCAGGCTCTAATGTTGGGATTTTTTGGTCGGGACGGAGTGATTCGAACACTCGACCCCTTGCACCCCATGCCGGAGGTCGACCTTATAAGACATTGATTTTATTAGGATAAATTTGAGCGCTCGCTGCAGCCATTGCTCTACTCTATCCGACGGTTATCAACGATTCCCCGCAAAAGTCCCTGAGCAGATCGGCACCGAGCCAAATCCATTGCAGCAACCTTCAGCCGCACAATGCCTGTCCCACATAGCCGCGGCTTACTCAACAAAGCTTCGAAAGCTCGCCCGGTAATCAGTCGGCTTAAGGTGAACGTGCTGGTCTAGATCGCCGCTCAGGATGAACAGACGCGGCCCCTCCCTGAACTGAAACACACGGTACAGGTGGAACTGCTCGCAGACCTCCCTGGAGAACTCCAGCTCGTTGTGGCTAACAAGAAATGATGATCCCAAGCCGCCGTTGGTGGTTTTCACTTCAATGAAGCGATGACGCGCGTCGCCTTCAAACGACAGGATATCGAACCCGGCTCCGTCACCCTGGGAGTCCGATACCCAGTCCAATCGCTGGAACAGCTCCGGGTGCCCTGACTCGGTCAGGCGCTGTTGTTCGAATTCAATGACCCACTGCTCACCTGCCCTACCCAGCTTCCGATTGGCCTCATCACGCGCGGCGTAATCAAGTTTACGGGGCATCCGGTTTGGCACCTGGCTCGGAGCGCGAACAAGTGCCTCGCGCTTCGGAGCCTCGACAAGGGCTGCGAGGTAGGTCCTTTCACCGGGGAGCTTCACCTCCTCCAATGCATCAACGACGGTAGCGACCGCCTGCTGATTTTTTAGGACGTAGGCCTGCACGGACTTGCGCAGCAGAAGCTGACTATTACCGCGGGGCTTGTATCCGTTGATGTATGGCAGCCCCAGGGCGTCAAGAACGGCGCTGATGTTTTGATGTTTTAGCTCGACAGAGGACTTGCTGCGGCCATTGAGCAGCCGCCGCAAGGCTTGGTTGTGCTCGGACTTGTTGTAGCTTTGCCCCTCTGCTTCTGCGCGCAGCATTTCAAAGTAGTCGCGCACAGTGGCTTCGACTTCGGCTTCAGACCAGTCCTCGCCAATCCGGATGATGGTAAAACCAAGGTTGGAAAGCAGCGGAACGACAGTCGCCTCACCACCGGAAAAACTGTCAGCAGTCAGAGGGCCCTTGTCGGGAAACTGTTTACCGTAGGCGACACCGGCAATGGCTTTGGAATCGCAGTCGACACCAGTTTTCGGATCGCGCACCAGAAAATCTCTGGACTTACCAAAGCCATAGCGTTCAAGAAATTTTGTGCGGCCCAGCTGAACAAATTCGTCGATAGCAGCCTGCACCGCAGAAGGGCTTCGAAGCAGAGAGAGCTGTGACATAACCAGCAAGTCCTTATGTGGCAGAGGTAAGCCCCTCAAGGAGCTTATCGCGTTCAGATGGAGGGACAACCAAGCTTGGCCGTGAGGCTGCAGACCGCACGCGGTCACCTAACGTTAGCTAGTTGTTCTTTTAAACCAACCGAGTCCCAATCAGAGCCCCATCGATTGCATCATCTCACTTTCACTAACCGCCTAGATGCTCAATCACGAAAGCCTATCAGCGTACCCAGTGCAGACAGAGCCCTTCTTAGTCCTTACGTGATGAGTGCCGAACACTGAACGAGTTCTACCACCCCATTCCCACAGACGATTAGAAAATGGCTAAAAACTTAAAATCTTGCCGGACGACTCTGCAGCGCGGTGGGGCCTGCAGCGTTACGATGTAGGCGAATAGAGCTGCCCAAGCCTAATCACAATCTCGATAAGATTGATGGCCAACACGCTCTCGTTTGAGCAAACCAAAGAAGCCTTCGCAGAAAGCATTGGAATAGCTCGCCTTCCGTCGTGGATACAGGATGAACCTTCACCCAGCTTTTAGGCCCCGTAGAATGATCGTTGTCAGCAAGAGAAAAACGATCATTCTAAGGTGGCCACTTAGGCAATCCAGCTCAGCCCATGGCTGCCTTTCTTTGTCGGGTGATGCATTGGACCAAATATTCGGCGTCGCGAGCGACTCCCGAGAATCGCCCGGAACCCCATGTATACAGCCAGGGCAGACCAAGGAAATACAGACCGGAAAGTGAGGTGACACCACGGTTATGCACCGGATGACCGCGGCCATTGAATACCCCGGCATCGATCCAGGAAAAATCCGGGCTGAAACCGATGCACCAGATGATGCTGGTGATGCCAGCCTGCCGCAGATTCAACTCGGTTGGCACCTGATGCGGGCGCCACACCGGCTGGTAGATCTCACCGGGCGGCGCATCGATGCCCTTCTCGGCAATGTAGGCATCAATGCTGGCGTTGATCCGGTTATAAACCGCATCGGCAGCATCCAGCCTGGCTTGCAGATCCTCAGTGAAGGTCAGCGTCTCGCCGTCGAGACGCTGCAGCAGGCCGAACAACTGCATGCCTTCGAGGGCAAACTTGCGCAGGTCGATATCACGCCCGCCGTCGCGACCGGTCACATAGTGGTTGGTGTTGTCGCGCACTCCTTCGCGTAGCGGATGCTGGTCGACCCCGATGTCGTAGTAGCCCATATCCGCCAGCCAGTCGACCACGTCGCGGCCACGGTGAAAGCGCGCACAACGCGGGGCATCACCGACAGCCAGATACACCTTGCGCCCAGCCAGGTGCAAATCCTCGGCGATCTGCGCGCCGGATTGCCCCGAGCCAACCACCAGCACGCTGCCCTCGGGCAGCGCCTGCGGGTTGCGATACTGCTCGGAATGCAACTGAAGGATGTTGGCCGGCAAGCGCTCGGCCAGGCGCGGAATGATCGGCACGTGATAACCGCCAGAGGCGACGATGACTTGATCGGCGGTAAATTCGCCAGCGCTGGTCTGCACCGCATAACCACCTTGCGGGCGTGGCGTCACACGCTGCACCGCAACCCCCTCGCGAACCGGCGCATTGACGCTGCGAATGAAACCGTCGAGGTAATCGATAATTTCCTCACGCTTCATGAAGCCGTGCGGGTCGTCCCCGGCATAGGGGTAGCCCGGCAGCGCACACTGCCAATTCGGCGTGACCAGGCAGAAGGCATCCCAGCGCTGGGTACGCCAGCTGTGGGTGAGGCTGTGCTTTTCCAGCAGCAGATGATCGATACCCTGCTGCTGCAGGTAGTAACTGGCCGACAGACCGGCCTGCCCCCCACCGACAATGATGACCTGATGATGGGGAACCTGTACGGATTTGAGATGACTGGGCATTGCACGCTCCTCGGGTAACTGGTGCGATGGAAATGACAGCTAGAAAGAGCTCCAGCCGCTGTTGACCTGACCGGCATGGGCCGTTTGCATATCGAGAATCTGCACCTGGCCACCTTCGAAGCCGCGCGCGTGGTATCGCAGGGCGCTCAGGGTGTCCATGGCCGAACTGCAGTAGAAGCCTTTGACATCCTTGACCCGCTCGGAAGCCGCATTGAGGGCGTTCTCGGCACGCAGGATGAAATCCTCGAGCGCGTAGCTGGAGCCCGCGCAGAGGTGCTCGTAGATGATGGTGGACGGTGAATAACCGGACATTTCCTGGCCATCGGGCCAGCGCAGTTTGAAGTTGACGGCAGGCATCTCAGCATTCCTCACTCATAGGGGTAGATTGGGTGAAACCGGTGAATGGGCGTTGCCCGAGATTCCAGAACTCCATGACCTCGCCGCCCATCCCGACCTGCAGACTGGCGCTGTCGTCGATCTGACCAATGCGCGCACAGGTCAGCCCCTCCAGGGCGAAGGCGGTGTGCACGTCGGCCCAGGCGCTTTCCTCCAGGGTCAGCAAAAAGCCATAACTGGGAAACGCCTGCAGCCAGCGCAGCAGGTCGCCGTCGTCCGGGCACGGCAATCCATCGAGTTCAAGCCTCGCGCCACAGCCGGTCGGCTCCAGCAGCATCAGCAGAGTGCCCAATAGCCCGGCGTTGCTGATGTCCTTGGCGGCGGCAAGCAAGCCGCCCTCGGCCAGACGCGGTAGCACATCGAGCTGGCTGCGCAGGCGCTCGCAGGAACGTTTCTCGAAGGCTTTCCAATAGGGCACGCCGGGGTGCCAGCGGCCATCCAGATCCACGGCCATCGCCAGTACCTGACCAGGCGCGACATGCAGGTTGGAGAGCAGCCGGTGAGCGATGCCGGTGATGGCCACCGCCAAGCCAGCACGGGCATCGGCGCCCTGGTGGGTATGCCCGCCGGCCAGCAGCAGGCCATAGGACTGGCAGGCCTCGCGAATGCCCTGAAGCAACTGCTCGGCCTTATCCTCGTCATGGTGCCAGTAGGCATTGACCACTGCCGTGGGACGCCCGCCCATGGCGGCGATATCGCTGACGTTGGCCATCACCGCCGACCAGCCGGCGAACCAGGGGCTGGATTCGACGAAGGCCGGCAACATGCCTTCGATGGCCAACAACTGGTAATGCTCGCCGCAACGTATGGCCGCCGTGTCATCGCCGGGCAGTGCATAACGGGCATCACCCTGCGGCAGCGAGCCGGACAACCCCTGGGCCGGTCGCTGAATGGCCTGCTTGGCGCGCATCGCCGGGGTGTCGTGCAGTGCCGCGAGCAGTTCGCTCAGGCCAGTGGCTGAGGTCTTGCGCAATGCCTCAGCCATGACGCCGCTCCTTGAGGGGCAGCAACGACACCTCGCGTGGCATGAAGGGATAGCGCGCCAGGTTCGCCTGCATCAGCACGTGCTCGCGCTCGAGCAATTGCAACGACCGCAAACTCTGCCAGTGCAGGCCGTGGAACCAGGCTTCGTTATGCGCCTGCACGGTGGCCAGAAAGGTGTGACAGCCCAGCTCGATAGCTCGTGACACCGCCTCGTTGACCAGCGCCTTGCCGATCATGCCGTGGCGGCGATAGTCGCGCTCCACGCACAGACGGCCGCCATACCACAGCCCCGGCGCCTGCTCGTAGATGCGTACCGCACCGACCACCCGGTCGGCCACGCCACAGTTGTAGGCGACGGCAACGATCGGCAGGGCCTGGAAGTCGTGCGTATCACGATCCTGGGCGAACAGCCCCTGCTCGTCGGCGAAGACCGCACGGCGCAAGCGGTAGTAGGCTTCCCGCTCCCAGCGCTCGGTGGCAGGCTTGACCAGCAGATCGCCGGTGAGGAAGTCGCGAAAGGTGTCGTCATTCAAGGCGAAGGCATGCTCGGCCATGGTCGTTTCCCTCACTCGTGGCGTTTCAAGGCCGAACAGGCGCCACACTTGGCGCAGCCAGCCTTGATCTGTTCGGAATGCAGCCCGTGCCGCTGCAGGCTGGCACCAATGCGCGGATACAGGCGCTGCATGAAGGCGCTGTCGGGCTTGGGGTGCTGAGCCAGCGGCGTGCCGTCGATGGGAACGAAAGGCACTACGAAGGGGTAGACGCCCATTGCCGCCAGGCGCTCGGCCATGGCCACGATGGCCTCTTCGCTATCGCCCAGCCCGGCCAGGATGTAGGTGCTGACCTGGCCACGCCCGAAGACCTCGACGGCCGCCGCGAAAGCCGAGAAATAACGCGCCAGCGGCACCTGCGCCTTGCCCGGCATGATCCGCTGGCGCACCTCGTCGGTGACCGCCTCCAAGTGCATGCCCAGCGAGACCACGCCGCTGTCTTGCAGGCGCCGAAACCAGGCGTCCTCGTCCGGCGGCTCGCACTGCGCCTGGATCGGCAGAGCCACTGCCGCGGTAACGGCAGCGGCCGATTCGCAAAGGATGGCAGCACCACGGTCGGAGGTTTGCGGCGTGCCAGTGGTCATCACCATGTGCTTGACGCCATCGAGCTCCACCGCCGCTTTGGCCACCTCAGCGAGCTGGGCCGGGCGCTTGCGTGCTATGGTCTTGCCACTTTCCAGGGACTGGCCGATGGCGCAGAACTGGCAGGCACTGGCAGCATCGTTCATGCGGATGCAGTGCTGCAGCAACGTAGTGGCCAGCACGTCATCGCTGTGCAGGGTGGCGATCTTCCAGTAAGGGATGCCGTCGGCGGTGCTGCGTGCGTAGAAGTTCGGCACGCCTGGCACCTGCACCTGGCCCACCTGCTGGCCGTCGCGGTAGATCAGCGCCAGCTCGCCCGCACCCTGCGGACGCACTTCGTAGGGCGATAGCAACGAGGCCTGATTGAGCATCGGCACCATCGCGGTATGCCCGCCCAACGACAGCGCCTTGTGATCGGAAGGCCCGGCGCCGCCCTTGCGCGACAGGCCGTGGCCGTCGTCCTGCCAGCGCGCGCCATGGCACTGCAGCTCGCTGAGCAGGTCCAGCGCGGCGATGCGTTCAGAGACTGACATGCTCGACCTCCTCGGCTTCATGCCGCCCCGGCAGCGCCGTGACGCGCTCATGCAGGTGGGCGGTAGGCGTGCGGTCGATCAGCAGGCTGAGCAGTTCCGGCCGGCTGTAGTGGCCGACCGAATCCATCATGCGCTTGCGCTTGTCGATCAGCGCCAGGTCGAGATCGGCGATCACCTCGCCCTCGCCGCTGCGCAGCGGCTCCCCCAGCAGCTTGCCTTCGGGGCTGACGATGGCGGTGAAGCAACCGCCGGAAATCGGCCCCAGCCCACAGCCGGTATCGGCCATGATGCGCTGCTGCTGTTCCGGCTCCAGCCAGGCGGTGGCGTTGACCACGAAGCAGCCGGACTCCAGCGCATGGTGGCGGATGCTGACCTCGATCTGCTCGGCGAAGATCTCCCCCACCAGCGAACCGGGAAACATCGCCGCATGAATCTGCTCGCCATCGGCCATCAGGGCATAGCGCGCCAGCGGGTTATAGTGCTCCCAGCAGGCCAGCGAGCCGATACGCCCGACCTGGCTGGCCACAGCACGCAGGCCAGAGCCATCGCCCTGCCCCCAGACCATACGCTCATGGTAGGTCGGAGTGATCTTGCGCCGATGCTGAATGAGGCTGCCATCGGCATCGAACAACAGTTGAGCGTTGTAGATCGTGCCACCGTCACGCTCGTTGATGCCCAGCGACACCACCATCCGAGCTTCGCGACAGGCCTCGGCAATCGCGGCGGTCGCCGCCGACGGCACCTGCACCGACTCCTCGAGCAGGCGCAGATGCTCCTTGCCCATCATGAACGGCGGCTGCACAAAGGAGAAATAGGGGTAGTAAGGCACCACGGTTTCCGGGAAGACGGCAAACTGCACGCCCTCGCGGCCGAGGCGCAGGATGGTCTGGACGATCTTCTCGACAGTACCCTCGCGACTGTAGAGCACAGGCGAGAGCTGCACGGCAGCGGCACGGACGATGGCCATGGCGAATTCCTTGTACTAACGTGGCCCCTCCCGCAGGAGGGGCGGGATGGATCAGGCAGTCCAGGTGTCGATGATCAGCGCGCCTTCGCGACGCATCAGCAAACGTAGATCCATCACGTCCAGCGGGTTGATGGCGCGGATGCCTTCGATCAGCGCTTTCTCGGTCTGCCCGTACAGGGCCTGCAGGGCGAAACGGCAGGCATAGACCTCACCACCTTCCTCGATGAACGCCTTGATCTGATTGTTGACCGCAAGGTGGCCGGGGAAGGCTTCATTGCCCAGCGTGGGGAAGCCACGCTGCACGCCAAGCTGCACGCCCGGCCCGTAGAGCAGCACCTTGGTCTCGAAGCCTTTGCGCAGCAGGCGTTTGGCCTGCAGCATGTTGACCAGGCCGATGGAACCCTCGAAAGCGATGGTGTGGAAGGTGATGAGGGCTTTCTCACCTGGCTCGGCCTTGACGTCCTCGAAAACCTTCTCTTCGTAGTTGACCAGGAAGTCGCCGTCCTTGTAATGGGCGATATCGACGCTCGGCATGGGTGCTCTCCTCTTCTGCTTTTCTTCACGGTGGAAGTCACCGTGCTTGCAAGAGCTAGAGCGAAGGCTGTGCCAGGTTTTCAGCTATTTATTTTTATTATTTCAAATCAAACAGTTAGTTATCTGATCCGGCTTTCCAGGCACGATCTGCACCTAGGCATCGACTACGAAGTCTCGTATAAAAACGAAAGTTCGTAGCAGAAATTACGAGGTTTCATAGCATGAGCACAAGCGAGCCGGACTATCTCGCAGGCTGGGCCGACATGACCTACGCCTCCAGGCACATGGTGTTCGAGCATTGCAGCGAGGCCATCGTGCAGTTCGATCCGGTGGCCAACCGCTTCGTCGACATGAACATCGCCGCCAGCAAGCTGTTCGGTTATGCCCGGCACGAGTTGCTGAACATGACGGTCACCCGCCTGCTCGGCCACCAGCTCCCCGAATTGATCGTGTTCACCCAGGCGGTGCTGGAAGCTGGCAAGGGCTGGAGCGACGAGCTCAGTTGCACGCGCAAGGACGGCGAGCGTGTGATGCTGGAAATCTCCGCGACCACGCTGCGCCTCAAGGGCGTGCTCTATCTGATCCTGGTGCTGCGCGAACGCAGCGAGCAGCGCTATCTGCTCGACCAGGCACAAACCGAGCGCACCATGCGCGGCGGTCTGCTGGAATGGCGCAACATCCTCAACCTGTTCCAGGAAACCGAACGCGACAACCACCTGCTGCTCAGCGCCGTCGGCGATGGCATCTACAGCATCGACAGCGAGGGCCTGGCCACCTACGTCAACCCGGCGGCAGCGCGCATGCTCGGCTGGGAGACGGACGAGATGATCGGCAAGAACATCCACCGCATTCACCACCACAGCCACGCCGATGGCAGCCACTATCCGGTGGAGGACTGCCCGATCTACAAGGCCGTGCACGACGGCCTGGTGCATGAAGGTCGCCAGGAGGTGTTCTGGCGCCGTGACGGCAGCATGTTCCCGGTGGAATTCACCAGCACGCCGGTGATCTCCGATGGCCGCATCGTCGGCTCGGTGGTGGTGTTTCGCGATATCACCGAACGCATGAGCACTCAGCAGCGCCTGCATGATGCCCTTGAGGAACTCAGGGAGCTCAAGCAGCGCCTGGAACAACAGAACGAATACCTGCAGGAAGAAATCCGTATCGAGCACAGCTACCGCGAGATCGTCGGGCAGAGCGACTCCATCCTGAAGATCGTGCGCCAGATCGATGTGGTCGGCCCCACTGACGCCAGCGTGCTGATCCACGGCGAATCCGGCACCGGCAAGGAGCTGATAGCCCGCGCTATCCACCAATCCAGCCGTCGTGCCGCGCACCCGCTGATCCGGGTCAACTGCGCGGCCATTCCCGCCGATCTGTTCGAGAGCGAATTCTTCGGCCACGTACGTGGGGCTTTCACCGGTGCGTTGCGCGACCGAATTGGGCGTTTCGAGCTCGCCGATGGCGGCACGCTGTTTCTCGACGAGGTCGGCGAAATCCCCCTGGAGCTGCAGAGCAAGCTGCTGCGCGTGCTGCAGGAGGGGCAGTTCGAGCGCGTCGGCGAGGAACGCACGCGACGCGTCGATGTACGCATCATCGCCGCCACCAACCGCGACCTGCGTAGCGAGGTGGAGGCCAAGCGCTTTCGCGAGGATCTCTACTTCCGTCTTAATGTCTTTCCACTGCAGTCGCCCCCCTTGCGCGAGCGACGCGAAGACATCCCACAGCTGGCCACACACTTTCTTGAGCAGATCGGCCAGCGCCTCAATCGCCCTGATAAACGTCTGAGCCTGGCGGATATCGAGCACCTGCAGAAGTATTCCTGGCCCGGCAATATTCGCGAGCTACAGAACGTGATCGAACGAGCGCTTATCACCTCAACCGGGAAGGAGCTGCGTTTGGATCTGCCCAGAAGCAAGACTTCGCCACAGCAAAGTGACACGCCAACAACGCCCAACAAAGAATCCGAAATTCTCACAGAGCAGCAATTGCGAGAGCTTGAAGTCAACAACCTACGCGCAGCCCTGACTGCAGCAGATGGCCGACTATTCGGCCCAGGGGGCGCTGCCGAGCTGTTGGGAATAAAACCCACCACGCTGGCATCACGCATGAAGAAACTCAATCTGTCGCGCTAAGCCCGGCTCGCCGCACTCAGCGGAATCCCCCCAGCACCGATCACGCCTCAAATGCCTCCAACTCCGAGGGTCGGTTGGATGGCCGACGGGCGCTACGCCGAGCAAATCGTCTGACTAAAGCTGATGACTACCATCTCACCGTCTGTGCCAGACCAGGCGGTGCAGGCCGACTAACTGCAACACAGTCGCTACGACCGCCACCCGCGTCTCGCTCTAGAAATACAGCAGAGCGCAATGTTCGCGTCCGCTGCCCGGCACTATCCTGCCAGCACGAGGGTTACGCTCCGACCGGCGACGACAGCTAAGGCTTTCGCCCCTGCGCGACTGAGTTGCAACCACCCAAGGATCCGTGCAACTAGCAGGCGCTGGAAGTACTCGGGCACCTGGTAGTGGAATTACTTTTAGATCTCTAGATAACAATGAGACGCGTGTGAATAAAGCGGGGTTTAACGAGTAGAACAGGGAAACCCTAGGGGCCTGTGTGCCCCACAGCCCTTGATGAGCGCCACAGAGAAGACATAACAGTTGTAGATACCCCTATCAATTACTCGCCCATAGCACTCACTTCAGGAGCCACGCAACTCTCACCTCCAGCGCTTCTGATACGTATTAGAGAGCGATGTCTGAGTCTGTTTTGTTTTCCCCAGCCTCCCTACAGTTTCGCCATTCGCGCGGCTGCGCCCGCATTACTGTATGGAAGGTTACCGCGATGCAATCTGCTGCTCCCCACCCGGCCTACAACTACAAGGTCGTCCGCCAGTTCACCCTGATGACCATTTTCTGGGGCGTGGTGGGCATGTGCACTGGCGTACTCATCGCCGCCCAACTGGTCTGGCCGGAACTCAACTTCGACATGCCCTGGCTGAGCTTCGGCCGCCTGCGCCCACTGCATACCAGCCTGGTGATCTTCGGCTTCGCCGGCAGCGCGCAGTTCGCCGCCAGCTACTACGCCGTGCAGCGCACCTGCCAGACACGACTGTTTTCCGACAAACTGGCCGCCTTCACCTTCTGGGGCTGGCAGGCGACCATCCTGATCATGCTGGTGACCCTGCCCATGGGCCTGACCACCACCAAGGAATACGCCGAGATCGAATTCACCGGCGCGGTGTGGATGGCCATCGTCTGGGTCGCCTACGGCATCGTCTTCTTCACCACCCTGACGCAGCGCAAGACCCGCCATATCTACGTCGGCAACTGGTTCTTCGGTGCCTTCATCGTGGTCATCGCCATGCTGCACATCGTCAACCACCTGTCGGTGCCGGTGAGCTGGTTCAAGTCCTACTCGATCTACTCCGGTGCCACCGATGCCATGGTGCAGTGGTGGTATGGGCACAACGCGGTGGGCTTCTTCCTCACCACCGGTTTCCTCGGGATGATGTATTACTTCGTGCCCAAGCAGGTGAACCGGCCGGTGTATTCCTACCGCCTGTCGATCGTCCACTTCTGGGCGCTGATCACCCTGTACATCTGGGCTGGCCCGCACCACCTGCACTACACCGCCTTGCCTGACTGGGCGCAGAGCCTGGGTATGGTGATGTCGATCATCCTCCTGGCGCCAAGCTGGGGCGGCATGGTCAACGGCATGATGACGCTGTCCGGTGCCTGGCACCTGCTGCGCACCGACCCGATCCTGCGCTTTCTGGTGGTTTCCCTGGCGTTCTATGGCATGAGCACCTTCGAAGGCCCGATGATGGCGATCAAGACGGTCAACGCCCTGTCCCACTACACCGACTGGACCATCGGCCACGTGCATGCCGGCGCCCTCGGCTGGGTGGCGATGATCACCTTCGGCTCGCTCTACCACCTGATCCCGAAAGTCTTCGCTCGCGACAGCATGTACAGCACCGGCATGATCAACGCGCACTTCTGGCTGGCGACCATCGGTACCGTGCTGTACATCGCCTCGATGTGGGTCAACGGCATCACCCAGGGCCTGATGTGGCGCGCGGTGAACGAGGACGGCACCCTCACCTACTCCTTCGTCGAGGCGCTGGAGGCCAGTCACCCCGGCTTCGTGGTACGCCTGGTCGGCGGTCTGTGCTTCCTCGCCGGCATGCTGCTGATGGCGCTCAACACCTGGCTGACACTGCGTCGCCCGGCCACCCAGTCGCACGATGCCGCAGAGGTCGCTCATGCTGGCTGAGGCCTGGTGGATGATCGCCCTGGCGGTGTTCTTCCTCGGCGTGCAACTGAGCCTCGGGCGCGGCAGCCAGCGTGACCTCAACGAGGCCACCATGCTGCCGTTTGCCGACGATCCCGAAGTGGCCCGACGGGTCGAGCGCGATACCGGGCGCAGCACCAGTGGCTGTACCTGCCCCGGTACCTGCGACGGGCGCTGCAAGCATCAAGGGCAACAGACTTTTTGAGTCACCTCTCTCCGATGCCTCGCAATATGACGCGCTAGGGGCGTGCACTGAAGTGCGGCGGCAAGAACTGTAGACACTACAGCCGTATGAAATGGCATCCGGGCCATTTGGGACAAATGTAGCGCCTGGCACATGCCTGTCTCTGACTATCATGGGATGCGCCGTGAGATGTTCCGTACGACCGTGAGGGGGGAAAACCCTCACGTTAATGGGTTCGTATCTGCGCAGTTTTTGGCCAGCAACTCAGGCACTCTGGATGCCGTTACCTGATAACGCTCTTCGCCTTAGAAAACAGGGGTTCTTGCCCCCTCAAAATCAAGAAAAATAGACGGTTTCCACCCGGCCGCTGCGCTGGGTGGAGCCTCCGCGATTTTTCCTGATTTTTTCACGACCGCCTTAGTCGCCCTAGTCGGCAGGGG
>JAEYXX010000168.1 GCA_023431055.1 Pseudomonadota bacterium
GCTCTGCACTACGCCCGCGGTGGATCTGGTGGCTAGCACCTCGGGTGGCCATTTCAATCGCTGGCAGAGCCGTGTGTCCGGCCTGCCGGAATATGGCGGCGAGCTGCCGGTCTCGGCGCTGGCCGAAGAGATGCTCACGCCCGGCGAAGGGCAGATTCGTGCGCTAGTGACCGTGGCCGGCAACCCGGTGCTGTCGACACCCAATGGCCGCCAGCTGGAGCAGGCGCTGGACGGCCTGGACTTCATGCTCTCGGTGGATTTCTACATCAACGAGACCACTCGCTACGCGGACCTGATCCTGCCGCCGACCGCGCCGCTGGAGCATGATCACTACGACACCACCTTCAATGTGTTCGCGGTGCGCAATGTCACCCGTTTCAACGAGGCAGTGCTGGCCAAGCCGGACGGTGCGCTGCACGACTGGGAGATCTTCGTCGGCCTGGCCAAGGCCTTTGCCGCGCGCAATAACCTGGAGCTGAAGCCGACCATGGCGCCGGAACAGATGATCGACATGGGGCTGCGCTTCGGCGCCTATGGTGATCGCAGCGAGCACAAGCTCAGCCTGGCCAGCTTGCGCGAGCATCCCCACGGGCTCGATCTGGGGCCTCTGCAGCCGAACCTGGCGGCACGCCTGAAAACCCCGAGCAAGGCGGTGCAGGCCGCGCCTGAGCTGCTGTTGGCCGATCTGGCACGTTTCGCCGAGCAGCAACAACCGGCTGCCCATGAACTGCTGCTGATCGGCCGTCGTCACGTGCGCAGCAACAACTCCTGGATGCACAACTATCACCGTTTGGTGAAGGGCAAGCCGCGTCATCAGTTGTTGATGAACCCGGTGGATCTGGCCAGTCGAGGCCTGGCCGATGGGCAGCGCGTACGGGTGCGTTCGCGCGTCGGCAGTATCGAGGTGGAAGTCGCGGCCAGCGACGAGGTGATGGTCGGTGTGGTCAGTTTGCCGCATGGTTGGGGCCATGCCCGCCCGGGCGTGCAACTGGACATCGCGCAGGCCCAGCCTGGTGCCAGCGCCAATGACCTGACCGACGAGCGCCGCCTTGATGCCTTGTCTGGCAATGCGGTGCTTAACGGCGTGCCGGTTGAGGTGGTGGCTGCGTAGCGCGGGTGCAATCGGGGAGCGTCGCTGCCAGATCGCCCCGGATTGCATCCGGGCTACGGACTGCCTAACCGGATGCGATTCCGGGTCGTATTAAGGCAATGTGGCGACGGCAAGGCCGAGCATTGTGCTCGGCTTTTCGCTACAATCGCGCCACCGTGGCGACCGTCGGGTCGCGAAGTCTATGCTGAGGTGCCCCATGGATATCATCGAAACCATCAAAGAGCAGATCGCCAACAACACCGTTCTGCTGTACATGAAAGGCTCGCCCAACGCCCCGCAGTGTGGCTTCTCTGCCCGTGCTGCGCAGGTGGTGATGGGCTGCGGCGAGAAGTTCGCCTACGTCGACATCCTGCAGAACCCGGAAATCCGCGCCAACCTGCCGAAGTACGCCAACTGGCCGACCTTCCCGCAGCTGTGGGTCGGTGGTGAGCTGGTCGGTGGTAGCGACATCCTCACCGAGATGTACGAGAAGGGCGAACTGCAGACCCTGATCAAGGATGCCGTGAGCAAAGCCGGCGCCTGATCGCGGCTTCTCGCAAAAAAGAACCCGCCTAGGCGGGTTCTTTCGTTTCTGCCGCACGCTTTCTACTTCTGCAGCCACTGGCCGTTCAGCTGGATGAACTGGCCCTTGGGCGTGCGCTCGATGGCCTTCTTGCCGGCGATGGCTTCGACGTCGCTCAGGCTGATGCCGTTGTCCTTGGCCACCTTCTGGTATTCGGCGCGGCGCGCCTCGTTGATCAGGCGGGCGATCTCGTCGGCCTGACCGCCGGACTTGACCACACCCAGATAGCCATTGGGCTGCTCGCCCAACTGGCCGCTGGCCTTGGCGTTGCTCAGGGCACTCATGGCCTGGTTGAGGTTCAGCGCATAGGCCGGCAGGCTCAGGGTCAGTGCCAGGAGCAGGGTCGAGATATATCGGGTCATCATGCTTCTCCTTAGAACAGGCCGCTGTCTTCGTTGAAAACGTTGTCCAGCGCCTTGTCCACCTTGATGTAGATCTCGTGCTCGACCTTGACGTTGAGGTTGATGTTGATTGGCTCATTGGGCATGGCCAACTGCACCGTCGGGGTGCAGGCCTGGCACAGCAATCCCAGGCTCAGGGCGGCTAGGAGGCGGTACGTGCGCATGGCGCTACTCCTTGGTTTCTTGAGGGACACGCTGGCGCATCCGTTGCTGAATCCGTCGCTGGATGATGTCGCTGACCTTGTCGGTCAACTGCAGGCTCGCCAGCAGGGTCGGAATGTCTTCTTCCAGATTGATGTTGAAGTGGATCGGGCGGCCTTGCTCGATGGCCGGGTTCTGTCCATGTAGACGCATGCCGAGGCGCAGTGTGCCGGACTGATCATAGTCGAGGCTACTGCTGAGCAGATCATAGTGGAAGTCTTCCAGCGCGTCGGTGACCAGCTTCATACCGGGGTTGGCCTGACCCATGGCGCGGATGCGCGGCGAGCGAAAACGCAGTTGCCCTCCCGGTGGCCTGGCTTCGATCGACCCCTGCTCGATACTGATGGCGCCACCCAGGCGCAGCGGCAGGGTGCCGTCGATCAGCCCGTTACCGGCCAGCCCCTCGGCTGGATACACGCGAAACAGTTCCTGCAGGTTGAGACCACTGAGCTTCAGTGGCAGCAGCTGGCTCGACTGATCCAGTGCCCAGGTCGCCGGTTCCAGGCGCAGGTTGCCGCCGAGGATACCCAGCTCGGCACGCTGATGGCTGAGTTTGCCGGCCATCGGATGTTGCAGGCTGGCCTGATAGCTGGCCTGTAATTGCAACGGGCCGAGGGCGATGCCGGGGTCGATCTGTTTGGCGCTGAGGCTCGGCAGTTCCAGTTGCAGGCTGTCGCCCGCAAGTTGCAGCTGCAGCTCGCCATCCACGCCGCTCAGCGTGCTGCGGTCGTAGATACCGGCCAGGCCCTTGGCGCTGAGCTTCGCCCGCAGTTGCAGGGGCTTGCCGCCGGGCAGGTCGAGGCTGGCGTTGCCCTGAATGCGGCCGTTTTCCAGGGTCAGCAGTGGCGGCCAACCGGCCAGAGTTTGCGCCAGTGGGTTACCGGCGCGCAGGAAGAGTTCATCGAGCGTGGCGTTCAGCGCCAGGCCATCAGCGGTATTGTTCAGCCCCAGAGCCATGCTCAGGCCGGAATCGGCCAGCAGGGCGCCATCGAGTTTCTGGCGAGCGCTGTTGGCCTCCATCCGACCCTGCCATTGCCAGCCCTGGGCCTGTAATTGTGCGTGCTGCAGATTCTGCACGCGCAGCGCCAGCGGGCCGGACAGCGTTGGCGCTTGGGGCGCGCCGGCCACGCCCAGGCCGGCGAGTGTCAAGCGGGCCTGTTGCAGATCCAGGTCGGCACCGCGCAGGCGCTGGATATCCAGGCGCGAGTTGGGGGCCAGCGTGAGTTGCAGCTGGTGCGCGGTGACATTGCCAGACAGGTCGAGATTCAACTGCAGGCCATCGGCTCGAATGCCATCCAGGTCCACGCGTTTGCTGCGGGCATCGAGCTGCAACTGGCGCACCTCCAGCGCCCAGTCACGCGATTGCTGCAGGCCGAGCTCGGCGTTGATCTGCCCCTGCAGCGCCCCTTCCGCGACGAGCTTCAGCTGCAGAGCCAGTGGGGTATCCGGGTTGCTTTCCAGCGGCTGCAGCTGCAATTGCAGGCGGCTTGTTCGCAGGCCGCTTGGCAGGGCGGTCAGCCAGGGTGCGTCCTGGGTATCGAGTTGCAGGTTGCCGTGCAGCTTGCGCCCTTGCCAGGCGCCTGCGGCATTGCGCAGGTCGAGCTGCAGTTCACCGCTGAGCAGGCCGATGCCGGGCAGTGGCCAGGGCTGCGGCAGTTGGGCGTCGACACGTAACCATCCAGGCGCGGTCAGCAGCTCGCCGAGCTGGCGGGTGGTCTGCGGCAGCTGCAGTTGCCACTGGGCGATGATGCCGGCCTGCTGCGGCGTCGCTGGCAGATTGGCGGTGTCCAGCGATGTCCACTCGCTCAGCCAGGCGGCGACCCAGGCGATTTCCTGCAGCGGTGCCAGTAGCAGGTTGCCGTTCCATTGCAGTGCATCGCCCTGAACGGCCAGGTCGCTGTGCAGCTCCATCTGCTGTTGTTCATCGAGGTGCAGGGTCATCTGCACCTGGCGCGCACTATCCAGGGCGCCATCGAGTCCCTGCAGGTGCGCTTGCAATACTGCGCTGTGGTTTTCGCGTAGCAGTCGCGCGCGTAGATGCAAGGCATCGTCCAGGCGCTGCAGGTCGAGCTCGCCATCGAGTGCGCAACGGCCATTGATGCAGGGCAGTTGCGCATGGAGGTCGCGTAGTTCGATCCGCCTTGGCAGCCAGGGCAGGGCATTCGATATCGTCTGAACGGTGGCGTCGAGGCCGCTGTCGGTCGGGCTCCGCGCTTCTGAATCCGCCGCTAGCCAGTCCACGCGCAGACCCTGCACAGCCAGGCGGTAGCGCGGCGCCTCGCTGGCCAGCCATTGCAGGTGAAGCTGCTTGGCATGAGCGTGCAATTCACCCTGGTCACGCTGCACCAGGCTCACCTCGTGCAGCTGCAGCCCACGCCAGCTGAGGCTGAAACCCTGCCAGTCCAGTTCGACAAGCTGCTCGTCGAGCAACTGCTGCACGCGATAGATGGCGTAGCAGGCGAGCAGCGAGAGCAGCACCGCAAGCGCCATGCAGATGCTCAGCCAGAAACGCCGGCGGCTCATGAGTTCTCCTTGCCTGGTGCCGTTGCGGGACGGTACCCCATGCTCCAGAGAGTGCCAAGCCGATCTGGGGGTTGCATTGTGGCGCTTGTTCGAACCCGCGTGCGATGCGGTATGGATTGGCGGACCGACCACGGCCGTTTCGCTGGGCTCGGTTTCTGCTGCAGGGCGAGGTCATCGCAGTGCCGCATGACGGCTGCATTCGCCGTTTGGATGCCCCGAAACAGAGCGCTGCGCGGATATGTCGCAGCGAGTTGTGCACAAAGCTGAAGCAGGCTGTCACATCACTGTCAGAAACGTCGCTAAACGTTTGATTTTTCGTGGTTGATTTTTAAGTCAATGAAAAATATGAATTTTTTTCGTTGGTGAAAAAATCGACAGTTTGTCTCGGAGCCCCGGTACATCGGGCCTGGCAGCTCTTTCGCTCAAGTTGTTCACGGAGTTATCCACAGCTTCTGTGGATTATGGCGGAACTCTTTTATGGAACGACAATCCGCCTGCCAGGCAAGACTTTACCTTCGGCAAAAAAGGAGTAGAGTGGCGCGCCCCGGCAGTCACCCCCCCTTTGATTTATGCCTCGCGCTTTACCTTCCTCATCCCCTCGTTCCGGTTCTTCTCGCCTGCCCATGCGCGTCGCGCTCTGGCTGCTCGATAGTCCGCGTTTGGGGCAAACGCCCAGCGTCAAGCGCATCGCCGGCAACCTGCTCAAGCAGCCCGCGCGCAAAGGTTGCGTGCAGGCGCAAAGCCGCCTGGGCCAGCTGCTCTGCCGCGACTGCGGCAACACCCGCGATCGCCGTATCGGCTATGAGCTGCTGCGCCAGGCCGCTCGCGCGGGGGACCGCTGCGCCCAGCTGGAGCTGGAGCGCCTGTCACGCTGAATGCGTGCTGGCCCCGTGTGAATCGTTGGCTGGGTATACTGCTCGGCGGTTCAACATGGAGCGTCTATGCCAATCGATCCTCTCTCTCTCGCCATTGGCGCGGTCGTCGCGCTGGTGCCGCTGTTGGCGGCGCTCTGGTCACTGCAACGCCGACTGACTCGCGAACAGGGCGAGCAGGCACTGCTGCAGGAGCGCCTGGAGCACGCGCAACTGAGTCAGGCCGGTCTGCTGGCACAGCTCGATGCCTGTCGTGCCGAGCTGGCCGAGATCAGCGAGATCAAGGTTGATCAGCAGACCGAGCTGGCTGGCCTGCGCCGTGAGAACGAACTGCTGCAGCAGGAGCGGCAGATCGCTCGCGAGGCCGCGCAATCGTGGAATCAGCAGCGTGAACGCAACGAAGCCGAGCTGCGTCGGCTGACCGCGGAATGCGCGGCACTGGCGGCCGAGCTGCAGGAAAACCGTGATAACCAGCAGCAGCGCCTCGATGACCTGCAGGGCGCGCGCAATGAGCTGCGCGCCCAGTTCTCCGAGTTGGCGACGAAGATCTTCGACGAGCGCGAGCAGCGTTTCGCCGAGACCAGCCAGCAGCGCCTCGGCCAACTGCTCGACCCGCTCAAGGAGCGCATTCAGGCGTTCGAGAAGCGCGTCGACGAGAGTTATCAACAAGAGGCGCGCGAACGCTTTTCCCTGAGCAAGGAGCTGGAACGCCTGCAGCAGCTCAACCAGCGTCTGGGCGACGAAGCGACCAATCTGACCCGCGCACTCAAGGGACAGAAGACCCAGGGCAACTGGGGCGAGCTGGTGCTGGAGCGTGTACTGGAGCATGCCGGCCTGGAGAAGGGGCGTGAATACCAGACCCAGGTCAGCCTAAAGGGCGCCGGCGGCGAGCGCTTCCAGCCTGACGTGCTGATCCGTCTGCCCGGCGACAAGCAGGTGATCGTCGATGCCAAGGTCAGCCTTAGCGCCTACCAGCAGTATGTCTCGGCGGTGGACGAGCCGATTCGTCAGCAGGCGCTCAAGCAGCATCTGATCTCGCTGCGCAGCCACCTCAAGGGTCTTTCCGGCAAGGATTACCAGCGCCTCGAAGGCCTGCACAGCCTGGATTTCGTCCTGCTCTTCGTGCCCATCGAAGCCGCTTTCGCCGCGGCACTGCAGGCAGAGCCGGACCTGTTTCAGGAGGCTTTCGAGCAGCAGGTGGTGATCGTCAGCCCGACTACCTTGCTGGCGACCCTACGGGTGATCGACAGCCTCTGGCGCCAGGAGCGCCAGGGCCAGAATGCGCGCGAGATCGCCGAGCGCGCCGGCCAGCTGTACGACAAGTTCGTTGCCTTCGTCGCCGATCTGGACGAAATGGGGAATCGCCTGCAGCAGCTGGACAAGGCCTACGCCAGCGCGCGCAACAAGCTGGTCGACGGCCGTGGCAACCTCGTTGGCCGAGTGGAAAACCTCAAGCTGTTGGGCGCGCGTGCAAGCAAGAGCCTGCCGGGCGAGTTGCTCGAACGCTCTGCCGATCTGCCGGCATTGGACGAACTGGGCGAGTGAGCGGCCGTCGCTCGTTATCGCCGCGTCGCTAGCTCGGGTTGCCTTGCGGCCGGTCCGACCGCGGGCGGGTCTGTTCGAGTCTGTTCACGTAGTCGCGTAGCCAGCCGGCCAGCGCAGTGGGTTCGGCCAGCAGTTGCCAATGACCGGCGCGAACTTCTCGACGAGTCAGCAGTGGCGCCCAGTGCTGCAAATCCTCGAACAGCTGCGGGCGCACGAAGCGGTCGTGCAACGGCACGATCAGTTGCACCGGCACGCGGGTGCTGCGCGAACGCGGTTTGAACAGACTGCGTACGAAGTTGGCGCGATACAGCTGCACGCCGCGCATGCCATCGCTGCGCGGCGTCGGGCTCGGCGGCAGGTTGCGCACGCCTTCGAGGCGCCGCAGCAGCCAGGGCCAGGCCCGAACCAGGCCCAGGCGCCAGCCCAGTTCCGGCAGCAACGGAATGTGGACGACGGCGATATACCAGGAACTGAACAGTTGCCTGAGTGCCTGCAGCAGGGCATCAGGTCGGCGCAGGTTCAGGCGCTCGCGCATCCAGTGGCCGACATGGTCGAGGCAGGGGCCGGAGATGCTGGTGTAGGACGCCAGCAGCGGCTGGATACGCGGCTCGGTCACCGCCTCCCAACTCTGGATCGAGCCCCAGTCATGGGCGACCAGATGCACCGGGCAATCCGCGCTGGTTGCCTGCAGCACCGCCTCCAGGTCGCGCGCCAGCCGCTCCAGACGGTAGTCGCGCAGACGCTTCGGCATCTCGGATGCACCGCAGCCACGTACGTCGTAGGCGACGATTCGATAGTCGCCAGCCAGCTCGCCGATCAGCAGCCGCCAGATTTCGTGGCTGTCGGGATAGCCATGCACCAGCAGCAGGGTCGGGGCGCCGGCCTTGTCCCAGAGATAGGCCTGCAGGCGCACGCCGTCACCCTGGATGGACAGCCGCTGCGGCTGCAGCACATGGCGTTGCAGCGGCGCGTTCATAAGGCGGCTTGGCGCCGAGCGGACGGCGAGGCGATGGCGGGCATGGCAGGCTCCGGCAGATGAGAATGACAGCGCTGGCCATTGTTGGCGGCCGATGCGCGCGTGCCTAGCCGGTCCGCGGTCGGGAGCGGCAAGTCCAACCCTTGGATGGGGGGCGCACCGAACTGAATCCGTAGGGCGGGTGCAACCCGCCATCAGCGGTTTGGCGAACCGCACTAGCCGCGCAACACCAGATGGCGACTGAGCAAGGCGCGCAGGGCCGCCGGCTTGACCGGCTTGGGCAGGTAGTCGAGGCCTGCCGCGTGCACCTCGGCGACCAGTTCCGGGCGGCCGTCGGCGCTGATCACCACGCCGGGCACCGGTTCGCCCAGGCGCGTGCGTAGCCAGGCCATCAGCTCGGTGCCGGTCTCGCCTTCGTCGAGGTGGTAGTCCACCAGCGCCAGCTGCGGATGCACATCCTCGCTGAGCAGGTGTTCGCACTCCAGGCGATTGCGCGCCGTCCACACCTGGCAGCCCCAGCGCGAGAGCAGGCTGTACATGCCGGTGAGGATGCTGTCCTCGTTATCGATGCAGATCACCTGAGTGCCCTGCAGGGGCTGCCCGTCTGCCGCCGAAACGGTCGGGCCCTGTGGTTTCGGTGCCGGTTTTCTCGCCAGCGGTACGCTGACGCTGAACACGCTGCCCTTGCCCGGCCAGGAACGCACCTCCAGGCGATGGCCGAGCACGCGGCACAGGCCATCGGCAATCGCCAGGCCCAGGCCCAGGCCTTTCTCGGCGCGGGTCTGGTGGCTATCCAGGCGCTTGAACTCCTCGAATATCACCTTGCGCTTGTCCTCGGGGATGCCCATGCCGCGGTCCCAGACCTCCATGCGCAATTGCTCGCCTTCGCGGCGTACGCCCAGCACCACGCGTCCCTTGGCATAGCGGAAGGCGTTGGTCAGGAAGTTCTGCAGCACCCGGCGCAGCAATTTGATGTCGCTGTCGATCCATTGCCGGCTGCCATGCACGCGCAGATCGATGCCCTGTTCGGCAGCCAGCACGCCGAACTCGGCGGAGAGGGTGTCGAACAGGCTGGACAGGGCGAAGGGATGGCGATCAGGCGTGATCCGCCCGTTCTCCAGGCGCGAGATATCCAGCAGGTCGGTGATCAGGTCTTCGGCTGAGCGCAGCGAGCTGTCCAGGTGCCTGACCAGCTCCTGGGCTTCGCTGGGCAGGGCCTCATCCTGATGAGCCAGTGCCGCGGAGAACAACCGCGCGGCATTGAGCGGTTGCATCAGGTCATGGCTGACTGCAGCGAGAAAGCGCGTTTTCGACTGGTTGGCGGCCTCGGCATGGGCCTTGGCCTCGGTCAGTGCCTGGTTCAGTTTCGACAGTTCGAAGGTCCGTTCGGCGACCCGCTGTTCGAGGCTTTCGTTGGCGTCCTTGAGGGCGCGTTCGGCTTCGCGGAACTCGGTGATATCGGTGAAGCTCATGACGAATCCACCGCCGGGCATGGGATTGCCGATCAGCTCGATCACCCGACCATTAGGGAATACCCGTTCATAGCTGTGGGCGGTGCCCTGACGCATCCAGTACAGGCGCTTGGCGACGTTCTCTTCGACATTGCCGCCACCGAGCATGCCGCGCTCGGCATTGAAGCGGATGATCTCTGCAATCGGCCGCCCCACGTAGATCAGTCCTTCGGGGTACTCGAACAATTCCAGGTAGCGATGGTTCCAGGCCACCAGGCGCAGGTTCTGGTCGACCACGCTGATGCCCTGGGTGATGTTCTCGATCGCTCCCTGCAGCAAGGCACGGTTGAACTGCAGCACTTCACTGGCTTCGTCGACGATACGCACCACATCCTCGACCTGCATTTCGCGGCCTTCGATGGCGGCCTTGACCACTGCGCGGGTCGACGAGGCGCCGAGCACGCCAGCGAGCAGACGTTCGGTATGCGCGATCCATTCGCTATTGGCCGGCTGGTTGGGATCGAAGTCCTTGCCTTTTCCCTGGCGCAGAGCGAAGCGGGTGAAGCTCTGGCGCGCACGTTCCTCGCCGACGAAACGGCTGGAGAGCATCAGCAGGTCGGCCACCTGGACTGCCAGCAGGCTGCGGCCGCTGGGCTTGGTGCCCAGGTCATGGCCAATGAAACGCCCAGCCTGCCAGTGCTCGGAAACTCGGGTTCGGGAGAACCAGGAAACCCAGGCGAACAGCAGCATGTTGCCAGCCAGTGACAGCACCACGCCGCGCGTCAGCGGGTCGACCTGCAGGCCGATGGGGGCGTAGAGCAGGGCGGTGAGCCCGGGGAAGCTGTCCAGCGACCAACCCATGCCACGTGCCGCCAGCGGCAGCACC
This sequence comes from Pseudomonadota bacterium, assembly GCA_023431055.1. Classification (GTDB taxonomy): domain Bacteria; phylum Pseudomonadota; class Gammaproteobacteria; order Pseudomonadales; family Pseudomonadaceae; genus Aquipseudomonas. The sequence goes on from JAEYXX010000168.1 coordinate 10,529, forward strand.
AGGGTGTAGAACCAGAGCATGGCGCCGAAGATCAGGCCGGCGAATACGCCACGACGGTTGGCCTGCTTCCACACTAGCGCGCCGAACATGGCCGGCGCCAGCTGGCCGATGGCGGCGAACGAAACCTGGCCGATGGTCGCCAGGCTGGTGCCTTCACCGAGCAGGCGATAGCAGACGTAGGCCAGCAGCAGAATCAGCACGATGCTGACGCGGCGGGCGGTGAGCATCCAGTGGCGAAACGCCTCGAACGGCCGCTCGGTGCTCTGCCGGCGCAGCAGCCAGGGCAGCAGCATGTCGTTGGAAATCATGGTCGACAGCGCAACCGAGGCGACGATCACCATGCCGGTGGCTGCCGAGGCGCCGCCGATGAAGGCCAGCACCGCGAGTCCCGGATGGGCTTCGGCCAGCGGCAGACTGATGACGAAGGAATCTGGTGTGATGCCGGCTGGCAGCAGCATCTGGCCGGCCAGGGCGATAGGGACGACGAACAGTACGGCCAACACCAGATAGGCCGGAAACACCCAGCGCGCCAGGCGCAGGTCCTTGGGCTCGATGTTTTCCACCACGGTGACGTGGAACTGCCGCGGCAGGCAGACGATGGCGATCATGGCCATGCCGGTCTGCACCAGCATCGCCGGCCAGTTCACCGCCTCGTTCCAGAAGTCGTCCAGCTCGGCGGTGTTGTGTGCCTGCTCCAGCAGGTCGTTGAAGCCGTTGTACAGGCCGAAGGTGACGAATGCGCCGACGGCGAGGAAGGCCAGCAGCTTGACCAGCGATTCGAAGGCGATGGCCAGCACCATGCCGCGGTGGTGCTCGGTGACGTCGAGGTTGCGCGTGCCGAACAGAATGGTGAACAGCGCCAGCGCCAGCGACACGATCAGGGCGGTGTCCTGGGCACTGGTGCCGGTGTCCTGGGCGTGCACGCCGATCAGCAGATTGACACCGAGCACGATGCCCTTGAGCTGCAGGGCAATGTAGGGCAGCACGCCGACCAGGCAGATCAGCGCGACGACGATGGCCAGCGACTGCGACTTGCCGTAGCGCGCGGCGATGAAGTCGGCGATGGAGGTGATGTTCTCCTGCTTGCTGATCATCACCATCTTCTGCAGCACCCAGGGCATGGTCAGTAGCAGGATGATCGGACCGAGGTAGATCGGCAGGAACGACCACAGCTGTTCGGCTGCCTGGCCGACTGCGCCGAAGAAGGTCCAGCTGGTGCAGTACACCGCAAGCGACAGCGAGTACACCCAGGCCCGGACTTTCGGTGGCATCGGCGCGCTGCGGCGGTCGCCATAGAAGGCGATGGCGAAAAGAACGGCCATGTAGATCAGGGCGACCGCGGCGATCAGCCCGGGGGACAGCGACATGCAGACTCCGAAACACGCAGTGGAACGAAACAGGACGAAACGATGTTGATCAGTGTTGCACAAAGCCGGACGCTGTCGGCTGCGACCAAGGTCGCAGCCAAGCGGGTGTGCTTTGCGACGGGGCTCGATTGTGCAGCAGCGCAGGGCCTGATAGCTTGGTCGGTTTGCGATTCTGCCCAAGGACGGACCCGAGGAAGCCTCTATGTTCAAGCCGCAGCTGGTGACTTTGCAACGTGGCGCTTTGCGCCTGGAACCGCTCTCCGATGCGGACATCCCGGCGTTGGTAGCGTTGGCCGAGGCCAATCGCGAAGAGCTGCTGTACATGAGCGGTACCCAGCGGCTGGACTGGTACCGCAGCGCCCTGGCCGATCTGCGCGAGCAGCGCGCACTGCCGTTCGTCATTCGCCTGGGCGACGAGCTGGTGGGCACCACCCGTTTCGCCGATTTCATGAACACCCTGCCCGCCTGCGAAATCGGCTGGACCTGGCTCGATCGCAGCCAGCATGGCAGCGGCCTGAACACCACCATCAAGTACCTGATGCTCCGGCATGCGTTCGACAACTGGGGCATGGTCCGCGTACAGCTGAAAACCGCCGCCAGCAACCTGCGCTCGCAACGTGCCATCGAGAAGCTCGGCGCCGTGCGCGAAGGGCTTTTGCGCAACCATCGTCGCCTCGCCGATGGCCGTCTCGACGACACCGTGCTGTACAGCATCACCGACCAGGAATGGCCGGCGCTGCGCGAGGCGATGGAGGCAGGCTTCGGCGCCTGAGCAGCATGCAGACCCGCGAGCAGACCCGCTTCTGGCAGGCATCCGCGTTGAGCGGAGTCGAGCTGTTGCAGGCTCGCTACCTCGAACAACGCTTCGCGCCTCATGTCCATGAGGGCTTCGTCTTCACCGTGATCGAGCACGGTGCGCAGCGTTTTCACCACCGTGGCAGCGACCACCTGGCGCCACAGGGCAGCATGGTGCTGATCAACCCGGACGAAGTGCACACCGGTTCCAAGGCGCACGAGGATGGCTGGCGCTATCGCGGCTTCTATCCGGGTAACGATCAGGTGCTGGGGGCGCTGCAGGAACTGGGCCTGGCCAAGACGGGCATGCCGTCGTTTTCCTTCAGCGTGCTGCATGATCCGCAGTTGCACAGCGCCTTCCTGCAACTGCATCGCCTGCTCGAGGGCGGTGCCGAGGCACTGCAGCAGCAACTGGCCTGGCGTGAGGCGATTCTGCTGCTGTTCCAGCACCATGCGCAGCTTGCCGAACCGCCTGCGCCTGGGCGCGAGCCTTTGGCTGTGGCCCGCGCCAAGCAAATGCTCGCCGAGCGACTGGTCGAGCCGCCGTCGCTGGAAGAGCTGGCGGCTGCGGTCAACCTCTCACCTTTTCACTTCGCGCGCGTATTTCGCCGCGCGACCGGCTTGCCGCCGCATGCCTGGCTCAAACAGCGTCGCCTCGAACAGGCGCGGGCGTTGCTCAAGACGGGTTGCACGACGGTCGCGGTGGCGATGCAGTTGGGCTTCGCCGATCAGAGCCACTTGTCGCGGCAGTTCAAGCAGGTTTATGGCGTGAGCCCAGGTGAATATCGCAGCGCGGTGGCCCGGAGCTGGCAGCAGGAATAAAAAGGTTCTTCGCATTTTCGCGCGGAGGATACGCCCGACACCGGACTGGCAATTACATGTTAGCTGCCGGTGCAGGCACTATCCGTTAGCGCGTCGTCTGATCTGAAGGGTTTCGCCCCTTACGGGCGAGTCACTTTCTCTTGCTTGCCCAAGAGAAAGTAACCAAAGAGAAGGGCACCCCACCATCCGGCCCCGGCTACGCCGGGGTTTCCTCGCTCCATCACCACTCCAGGGGCACGCTGCGAAGGGCCATCCCTGGCCCATCGCAGCTCTCGCGACATCCATGTCGCTCAACCCCTTCCACGGTGATTCCACTCGGCCTCCTGAAGGGGATTTGGGCGTCGTCTGTAAGATCGCGGTGAAAGAGCAAAAGCCAGACGCTACCGACTTTGATCTGCTGAAGATTTCGCAAGCTCGCGAATAGGTCCCCTTCAGGAGGCCGAGCAGAGGTGTTGCGTAGGGGAGTGAGCCGCATGGATGCGGCGAAAGGCTTAAAGGGCCAGGGATGGCCCTTGTAAGCCGGCCCCCGGAGCAATGCCGGAGCGAGGGAAGTTTCGCGTAGCGAAACCCGAATGTCGGGGTGCCCTTCTTTGGCACACCTTTCTTGGGCAAGCAAGAAAGGTGTGGCGCCCGTAAGGGGCGCAACCCAAACGTTCAGCAGACGCGGTAATGGATGGTGCCAAGTCAGTAAGCGATACGCACACAAACTTGCCAGTACGGTGTCAATCCGTACCTTCACCACACTATGCGAAGAGCCAAAAAAAACCGGCGCTCCTTGTGGAGGCGCCGGCTTTTTCAGACCGCTATGTCGATCAGAATTCGTGATCGGCGGTGTCCGGGTTCAGGTCGCTGATGCCCAGCTTGGCCGCGGCCTGCTCGATGGCGCCGGTCTGCTTGACCAGGGCAGCGATGGCGTCACGCACCAGTTGCTGGCCTTCGGCATTGTCGGCCGCGATCAGCTGGTCGAAGTGCACGTTGTTCTTCTCGGCGCTGTCGACCAGCGCCTGCAGCTTGGCTTCGGTCTCCTGCAGGTCGGCCTTGAGCGTGGCATCGGCCTGGGCGTCGGCCTTGGCCACCAGCTCGGACAGGCTCGGGCCGGTCAGGGTGGTGCCGTCGGCTTTCTTGTATTCGCCCAGGTAAACGTTGCGAATGCCTTTGCCGTTGTAGAAGTGCGAGTTGTGGGTGTTGTCGCTGAAGCAATCGTGCTCGTCTTCGGTGGAGTTGGCTTCCAGCGCCACTTTCATGCGCTCGCCAGCCAGCTCGCCGAGGGACAGGCTGCCCATGCCGAACAGCATCTTGCGCAGGCCGTTCTCGGCGGAATCGGCGACCAGCTCGCTGCGGTAGTTGCCTTCCACGCCGTCTTTCCACTGTTCGACCATTTCATCCAGATCGCTGACCAGCAGGTCGGTGGCGGCTTTCAGGTAAGTGCGACGACGCTCGTTGTGACCACCGGTGGCGCCTTCGCCGACCAGGTAGTCGGTGTAGGGGCGCTCGCCGGCGCCAGGGTTGGTGCCGTTCAGGTCCTGGCCCCAGAGGAGGAATTCGATGGCGTGGTAGCCAGTGGCGACGTTGGCTTCGGAACCGCCCAGTTCGTTCAGGCTGGCCAGCAGCTCGCCAGTGATCTCGCTGACATCGATCTTGTCTTCACCGACCTGGATCTCGGTGTTGGCGATGATGTTGGCCTGCGCGCCCGGGTTGCCCAGCGCGTGCTGGTAATCGTCGGCGACATAGTCGATCAGGCCTTCGTCCAGCGGCCAGGCATTGAGTTGGCCTTCCCACTCGTCGACTACCGGGTTACCGAAGCGGAACACTTCGGTCTGCATGTACGGCACGCGCGCGGCCAGCCAGGCTTCACGGGCGGCTTTCAGGGTCGCTTCGCTCGGATCGGCGAGCAGTGCATCGACTGCAGCCTGCAGTGCCTTGCCGGTGCTCGCGGCGTCGCTGAACACGGCCAGGGCGAGATCGGCGTAATGATTGACCACGGCCTTCGCCGCTGCCTCGTCGACCTTAGCCGCGGTGGCTGGAGCCGCGCTCTCGGTGGCGGCGGCAGGCGCTGCAGCCTGGGTGGCAGGGGCTTTGTCTTCGCCGCAGCCAGCGAGAGAAATTGCGATGGCCAGCAGGCTGGCGGAGGCCAGGGGCATACGAATCATGGCGGAGTCCTTTGCATGTACGAATGTGGACGGTACGCAGGGGTACCTGAAAAACCGCAACATAATGCAAATGTTTCGCATTATGTGTAAAGGCCATTATTCATCCCTGTGCAGGATATCGCTGCCCAAGGCCATCGCTACCGCTAGAATGCCAGCACCTGATACGCAGTTCTGCATGGAGAAAACTGCATGAGCCTGACCGCCGTGATCGTTATCGTCGTCCTCGTCCTGCTCGGCGCCTACGCGGTGTCCCTCTACAACGGCCTAGTGCGCCTCAAGCATGGAGTGAGCAAGGCCTGGTCGAACATCGACGTGCTGCTCAAGCAGCGCCATGACGAATTGCCCAAGCTGGTGGAAACCTGCAAGCAATACATGCAGTACGAAGGCTCGACCCTGGAGCGGGTGATCGCCGCGCGTAGTGCGGTGGCCAGTGCTCGTGAGCAACATGACGTCAGCGCTCTGGGCAAGGCCGAGAGTGGCCTGCGAGCTGGTCTCGGTCAGCTGTTCGCGCTGGCCGAGAACTACCCAGAGCTGAAGGCCAATGACAGCTTCCAGCACCTGCAGCAGCGCATCAGCGGTCTGGAGAGCGGCATCGCCGACCGCCGCGAGCTGTACAACGAGGCCGTCAACCTCAACAACGTGCGCATCGAGCAGTTCCCTGACGTGATCCTCGCGCGCCTGTTCAACTTCCCGGCTGCCGAATTGCTGGTGTTCAGCGATGCGGAAAAAGCCGATGTAGATATGAAGTCGCTATTCAATTGAGCGTCAGCCGATGATGCAGGCGGACCCTTTCGGCTTCTTCTTCACCCTGACGCTGACCCTCAGCGCATGCCTGGGCGGCGCCTGGTGGTGCCTGCGGCGTTGGTCGCAGGCACGTCATCTGCTGGATACGCCCACCTCGAAGATCCGTTCTGCGGCGCAGGGTTATGTCGAACTCTATGGTGTACTCGAAGCGCTGCCTGACATGGAGATTCGTGGGCCGCTCACCGGCAAACCATGCCTGTGGTGGCGCTTTCGCATCGAGGAATACCGCTCCAGCGGCAAGAAGCGCAGTTGGCGAGTTATCGAGAGTGGCGCCAGTGACGCCTGGCTGCGCCTGGCCGACGGCACCGGCGAATGCCTGATCGATCCGCGTGGCGCCGAGATCAGAACGGCAGTACGCGAGGTCTGGGAGGGTAGCCAGCGCCACCCGCTGGGGCCGGCCAAGACTGGCCTGTTCGGCTTTCTCAGCGGTGGGCAGCGCTATCGCTACAGCGAAGAGCGCTTCCACGTTGGCCAGCCACTGTATGCCATTGGCGATTTCCGCACCCTGGGTGCATCGCAGCAGGGCTTCGACAGCCACGCCGCCCAGGGCGAGGTGATCCGTGAGTGGAAGGGCGATTACGCGGGCCTGCTGCGGCGCTTCGACAGCGACGGCAACGGTGAGCTCGACGAACAGGAATGGAATCGCGTGCGCCTGGCGGCACAGCTGGAGGCGGAGGATCGGCATCGGCAGAAGGTCACCGAACCCGCGCGACACCAGATGGGCAAGCCAGGTGAGCGCCAGCCCTTCATCCTCTCCAACAGTGGAGAGGACGAACTGGCTCGTCATTTCTACTGGCAGGCTGCTGGTGGCGCCGTGCTGTGTCTGGCAGGTGCTCTGGCCACGGCCTGGCTGCTGGGCGTGCAGCACTGGTGAAGTGCTGGTTCTTCGTTCAAACAAAAAACGCCGCGAGAAATCGCGGCGTTTTTCTTGGTGCAGGGTCAGAGTGTCGCAGCTGAGCTCAGGCGTCTGGCCTGCTTGAGGAACAGGGTCAGTTCACGCGCCGGTAGCGGCTTGCTGTACAGATAGCCCTGACCCTCATGGCAGCCCTGGGCGATGATGTAGGCCTCCTGCTCGGCGGTTTCCACGCCCTCGGCGATGACCTGCATACCCAGGCTCTTGCCCAGTTGGATGATGGCGCGAACGATGGTCGCGTCATCCTCGTCTTCGAGCAGGTCCTGCACGAAGCTCTTGTCGATCTTGATCTTGTCCAGCGGCAGGCTCTTGAGATAGCTCAGCGACGAATAGCCGGTACCGAAGTCGTCGATGGCGATCAGCGCGCCGGAGCGACGCAGGCTGAGCAGGTGCTGGGCGGCGGTGCTGATCTCTTCCATCAGGCCGGTTTCGGTGACCTCCAGCTCCAGGCTTCTGGGCGGTAGGCGGTAGACCTGCATCAGATTGTTGACCACGCGCGGCAGCTCGGCGTGGTGCAACTGCACGGTAGACAGGTTGATGGCCATGCGCAGGTTGCTGAAGCCCTGGTCGTGCCATTCCCTCAGCTGGCGGCAACTCTGGTCGAGAATCCACTCGCCGATGGGAATGATGGTGCCGTTCTGCTCGGCCAGCGGGATGAACAGATCCGGCGCCACGAAACCATGCTGTGGATGTTGCCAGCGCAGCAGGGCCTCGACGCCGACGATGCTGTGATCGCGATAATCCACCTGCGGCTGGTAGACCAGGTGCAGCTGATTCTGCGCCAGGGCGTCGCGCAAATCCTTCTCAAGCTCACGGCGGCGGCGCATCTCGCTGTCGACGCTGGCGATATAAAACTGGTAACGGTTGCGCGAGCGGCTCTTGGCCAGGGTCATGGTCTGTTCGGCTTTTTGCAGCAGTTTCTCGGTGCTGTCGCCGTCTTCCGGGAACAGGGTGATGCCGATGGTGGCGCGCAGGCGCACTTCATGCTGATCGAGCATAAAGGGCTGCTCCAGATCATCGAGTACGCTTTGCGCCAGTTCGGCGGCTTCATAGGGTTGTTCGATATCGGCCTGGACCAGGGCGAACTGGTCGCCCCCCAGGCGTGCCAGCGCACCAAGGCGGCCGCTGTGACTGCGCAGGCGGTCGGAGAGGGCGAGCAGCAACTGGTCGCCGCTCTGGTAGCTGAATTGCTCGTTGATGCCCTTGAAATCATCCAGGCCGACGCAGAGCACGGCGACGCGGCGCTGCAGGCGGCCGGCGTCTTCGAGAATCTGATCGAGCTGTTGTTGCAGTTGCTGGCGGTTGGGCAGGCCGGTGAGGAAGTCGTACTGGGCCATGCGCAGCAGGCTGTTCTCCGCCTCACGACGCAGATGCGTGTTGCGTTCGATGGAGGCCAGCAACTGGTTGGCGGTGTTGATCCACAGACCTAGCTCGTTCTTCTCGTTGCCAGGCAGCATCGGCAGCTTGTGTTCGCTGGGGCGGTCGGGGTTGATGTTGGTCAGGTGCTCGATGATTTTCGACAGCGGTTTGGTCAGCAGCCAGTGATAGACCAGATAGAGCACCAGCCCCATGGCCATGGCGCGCAGCACGCCCGATATGAAGATGATCACCGAGTTGGTGACGAAACTCTCGCCATAAGGCGCGGTGTCCAGGGAGATGTTGAGGTCACCGTAATACTCGCTGTAGGGGCCGCGACCCACCAGTTTGGTCGAAAACAGCTGCTCCTTGCCGAGAAAGGTGTCGGTCAGCCAGCGCGTGGGCATCTGTGCCAGATCACGCGAGCGCTCGGCGAGCATTGGCTCGTTGGGATGGCCGATGGAGGCGTAGCGTACCGACTCGTGCTGAAACAGGCCTTCGATCACCTGCATGCCCATTTCCCGGTCCAGGCTGTAGACCGCTTGCGTCGACGGGTCGCGGAACATGCCGAGGATGCGATGGGCGTCGTTGGCAATCGCCTGGCGGGTCTTGTAGGCATCGAAAACGATCTGCGCACAGCTCAACACCACCCCGACCACGAATGCTGACAGCAGCACCACGCGGAGCAACTTGATCGACAAGCTGTTTTTCAATTCCAGCTTCAAAGGCAATTCCTTATGTCGGTGCTTACAGCGTCTGGCATACGAGAGTATTGGCAATCTAGCCCTGGCCGTCAAAGGGCCATCATGTCTGTCGGCACTATTTATCCACAAGCAGCGCGCCAGGGCGCGAACGGGGTTAACGACGTCGGCCGACCGCTCTGTGTCGTAGAGATTACCGCGGACTTGAGCGCCTTTGGTCGCATTGTCCGCCTGTCACTGCTGCGCTTCTGTGTGGCATTGCTCGTCAGCGATCCGATGAGCTGGCAAATATGCGGCGAAAATCGTCGGTTTGCCATCAGTTAGAAGACATTACGAACGCCCTGCGGGGTTTCGTTCCGCACGCTGGGTGTGCAAGCCAGAAACAAAAAAACCCGGCCACAGGGGCCGGGTTTTCGTACTACGGGGCTTGGACTCAGGCCGCGTAGTTCTGGGCGACGAAGTCCCAGTTGACCAGGTTCCAGAACGCCTCGACGTACTTCGGACGCAGGTTGCGGTAGTCGATGTAGTAGGCGTGTTCCCAGACGTCGCAGGTCAGCAGCGGGGTGTCGCCGGAGGTCAGCGGGCAGCCAGCGCCGA
>JAEYXX010000127.1 GCA_023431055.1 Pseudomonadota bacterium
AGCAATCGTATTGCTGGCTACCTAAGCTATGGCGCTACCGCGCCTCGAACGAATCAGGTTGTCACACCCGGTCGTGGGATTTACCACGACGGGCGCACTCTAGCCCGAGGGTTTCAGGATGGCAACCTACTGTGGCGTAGGTGAGATTGAAGACGGGCAACACCTCGGCCCTGATTCAGCGACGGCATGTTCGGGTTCGTCTCGGGGGCGGCTTGCGGATAATATGTAGGCTGATTGGTGATGGCGTTGCCAGATCCGTCGCCCCGCAAATCGATCTATCTCTCGCCTTAGTAAAGCTCTGCGCGATTGACGGTAGAAGTGGCGGTAAGGCCCATGTCAATTTCAGCCAGTCCCTTAAGCCAAGCGGGTTCGGGCGGCTTGTTGATGATCGAGTGGGAATGATGACCCTGCGAGCCTAGCTTGTGTGACGAAACCCCGGCCATGCTGCCGGGGTTTTGTTTTTCAGGGGTATGTGGCGCGTTTTCTGTCGTCCGCCGAGCGCTTTGGCTAGGGTTAGCAGGCCGTTGAAAAACGTTGGCGAGGCAGCCAGTGCAAGGCGAAAACAGGCGAAAAAGCGGAGTTTACGAGCTGTAAATGAGCATTTTGAGCCTGTTTTTAACGCAGCAATGGCAACGCAGGTAGTTTTTCAACAGCCTGCTAGGCTTTTACCTGGCGAAAAGGAAGCGCTCATGTCCGTCAACTCACCATCCGCCTCGTGCTCGCGCACTTTCCTGGCCGCTCTGCTGCTGGCGGTGGCTCCCTGCTGCTTTGCTCAGGATGTGATTGAGCTTTTCGGCGAGCGCCCTTACACCGGTCGAGTCGACTTCAAGGTGGCGCCTCCTGCCGGCAAACCGGAAAGCCACTACGGGAAGGGAAGCGTATTGCTGGAGCGCAGTGCGGCGGGTAAGGCGAGCCTGCAACTGCGGGGCAAGGTTCCGGACAGCACCACGCAGACCGAGCTCACTATTCCGGGGCTTTATGATGAAACCGGTTGGCGCAGCGAGCCGGGTGATGTGCAGGTGAGCATCAGTGCCGACGGGCGTGTCAGCGGTGGCGGTATCAGCGACGGACGTACCTTCCTCTTTTCGGGCACGTTCAGCCCGACTGACGTACAGCTGGAGGTGCGCGTCACCGCGGCGCGCGAGGAGGGCGGGGTGCCTGCCGGCACTACCCTGACTTTCGATTATCAGGTCAGGCGCGAGTCCCTTGCGGCGCAGGGCGTTCAGGAGGCAGAGGGAGGCTGCCGTCTGGTCATGCGGCCGATTGCCAATTTCGGTGGCGGCATGACCATGGCTCAGGTGCCTGAGTGCGATTGAACGAAGAACGCTGCCGTGGGCAGTCAGCTCTGTAGCAATGACAGCGTCACCAGGAGGGCGAACAGGCTCAGACTCAGAAAACCGATCAGCAGCATGCGTCTGTCTTCTCGAATCTGGCTGTTGAGTATCGCTTTGCGCTGGCGCCAGTCGCAGGCGATGGTGACCCAGCGATTTTCCAGCATCTGGCGCCAATCCTCATCGCTCAGCCAGCAGGCGACATGATGTGCGGGCATATCCAGTGCGGGGAAAAGCTCCTCGCATGTCAGCGGGCCGAGGGATATCTGAAAGCGCTGACCATGGCGCTCGCAGTCCAGCTCGAGGCGCACTTGCGGGCGGCTGTCCTGGAAGTGAATGTCTTCCAGGTCGGGTGTGAAAACTTCATAGGATGTGATTTGCGCCGTGCCTGGACGCAGCAAGGCTCTGCGGATTTTTTTCCAGAGCAGCCGCGCCAGTTTGTAAAAGGCCCAGGCGGCAAAGGTGGATAGCAGCAGGCTGATCAGCCACAGCAGGCCGCCGAGCAGAATGAAGAGCACGATCATGATCAGAGTCCTTTCAGCAGCGTCGGCGCCGCTTCCCAGATGAGGTAGCCCATGATCATCAGCGCCATTGCGGCGAAGGGCGATGCGGCGTTTGGAGACTCGGGAGTGGCATCGGCAGGGTTCGCTTTGGGCACGTAGAGCAGAAAGGTGCCGGCCTGTTCGTTGAGCTCGACATGCTCCTGGTCGAGCACGAGATGCTGCACTTCGTAGGTACGTTGTTCGTACTCATATCGCAGGCGATAGACGTACTTGAGGCTTACCATCGTGGTTTTGCCAACGCTGATACGTGCGTTGACAAGCTTCTGATCGATGATCGCCGCCTTCACGATGTCATGCGGTCGGCCAAGCCTGTAGCAATCGGACCAGATCGCCTCGCCGAACGCAGCCATGAGCCCGATCCACATGAGCAAAAGCATGGGGGTTATCGCCGCGGTCATGATGACCAGCGGGGCGTCGAAGAAGAAACTGTCCATGTTCGGGTAAGCGTTCCTGTGAAGTGCCCGCGATTCTATACCGGTCGGCTGCTTCCCATTTGGGTGATGCCTCGCACTGGGGGCCGCGGCAATTTGTCTTGCCAGGGCGCTCGTCTGGCTATCCATGAAAATGAGAAGATAGTGCAGTTGAGTCTGCTCACGGATTGCCGAGGATGAAGATGTCGTTTACCCGCAGACAGGTGCTGGCCGGTCTGGCTGGTCTGGGTGTGGCCGGGCTGGGCGCTGGCGGTGTGCGCTACTGGCTGGGGCGCCCGGAGAATGTCGCTACCCACGATTACGAGCTGATCGCCGCGCCGCTGGATCTGGAACTGGTACCGGGGCATGTGACGTCGGCCTGGGGTTATGGCGGCCAGGCACCTGGGTTGGAGCTGCGTTGCCGGCAGGGCGAGCGTCTGCGGGTGCGCTTTATCAACAAGCTGGATGTGCAGAGCACCATTCACTGGCATGGCATCCGCCTGCCGCTGGAGATGGACGGCGTGCCCTACGTCTCCCAGGCTCCGGTGCTGCCGGGTGAATTTTTCGACTACGACTTCATCTGCCATGACGCCGGCAGCTTCTGGTACCACCCGCATACCGCCAGCGCCGAGCAACTGGGGCGTGGCCTGGTCGGGCCGCTGATTGTCGAGGAGCGCGAGCCGACCGGTTTTCGCCACGAACGCACGCTGAGCCTGAAGACCTGGCATATCGACGAACAGGGCGCCTTCACCGACTTTCTGGTACCGCGCCAGGCAGCGCGCGAAGGCACGCGTGGGCGACTGACCACCATCAACGGCGAACCCAATCCGACCTTGGAACTGCCGGAAGGGCAGGTGGTGCGCCTGCGGCTGATCAACGTCGACAATACCATCACCTACCGTCTCAACCTGCCGGGCGGCGAGGCGCGTATCTATGCACTGGATGGCAATCCGGTGCAGCCGCGCCCGCTGGGCAAGGAGTACTGGCTGGGGCCGGGCATGCGCATCGACCTGGCGCTGAAGGTGCCATCTGCTGGCGAGGAATTGTCGCTACGCAACGGACCGCTGCGCCTGGCCACCTTGAAAGGTGTCGCCAGTAGCGAAGTCGCAGGCGACTGGCCGCCGCCCCTGCCGGCCAACCCGATTGCCGAGCCTGATCTGGCGCGCGCCGAAACGCTGCGTTTCAACTTCGAGTGGGCGGCGATGCTGTCCGGTAACGTCGAGCGTGGCGGCAGCTACAAGTATTGGCAGATCAACGGTCAGGCCTGGGATATCAATGACAAAACCTGTGCCGAGCGCCCGATTGCCACGCTGAAGAAGGATGGCCACTACATCTTCGTGCTCCGCAACATGGCGCAGTACCAGCACCCGATTCACCTGCACGGCATGACCTTCAAGGTGCTGAGCTCGGATCGACGCAAGATCATTCCGTACTTCACCGATACCTATCTGCTGGGCAAGAACGAGACGGCGCGCATTGCCTTCGTTGCCGATAATCCCGGTGTGTGGATGTTCCACTGCCACGTGATCGACCACATGGAAACGGGGCTGATGGCGGCCATCGAAGTGGTCTGAAACTGCAGGCTTCAGGCTGCAAGCCACAGGCAGGCGCGAAAAGCTTGACGGGCTCTGATGGAAAGGCACACTGGCGCGCCTGAAGCCTGAAGCCTGAAGCCTGAAGCCTGAAGCCTGAAGCCTGAAGCCTGAAGCCTGAAGCCTGAAGCCTGAAGCCTGAAGCCTGAATTATGAGAAGACCGCAGATCATCGACCGCTCGCGTGACGAGCACTTCATGCGCCTGGCGCTGGCGCAGGCGCGTCTGGGCGCTGAGCAGGGTGAAGTGCCGGTCGGTGCCGTGCTGGTGCAGGACGGTGAGGTGGTGGGCCAGGGCTTCAACTGCCCGATTCTGCGTCATGACCCGAGCGCTCATGCTGAAATGGTGGCGATCCGCGCGGCGGCGCAAAGCGTGCAGAACTATCGGCTGCCAGGTAGCACGCTGTACGTCACCCTGGAACCCTGCAGCATGTGCGCCGGCTTGATCGTGCATGCGCGTATCGCTCGGGTGGTATTCGCCGCCAGTGAGCCGCGCGCAGGCGTGGCGATCAGCCAGGGGCAGTTCTTCGGCCAGGGCTTTCTCAACCACCGCGTGCTGGTGGAGGGCGGGTTGCTGGCGGAGGAGAGCGGGACGCTGCTAAAAGATTTCTTCAAGGCTCGGCGTGGCTGAGCGTCCTGACAAGGAGCGATTATGAACAAAGGGATATTGAGCCTGCTGGCACTGCTGGCTGCGCCGCTTGTTGCAGCGCAGCCTGAGGTGTATCTGGTCGCCAGCGTGCAGTTGGGCGGCTCGAACCTGGCGCAGAGCATCTTTCTGCACGAGCCGCAGATCACCACGCTGGAGGAGTGCCAGGAGGCCGTGCGTGTCGGTCAGCGTGATCGCGACTGGCAGCGCTATCACCACATCTTCATGCGTGATCGCTTTCAGGGCTTTACCGGCCATCTGGACTACCGTTGCGTATTTTCCGCTCAGCGTTTCAGTGGCTGGAACGACCGCGCGCGCTACAACCATCCCTACCTGATCAGTATCGATGCGCAGTCCAATCTGCAGGTCGAGCGGATATCGAGTCAGGCGCAGTGTGCGACGCGCTTGAAAGGGCTGCCGCCGGCGCGCCAGGCGATCAGTCGCTGTGCGGTGGGGAATCAGAGTTTGCTCTGACTGCTCAGAGCGGCGGGGTTTCTTCTTCGGGTTTGCGCTTGTCGATGCCGGGCAGGTGGATACCGCTCTCGGCCACTTGCGTGCCTTCCAGCTGCGGTTGGGTCACCCAGGTGAGAATGTCGTAGTAGCGGCGGATGTTGCGTACGAAGTGTACCGGTTCGCCGCCGCGGGCATAGCCGTAACGGGTCTTGCTGTACCACTGCTTCTGCGCCAGGCGCGGCAGGATCTTCTGTACGTCGGCCCATTTGTTCGGGTCCAGTCCTTCGGCCTCGGTCAGCTTGCGCGCATCTTCCAGATGACCACCGCCGACGTTGTAGGCGGCCAGGGCGAACCAGGTGCGATCCGGCTCGGCGATGCTTTCCGGCAGTTGCTGGTGGATCTGGATGAAATAACGTGCGCCGCCCTCGATGCTCTGCTTGGGGTCGAGGCGGTTGGACACGCCGACCGACTGGGCGGTGCGCTGGGTCAGCATCATCAGGCCGCGCACGCCGGTCTTGGAGGTGGCGTTGGGTTGCCACAGCGATTCCTGATAGCCCATGGCGGCCAGCAGGCGCCAATCTACCTGATGGGTGTGGCCGGCCTGGCGGAACATCTTCTCGTAACGCGGCAAGCGCTGCTGCAGATGCTGGGCGAAGGTGTAGGCACCGACGTAGCCGAGCACGTCGACATGGCCGTAGTAGCGCTCTTTCAGGCGCTGCAGGGTGCCGTTGGCCTCGGAGCGTTCGAGGAAGGCGTCGATCTCCAGCAGCAGGCTGTCATCCTCGCCAGCGGCTACTGCCCAGCGCATGGTGTTGGTGTCGCCCAGGTCGAAGGCGACCCGCACGTTGGGGAAGTACACCTGGTTCATCGCCAGTTCGTTGGAGTCCACCAGGGTAAGGTCGATCTGCCCTTCGTCGACCATGCGCAGCAGGTCGACCACCTCGACGGCGTCGGAAACTTCGAACTCAAGCTCCGGCAACTCCAGTTTCAGGGCTTCCAGCTGTTCGGCGTGGCTGCTGCCGGCCAACACCAGGATGCGCTTGCCGAGCAGATCCGCGGGCTTGGTCGGGCGGGTTTCGCCCTGGCGGTAGATGACCTGTGGCGTGACTTCCAGGTAAGGAATCGAGAAGCGCGCCTGACGCTGGCGCAGTGGCGTGTCGACCAGACCGGCGGCAGCCATGACCGGACCATTGGCGCGGCCCAGGCTGGAAAACAGGCTGTCGAGGTTGTCCGCGGTTTCGATCTTCAGTTCCAGGCCGAGATCGGTGGCGAAGCGCTTGGCCAGTTCGTATTCGAAACCGGTGGCGCCGTTGCGGTCCTGGAAGTAGGTGGCGGGGCTGTTACGAGTGACCACGCGCAGCTCACCCTCCGCCTTTGCCTGCTCGAGTACGCTGGGCTTGGGTTCTTCGCCACAGCCAGCAAGCATCAGGAGGGTTCCAATCGCCAACAGCCCTTTGGCGCAACGCATGCGTATCGCAGGTCGTGCAAACATCGGCGCAGTATACGCAAAGCGCAGGCGGTGCCATATCTCGACAGCGCTTCGCTTCTCTGCTAGTGCGTTCGTCCTTTCAGCGCCTGGCTACAGGTGCCGCAGGCCGCCACTTTAGGGTAGAATGTCCGGCCTCCAGCACACCCCTTCCCAGAGGCTGTTCCGACGATGTTGATCCTGCGCGGCGCTCCCGCCCTTTCCGCTTTCCGCCATGGCAAATTGCTTGAGCAACTGACCAGCAAGGTGCCGGCCGTGACCGGGCTGTACGCCGAGTTCGCGCATTTCGCCGACGTGACGGGCGTGCTCAACGCCGATGAAGAGCAAGTGCTGGCGCGGCTGCTCAAATACGGCCCGAGCGTGCCGGTGCAGGAGCCCAGCGGCAAGCTGTTCCTGACCATCCCGCGTTTCGGCACCATTTCGCCCTGGTCGAGCAAGGCCAGCGACATTGCTCGCAACTGCGGCCTGAGCAAAATCCAGCGCCTGGAGCGCGGTATCGCTTACTACGTCAGTGGTGACCTGAGCGAAGCCGACAGCGCCGCCGTCGCCAGCCTGCTGCACGACCGCATGACCCAGCTTGTTCTGAATGCGCTGGAGGATGCTGCCGCGCTGTTCAGCCACGCCGAGCCCAAGCCGCTGACCGCCGTGGACGTGCTCGGTGGCGGTCGCGCTGCGCTGGAGCAGGCCAACCAGGATCTGGGCCTAGCCCTGGCCGAGGACGAAATAGACTACCTGGTGAAGAGCTTCAATGACCTGGGGCGCAATCCGCACGACATCGAACTGATGATGTTCGCCCAGGCCAACTCCGAGCACTGCCGCCACAAGATCTTCAATGCCAGTTGGGACATCGACGGCGAGAGCCAGGACAAGTCGCTGTTCGGCATGATCAAGAACACCTACCAGATGCACAGCGAAGGCGTGTTGTCCGCCTACAAGGACAACGCCTCGGTCATCGTTGGGCACACCGCCGGGCGTTTCTTCCCCAATCCCGAAACCCGCCAGTACGGCGCGGTACAGGAGCCGGTGCACATCCTGATGAAGGTGGAAACCCACAACCACCCGACCGCCATCGCGCCGTTCCCCGGCGCCTCCACCGGCTCCGGTGGTGAGATTCGTGACGAAGGTGCCACTGGCCGTGGCGCCAAGCCGAAGGCTGGCCTGACCGGCTTCTCGGTTTCCAACCTGAACATCCCCGATTTCCTCCAGCCCTGGGAAAAGCCTTACGGCAAGCCCGAGCGCATCGTCAGCGCGCTGGACATCATGATCGAAGGCCCGCTGGGTGGCGCCGCGTTCAACAACGAATTCGGTCGCCCTGCACTCAACGGCTACTTCCGCACCTTCGAACAGGCTGTCAGCAGCCCGCGCGGTGAGGAAGTGCGCGGCTACCACAAGCCGATCATGCTCGCCGGTGGCCTCGGCAACATCCGCGAAAACCACGTACAGAAGGGCGAGATCTCGGTCGGCGCCAAGCTGATCGTGCTCGGCGGCCCGGCCATGCTCATCGGTCTGGGTGGCGGCGCCGCTTCCTCGATGGCCACCGGTGCCAGCTCGGCCGACCTGGACTTCGCCTCGGTGCAGCGCGAGAACCCGGAAATGGAACGCCGCTGCCAGGAAGTCATCGACCGCTGCTGGCAGCTGGGCGAGGCCAACCCGATCAAGTTCATTCATGACGTCGGCGCCGGCGGTATCTCCAACGCCCTGCCGGAGTTGATCAACGATGGTGGTCGCGGTGGCCGTTTCGAGCTGCGTAACGTGCCCAACGACGAGCCGGGCATGGCCCCGCACGAGATCTGGTGCAACGAGTCGCAGGAACGCTACGTGCTGTCGGTCGATGCGGCCGACTTCGAGCGTTTCCAGGCCATCTGCGAACGCGAGCGTTGCCCCTTCGCCGTGGTCGGCGAGGCCACCGCAGAGCCGCACCTGACCGTGACCGACAGCCATTTCAGCAACACCCCGGTGGACATGCCGCTGGAAGTGCTGCTGGGCAAGCCGCCGCGCATGCACCGCAGCGTCAGCCGCGAAGCGGAACAGGGCGATGACTTCAACGCCGCCAGCGTTGACATCGAAGAAGCGCTGGGCCGCGTGCTGCGTCACCCGGCCGTGGCCAGCAAGAGCTTTTTGATCACCATCGGCGACCGCACCATCACCGGCCTGGTGGCTCGCGACCAGATGGTCGGCCCCTGGCAGGTGCCGGTCGCCGACTGCGCCGTCACCGCCACCAGCTTCGATGTCTACACCGGCGAAGCCATGGCCATGGGCGAGCGCACCCCGCTGGCGCTGCTCGATGCGCCTGCGTCGGGCCGTATGGCCGTCGGCGAGACCATCACCAACCTGGCCGCCGCGCGTATCGGCAAGCTGTCCGACATCAAACTGTCGGCCAACTGGATGGCCGCTGCTGGCCATCCGGGCGAAGACGCCCGCCTGTACGACACCGTCAAGGCCGTGGGTATGGAGCTGTGCCCGCAGCTTGGCATCACCATCCCGGTCGGCAAGGACTCCATGTCCATGAAGACCCGCTGGCAGGAAGAGGGCGTCGACAAGAGTGTGACCGCGCCGCTGTCGCTGGTCATCTCAGGCTTCGCTCCGGTGCAGGACATCCGCCAGACCCTGACCCCGCAGCTGCGCATGGACAAGGGCGAGACCGATCTGATCCTGATCGACCTCGGTCGCGGCCAGAATCGCATGGGCGCCTCGATCCTGGCGCAGGTCTATGCGCAGATCGGCCAGCAGGTGCCGGACCTCGACGACGCCGAAGACCTCAAGGCCTTCTTCGCCGTGATTCAGGGCCTCAACGCCGACGGCCACCTGCTGGCCTACCACGACCGCTCCGACGGCGGCCTGCTGACCACCGTGCTGGAAATGGCCTTTGCCGGCCATTGCGGCCTGTCGCTGAACCTCGACGCGCTGGCGGATGACCGCTCCGAGCTGCCGGCCGTGCTGTTCAACGAAGAGCTGGGTGCGGTGATCCAGGTGCGCCAGGACGCCACTCCGGAAGTGCTGGCGCAGTTCAGCGCCGCCGGTCTGGACGACTGCGTCGCCGTGATTGGCCAGGCCGTGAACAACAGCGACGTCAGCATCAGCTTCAATGGCGAGCCGGTATTCGCCGGCGAGCGGCGTCTGCTGCAGCGCCAGTGGGCCGAAACCAGCTACCGCATCCAGCGGCTGCGCGACAACGCCCAGGGCGCCGACCAGGAGTTCGACCTGCTGCTGGAGGAGGACAACCCCGGTCTGTCGGTCAAGCTCGGCTTCGACGTCAACCAGGACATTGCCGCCCCCTACATCAAGAAGGGCGTGCGTCCACAGGTGGCGATCCTGCGTGAACAGGGCGTCAACGGTCAGGTGGAAATGGCTGCCGCGTTCGACCGCGCCGGTTTCGCCGCCATCGACGTGCATATGAGCGACATTCTCGCCGGCCGCGTCAGCCTGGAAGAATTCAAGGGTCTGGTGGCCTGCGGTGGCTTCTCCTACGGCGACGTGCTGGGGGCCGGCGAGGGTTGGGCCAAGTCGATTCTGTTCAATGCTCGTGCCCGCGACGGCTTCCAGGCCTTCTTCGAGCGCAAGGACAGCTTCGCCCTCGGCGTGTGCAACGGCTGCCAGATGATGAGCAACCTGCACGAGCTGATTCCGGGTACCGAGTTCTGGCCGCACTTCGTGCGCAATCGCTCGGAGCAGTTCGAGGCGCGCGTGGCCATGGTGCAGATTCAGGAATCGGCGTCGATCTTCCTGCAGGGCATGGCCGGTTCGCGCATGCCGATCGCCATCGCCCACGGCGAAGGCCATGCCGAGTTCGAAAGCGAGGAGGCGCTGCTGGAGGCCGATCTGTCCGGCACCGTGGCCCTGCGCTACGTCGATAACCACGGCAAGGTCACCGAAGCCTACCCGGCCAACCCCAACGGGTCGCCGCGCGGCATCACCGGCCTGACCAGCCGCGACGGTCGTGTGACCATCATGATGCCGCACCCGGAGCGCGTGTTCCGCGCCGTGCAGAACTCCTGGCGCCCGGACGAGTGGCAGGAAGACGGCGGCTGGATGCGCATGTTCCGCAACGCCCGCGTGTGGGTGGATTAACAACGGCCGCGTAGCGGCCTTCTGCTGACCCTCTCCCATTTATGGGAGAGGGTGCCCGAAGGGCGGGAGAGGGCGTTTTGGCCAACGCGGAACCCCCCCCCCCCCCCCCGGCCCCTCGGAGAGGGGAGCAGGGCACGTAGCCCGGATGCAACCCGGGAATGATCCCTGGCAAACTCCCCGGATTGCATCCGGGCTACGCTGCTGATAGATCGGCGGAAAGGTCTCTGCACTGCTGGATTGATGTGTGTGGATATCCAGTGGCGTGGCAATCTTGCTTACTGCATGACGTGATCGTTCAGCGTCTGGCCCAGCTGCAAGATGTTGCGATACACGGTGTATGCCTCCTCTAACAGGTCGTGCCCCCAGCAATAGGGAAAGGTAGTCTCAGGCTCATTCCTTTTGAACTGGTACGAGAACTCTTCTACCCGTAGGCCGGTCGCGTTATCCGCGAACGTAGTTGTGGGCTTGCTCTGCAGTAGACGGCGGTGCTTCGCTGTGTTGCTGAAGGCTGCTAGATAGCGGAACCAGTAAGAAGAGTTCAGCTCCTGCATTTTTGTCTTCAGGTCGGATGCAGGTAATTTATCTGCTACCTTGCCGAAATCGCAGTCTCTAATTTCTAACGGTTTCGGCATGGCTAGCGTGTTGGCTAGCTGGGCGAAGATATCGGCGTAATTCCGAACCGTGTGGATTGCTGCAATGACGTTGGCCTCATGAATGAGGGCGGCTCTGGTGAACTTGGGGTCAAAGCTCGCCATGGCTGCGAACATTGCAAAGCCGTCGCCGCCTGTGGGCTGGAATTCCGCGAATGCATCCTGCGCTTGTGCTAGGTGGTAATCGAGTATGTACGCTGACCGTCTGAGGGAGTGGGGAAGCTCGGCGGCGTGCTTGTCGTTCGGGTGATTCGCTTCGATCCAATCCTGTAGCGGTTCCAGCTTCCAAGTCGTACCCATGTTTTGATCGGCTCCCTGTGTGCATTACCTGCGATAGCCGGATGCTACCAGGATGCATGGGAGCCTTGCGGCTCCCTTTGCCCCGTTTGCTTCGCTCAAGGTTTGAAGAAGTTAGAGATCACAGCGGCTAAGCCGACCGCTATCTTAGTGATGTCAAGAAGGCGATCCATACGTGATTTAGGAATGCTATGACTTTGCGGATGAATCACTGTTCCACGGCGCTCGCGGTGGCGTGAACGAGCACGGCGTTTTTTTGCGGGCATGATTAAATGCTCCCAGTTCGAAAAAGGAAAAGAAAAGATTTTTCGAGGTGTGGGAGATCAGCGAAGGCGGTGTTTGTAACCGCTTAACTCGGGGCCGTCGAGGAGGAGGGGGGTGCGGAAGGTGGCCTGCAAGGAGTGAGCAAGAAGGGCTTGAAGCTTGGCTAGTGCATCTCTATTGAACTTGAGGGCAGCAGTCCAAAACTGCATTTGCCGTTGTAAGGATGGAGTGTGGCCAAGAAGGCTTTCGATGCAGTCGAGGGACTCAAGGATTACCCGAATGACGCTGTGTTGTTTGATGACTCTGTGGGCTTGGTTGCTATTGAGTTCGTTAGGACGCTGGACTTCCTCTAAAGCCTCGCGGAGTATTCTGAAGGCGGATTTTCGCAGTGCGGCCTCTCGCTCCAGTCTTGCAAATTCAGCCTTCAGCTCAGCCGTAACGCTATCGAACAATGGCTCGGCATCAGCAGACGAACAGTCCTGATTTACTGTTGGTGGGTGATCATCCATAGGGATTCTCGCTAGGTTGGAACCTCTCGAAGATACCTCTTGCTAGCTGCGACCGACAACCCTTATCCGCTAGAACAGCCAACTAACTGCGGTGGGCGGCGAATGTACATCCGAACCACGCAGGCCCAGCCCCATGGCCGATGATCTTCGCCCCATCCTCCCCGAAGTCCGCCTGGTCAAACCCGGTGAAACCCATCGCCTATGCCGCTGCGGACACTCCGCAGAAATGCCCAACTGCACACCCGACTGTCAGCAGTCTCTAGAGCTGCGCCCCGAGCGCGAGCAGCGTCTGCTGCTATGCCGCTGTAGCCGATCCGCAAGCCTGCCCTACTGCGATGGCAGCCACAGCCCGCCGGCCACCGGTCTGGCCGACAAATGGCGGCGCTTTTTCAGCGGTCGCTGAGAACGCCACGCACGTCGCCTGAGTCGAAAGCAACGAATCGTTTTAATGCTGCGTATGGAATTGTGCGGGCGATCTCAAGACAACTCCATGGCGAAATGACATCATATTGGTGTCATTGCTTGTCTGTTGTTCGGTTGCCCATCTGCGGAGAACCTGATGTACAAACTGTGTTTCTACGTGCCGGAAGCCCATCTGGAGCCGGTGAAAAAGGCGGTGTTTGCAGCCGGCGGCGGGCGCATCGGGCTTTACGACAACTGCTGCTGGCAGGTCTTGGGGCAAGGTCAGTTCCGCGCCTTGGAAGGTAGTCAGCCGGTCATTGGGCAGGTTGGCGACGTCGAGCAGGTGGCCGAGTGGAAAGTGGAAATGGTCGTTGCCGACGAGTTGATCCACGATGCCGTCAAGGCGCTGAAGAAGAGCCATCCCTATGAGACGCCGGCGTTCGATGTCTGGCGTTTGTCCGATCTGCAGTTTTGAATCACCTCAGATAAGGCCTGCAGCGCAGTCTTTGTAGGAGCCCCGCCCCAGGGCGAAGCGGTTCGGTGCTGTGCCGTCCAGTTCGCGGCGGGGCGCCGCTCCTACAGGTTGAATGCTTGGGTTCAGGGCCTGATTTCGATCAGCGTGCCATCCTTGACCAGGCTCCACACCTCGCGCATGTCGTCGTTCTTCATGGCGATGCAGCCCTCCGTCCAGTCGAGGGTGTGGAAGAACCACTCCGGATATTCCTCGTCCAGCGGCGTGCCGTGGATCATGATCATGCTGCCCGGCGGTACCCCGGCTTCCTTGGCCTTGGCCAGGTCGCGTGCGTTGGGGTAGGAGATGTGCAGCGACAGCTGGTACTTGTCGCTCGGCTTGCGCCAGTCGATCCAGTAGAAACCTTCAGGTGTGCGCAAGTCGCCTTCGCGCTGCTTGGCGCCGTCAGGCTGCTTGCCCAGGGAAATGCGATAGGACTTGATAGTCTCGCCACGCTGCTGCAGGTGCAGTTTACGTTCGGACTTGAGCACCAGTACCTTGTCAACGGTGCGGATGCTGGGCGCTGGCGTGGTGCTGGCCAGGGTGTTGAAGCTTAGGGTCAGGCAGAGCAGGGGCAGCAACCAGCGCATCGGGGATCGTCCGCAAGGGTCAACGAGGTGTGTAATGGGTACGCAGGGCTTCGAGTGGCTCATTGCGTACCGGGAAGGAATTCTGCCGACGGTCGGCGAAGAAGCATTCTAA
>JAEYXX010000134.1 GCA_023431055.1 Pseudomonadota bacterium
GCGGGTGTTGCCACGACCAGGCCAGAGCCGCGTATTGCACCATAAATTCGATATCGACGATACCACCGGCGTCCTGCTTCAGATCGAAGGAGGACGTGGCCTCGAAGGCATTCGGCGCCGTTCCGGCCGCGGTATTTTTATTGCCAAGGTTGTCACGCATCTTCGCCCGCATCTCGCTGACCTCGACGCGCAGCGCCTCGACATCACGCTGGCGCCCCAGCACCTCGGCGCGCACCCGGGCGAATTCGTTGGCCAGCCGCGGACACCCCACCAGCACCCGCGCACGCACCAGGGCCTGATGCTCCCAGGTCCAGGCCTCGTTTTCCTGATAGCGCTGGAAGGCGCCCAGCGAGCTGACCAGAAGCCCGGCTGCGCCAGATGGTCGCAGGCGCATGTCCACCTCATACAGCGCGCCGGAGGTGGTCTGGGTGGTCAGCAGATGGATGATGCGCTGCCCCAGGCGGGTGAAGAACTGCGCACCGTCGATGGGCTTGGCGCCATCGGTCTCGGCCTGCGGGTCGCCGTCATGAATGAACACCAGATCCAGGTCCGAGCCATGACCGAACTCCAGGCCACCGACCTTACCGTAGCCGACGATGATGAAGTCCGGGTCGCACGGTGTGCCGTCTGTACGGAACGGCCGACCATGACGCTGCACCGTGTGCTGCCAGGCCAGCGCCAGCACCTGGTCGAGGATCGCCTCGGCCAGCCAGGTGAGGTAATCCGACACTTTCATCAAGGGCAGCGTACCGGCGATCTCCGACGCCGCCACGCGCAAGCTGTGCGCCAGCTTGAAATGACGCAGCGCCTCCATCTGCTGCTCCAGATCCTCCTCGGGAATGCGGATCAGCCGCTCGCGCAGCTCGGCTGCCAGTTCCGGGGCCAGCGGCGGCGAGTACAGCCGACCCTCGTTGAGCAACTCATCGAGCAACAGCGGGTAGCGGGCGATCTGCTCGGCGATCCAGGGGCTGGCCGCACAAAGAGTGATCAGCCGTTCCAGTGCGCCAGGGTTCTCACTCAGCAGCACCAGATAGGCCGAGCGCCTCGCGACCTTTTCCACCAGCGGCAACACCCGCTCGAGCACCAGGTCCGGTGTCTCGTGTTCTACCGTCTGCGCCAGCAGACGCGGAATGAAGGCGTCCAGTCGCTCACGCCCCAGGCGCTGCATGGCGCGCACTTGCGGCCCATTGCGCAGATCGGCGAGGCGCCGACTGGCCGTGGCGGCATCGGCAAAGCCGGCCTCCTGCAGCTGCTGCTCGGCCGCCTCGTCATCCAGCGCGCCCTGCCACAACGGCAGCCATTCGGCGCCTACCACTGTTTCGCCAGCATCCGCTTCGTCTTCGTCCGGGTCGGCAATCACCTGCTGAAAATGCCATTCGATGCGGCCACGCCAGTGCATCAGGCGCTGGTGAAAGCTCGCCCAGTCGGCAAAACCCATGATCGCCGCCACACGCGCCTGATCCTGCGCATCGGTCGGCAACATCTGCGTCTGCCGGTCACCGATACCCTGCAGAGCGTGCTCGGTATAACGCAGAAACTCATAACCTTCCTTCATCTCCGCGACCACCGCCGGCGGCAGGTAGCCCTGCCCCTCCAGGGTCGTCAGCACCTTGAGCAGCGGGCGCTGCTGCAGGCTGAGGTCGCGCCCACCGTGGATCAACTGGAATGCCTGGGCGATGAACTCGATCTCGCGGATGCCGCCGGCACCCAGCTTGATGTTCTCGCTCATGCCCTTGCGCCGCACCTCCTGCTGGATCAGCAGTTTCATCGCACGCAGCGCTTCGATAGCGGAAAAGTCCAGATAGCGGCGATAGACGAAAGGCCGCAGCATATCCAGCAGCTCGGCACCCGCGGCCTGATCGCCACCCACCACGCGCGCCTTGATCATCGCGTAGCGTTCCCAGTCGCGCCCCTGGTCCTGGTAGTACTGCTCCAGCGCATTGAAGCTGAACACCAGCGCCCCACTGGAACCATAAGGGCGCAGGCGCATGTCGGTACGGAACACAAAACCGTCTACGGTGATCGCATCCAGCGCCTTGATCAGCTTCTGCCCCAGGCGAATGAAGAACTCCTGGTTATCCAGCGGGCGCTTGACGCCCTCGGTCTCACCGCCTTCCGGGTAGCCGAAGATCAGGTCGATATCAGAGGAAAGATTCAGCTCGTGCGCGCCCAGCTTGCCCATACCAAGGATGACCATGTGCTGCGGCTGGCCGCTGCGCCGCCCTACAGGCGTACCGAACTGCGTGCAATGGCGCGGGTAGAGCCAGTGATAGGCCAGATCGATGCAGGCATCGGCAAGATCGGACAAGTCGCGGCAGGTTTCACCGAGCGCCGCCTGGCGACTGAAGTCGCGCCAGATGATGCGCAGTTGCTGGCGATTGCGAAAGCGGCGCAGGCAGCGTCCCAAGGCATCCTCATCGGCACACTCGGCCAACTGCGCCTCCAGTTGCTGGCGCAGCTCGCCCAATGCCAGGCTGCGCTCCAGCTCACCGGACTCCGCCAGCGCGACGAACATCGGTGGATCACGCTGAGCCTGCTCGGCGACGAAATCGCTCAGCGCCGACACCTGCTGCCAGGCCATGCGCCGCGCTTGCGGCCAGGCCGCAACCCGCTCGACCAGCCCATCATGCTCGGCCAGCGCCGCCTGTAATGACTGTTCGGCGCGCTCGGCAAGGGCACTCAGGGAAGGGGGCAACTCGACCAGCAACGGCAGGCTCATGGTCTATCCTTTTGGCGGGCTGCCAGACATACGGCGCAGACACCCAAACCCCTGAGGTAGTGGGCGCGCGCGGCCGGCAACACCGCGAACTGTAGTTTTACTACGGAAGAAATGTATCCAGAGGGCTGAATCCGCCGTCGAAATGTAGTAAAACTACACGCGGCCGGTCCTACCCCCGGTAAATCCAAGAACTTCAACTCGCCCGCCCAAAAAGCTGACGAGACCCAACTGGCCTCCGATTCTGGAAGCCTTTCCGCCCTGGAGCAAGCCATGCAAGACCTCGATCCGATCGAAACCCAGGAATGGCTGGACGCCCTTGAATCCGTCCTCGACCGTGAGGGTGAA
>JAEYXX010000001.1 GCA_023431055.1 Pseudomonadota bacterium
GCTTCGGTGTAGCATAGCCGCCAGCAGCTTCCATGCGGCTCAATTGGAGCACGCATTCTCTTTTGTGACAAAGGCTTATGGGGTTTTTTTATGAGCGAAGTCAAGCATTCCCGCCTGATCATCCTGGGTTCCGGTCCTGCCGGTTACAGCGCAGCAGTTTACGCCGCGCGCGCCAATCTCAAACCCGTCGTGATCACCGGCATCCAGCCTGGCGGCCAGCTCACCACCACCACCGAAGTGGACAACTGGCCGGGTGACGTCGAAGGTCTCACCGGCCCGGCACTGATGGAGCGCATGCAGAAGCACGCCGAGCGCTTCGACACCGAGATCATCTACGACCACATTCATACTGCCGAGTTGCAGAGCCGCCCCTTCGTACTCAAGGGCGACAGCGGCACCTACAGCTGCGACGCACTGATCATCGCCACTGGCGCCAGCGCCCAGTACCTGGGGCTGCCCTCGGAAGAAGCCTTCTCCGGCAAGGGCGTCTCGGCATGCGCCACCTGCGACGGCTTCTTCTATCGCAACCAGGTGGTCGCCGTCATCGGCGGCGGTAACACCGCAGTCGAAGAAGCGCTGTATCTGTCCAACATCGCCAAGGAAGTGCACCTGGTACACCGCCGTGACAAGCTGCGTTCGGAGAAGATCCTCCAGGACAAGCTGTTCGACAAGGTCGAGAACGGCAACATGCGCCTGCACTGGAACCATACTCTCGACGAAGTGCTGGGCGATCAGAGCGGCGTGACCGGCGTACGCCTGAAAAGCACGCTCGACGGCAGCACCAAGGAACTGGACCTGGCCGGCGTATTCATCGCCATCGGCCACAAGCCCAACACCGAGCTGTTCGTCGGCCAACTGGACATGCATGACGGCTACCTGAAGATCAAGGGCGGCAGTGAAGGCAATGCCACCGCCACCAGCATCGAGGGTGTATTTGCCGCTGGCGACGTGGCCGATCACGTCTACCGCCAGGCCATCACCTCGGCCGGCGCCGGCTGCATGGCCGCCCTGGACGTCGAGAAATTCCTCGACAGCAATTGATGGACCAGGGCGAGCGACCTGCTCGCCCTCCCCTGCTCCGCTGGACCGACTCGCATGCTGACCTGGCTGCAACGTGACTCCCTACAGTTCCCGCCACTGGCCAAAGCCATGCGCGAACCCAACGGCTTGCTGGCTGCTGGCGGCGACCTGAGCGCCGACCGCCTGATCAGCGCCTATCGGCATGGCTGCTTTCCCTGGTTTCAGGATGGCCAGCCGATTCTCTGGTGGTCACCGGATCCGCGCACCGTGCTGTTCCCCGAGGAGCTGCATGTTTCCCGCAGCCTGGCCAAACTGCTGCGCCAGCAGCGCTACCGCGTCACCTTCGACCAGGATTTCTCAGCTGTCATAGCCGCCTGTGCCGAGCCGCGCGCTTACGCCGATGGCACCTGGATCACCCGCGGCATGCAGGAGGCCTATCTGCAGTTGCACGAGCGCGGCATCGCTCATTCGGTGGAAGTCTGGCAGGACGACGAGCTGGTCGGCGGACTCTACGGCCTGGCGATGGGACAGCTGTTCTTCGGCGAATCCATGTTCAGCCGCGCCGACAATGCATCGAAAGTCGGTTTCGCCACCCTGGTCGGCAAGCTGCAGCAATGGGGCTTCGTGCTCATCGACTGTCAGATGCCCACCCAGCACCTGCACAGCTTCGGCGCCAGAGCCATACCCCGCGCCCGCTTTGCCGAGTATCTGCTGCACCATCTCGATCTGCCGAGCCAGGCGGACTGGCTCGCCTAGTCGATCAGCCAAGCCTAGCATACACTCTTAGTCAGGCTTTTTCGAGATTTCGCCATGACCGAGCTGGCCCGCCTGAAGTTCTATGCCACTCAACCCCATCCATGCAGCTATCTGCCCGAAGAACAGGCCACCACCCTGTTTCTCGACCCCAGTCAGCCCATGGATGTGCTGGTCTATGCCGAACTGTCGGAGCTGGGCTTTCGCCGCAGTGGCGATCATCTCTATCGCCCACACTGCCAGCAGTGCACCGCCTGCATTCCGGCACGCATTCCGGCCGCACACTTCACCCCCAACCGGCAACAGCGCCGCATTCTCAAGCGCAATGAAGATATCGTCGTTCGCTGCGTGCGCCCGGCATTCACCGAGGAGTATTACGACCTCTACGTGCGCTATATCGAGCAACGTCACGCCGATGGCGACATGTATCCACCCAGCCGTGATCAGTTTTCTACCTTCCTGGTGCGCGACCTGCCCTTTTCACGCTTCTATGAATTCCGTCTGCAGGACCGGTTGGTGGCGATTGCCGTCACCGACCTTCTGCCGAACGGTCTATCGGCGGTTTACACCTTCTACGATCCGGCCGAAGAGCGCCGCAGCCTGGGTCGCTTCGCCATCCTCTGGCAGATCGGCGAGACTGCGCGCCAGGGCCTGGACGCCGTCTATCTCGGCTACTGGATCAAGAACTGCCGCAAGATGAACTACAAGACCCAGTACCGCCCGATCGAACTCTTCGTCAATCAGCGCTGGACGCTGCTGACCTAACGCCTGTCACGACCACCTCCCTGCTCGACCATCCAAGCCACTTGGCGCAGCCCCCTGTTTTCGGGCACAATGCACGCCGCTTTTGCCTGGCGCCAGTTGCACCGGGCCATTTCCTGGATACCGAGGGCTTTACTGCATGTCGAAAGAAGACAGCTTCGAAATGGAAGGCACTGTCGTCGACACCCTGCCCAACACCATGTTCCGCGTGGAGTTGGAAAACGGGCACGTCGTTACCGCGCACATCTCCGGCAAGATGCGCAAGAACTACATCCGCATTCTCACTGGTGACAAGGTGCGCGTTGAGCTGACGCCTTATGACTTGAGCAAGGGCCGCATTACCTACCGCGCCCGTTAAGCCAAGCACCAAACGAAAACGCCCGGCCTATGCCGGGCGTTTTCGTTGGCCCACCGAAAGCCTTTGACTCTCGGTGGACAGCCTTTCGATCAGGCGACCTCCGCCGCCGTCTCGAACTCGAAGCTGGGCTCGCCATCCTTGATGTCGACGTGCACCACGCCGCCATGCTCGGCCAGCTCGCCAAAGAGGATCTCCTCTG
This sequence comes from Pseudomonadota bacterium, assembly GCA_023431055.1. Classification (GTDB taxonomy): domain Bacteria; phylum Pseudomonadota; class Gammaproteobacteria; order Pseudomonadales; family Pseudomonadaceae; genus Aquipseudomonas. The sequence continues at coordinate 3,093 of JAEYXX010000001.1, forward strand.
CCAGCGGACGCTTGATCTTGTCCTGGATCAAACGAGCCATAGGCCGCGCACCCATCAACACATCGTAACCGCGCTCGGCCAGCCAGCTGCGCGCCGCGTCGCTGACTTCCAGCGTAACGCGCTTGTCTTCCAGCTGCGCCTGCAGTTCGGTGAGGAACTTGTCGACGATGCTCTTGATGGTTTCGTGGCTGAGACGACCAAACTGGATGATGGTGTCCAGGCGATTGCGGAACTCCGGCGTGAAGCTCTTCTTGATCACTTCCATGGCATCAGTGGAGTGATCCTGCTGAGTGAAACCGATCGATGCACGCGAGGCGGTTTCCGCGCCGGCGTTGGTGGTCATGATCAGGATCACATTGCGGAAGTCCGCCTTGCGCCCGTTGTTGTCAGTCAGGGTGCCGTGGTCCATCACCTGCAGCAGCAGGTTGAAGACTTCCGGGTGCGCCTTCTCGATCTCATCGAGCAGCAGCACGCAATGCGGCTGCTTGGTGATCGCCTCGGTGAGCAGACCGCCCTGATCGAAACCGACGTAACCGGGCGGCGCACCGATCAGACGCGACACGGTATGGCGCTCCATGTACTCGGACATGTCGAAGCGCACCAGCTCGATACCCATGGCCTTGGCCAACTGACGAGCCGCCTCGGTCTTGCCCACGCCGGTAGGCCCGGCGAAGAGGAAGGAGCCAACCGGCTTGTCCGGCGCCTTGAGACCGGCACGCGACAGCTTGATGGCGGTCGCCAGCGAGTCGATGGCGGCGTCCTGACCGAACACGGTGAGCTTGAGGTCGCGCTCGAGATTGCGCAGTAGCTCCTTGTCGGAGCTGGACACGTGCTTCGGCGGAATCCGCGCGATCTTGGCGACGATATCCTCGACCTGAGCGACATCGATACGCGCCACGCGCTTGTCTTCCGGCTGCAGGCGCTGATAGGCGCCGGCCTCGTCGATCACGTCGATGGCCTTGTCCGGCATGTGCCGATCATTGATGTATCGCGCAGCCAGCTCGGCCGCTGCACGCAGCGCCTCGTCGCTGTACTCGATGTGGTGGTGCTGCTCGAAACGCGCCTTGAGCCCCTTGAGGATGCCGTAGGTGTCGTCCACCGACGGCTCGACCACATCGACCTTCTGGAAGCGCCGCGCCAAAGCGCGATCCTTCTCGAAGATGCCGCGAAATTCCTGGAAGGTGGTGGAGCCGATGCAGCGGATCTCGCCCGAGGACAACATCGGCTTGAGCAGGTTGGACGCATCCATTACCCCACCTGATGCCGCGCCGGCACCGATGATGGTGTGAATCTCGTCGATGAAGAGGATGGCGTGCGGACGCTTGCGCAACTCGTTGAGCAACGCCTTGAAACGCTTCTCGAAGTCGCCGCGGTACTTGGTACCGGCCAGCAGTGCGCCGAGATCCAGCGAATAGACCACGCTGTCGGCCAGCAGATCAGGCACCTGCTCGTCGACGATGCGCTTGGCCAGGCCTTCGGCAATGGCGGTCTTGCCGACGCCAGCCTCGCCGACCAGCAGCGGGTTGTTCTTGCGCCGACGGGCAAGAATCTGCGCGACGCGCTCGACTTCATGCTCGCGCCCGACCAGCGGGTCGATACGCCCCTGACGGGCCAGTTCATTGAGGTTGCTGGCGTAGGCATCCAGAGGATTACCGGAAGTGGAGGCCTCACCGCCCTCCTCATCCTGCATGTCCTGGTCGTTTTCGTGGTGCTCGCCGTGCCCCGGCACCTTGGAAATGCCATGGGCGATGTAGTTGACCACATCGATACGGGCGACGCTCTGTTGCTTGAGCAGGAATACCGCCTGACTTTCCTGTTCGCTGAAGATGGCCACCAGCACGTTGGCGCCAGTCACTTCGCGCTTGCCGGAACTCTGCACGTGGAACACCGCGCGCTGCAGCACGCGCTGGAAGCCCAGGGTCGGCTGGGTTTCGCGATCTTCATCGTGCTGAGGAATCAATGGCGTGGTGGAGTCGATGAACTCCTGCAGATCATGGCGCAGCTTGTCGAGGTTGGCCCCACAGGCCCGCAGCACGCTGGCGGCTGCCTCGTTGTCCAGCAAGGCGAGCAGCAGATGCTCGACCGTCATGAACTCATGACGCTTGGCACGGGCCTCCTTGAAAGCCAGATTGAGGGTGACTTCGAGCTCTCGATTCAACATAGCTTCACCTCATACCCAAGTGGCCGGCGTTAACCGTCCTTCTCTATTTCACAGAGTAGCGGATGCTGACTTTCCCGTGCGTACTGATTGACCTGCATCGCCTTGGTCTCTGCAATATCGCGGGTGTACACACCACATACCGCACGCCCTTCTGTATGGACGGCCAGCATGATCTTGGTCGCCAGCTCCCGGTTCATGCCGAAAAACGTTTCGAGCACTTCGACGACGAAATCCATCGGGGTGTAGTCGTCATTGAATAAGACCACCTTGTACATCGGTGGTGCCTGCAATGCTGGCTTGGATTCCTGAACAGCAATACCAGAGGAGTCGTCCTCATGCTCTGCCGGATGATCCTGATTGAATGTTAGTCGAATCTGGCTACTTGCATGCATGCTGAAATCAGAGGTTCGAGGCCGGGCGAACAGGGATGCTAGAGGGATTTTGACTGACTTCTCAGCCATCCGCCGTATAGCCTTGACTAACGGCAAAAGGGTGTTACAACAAAAGAATACCCATTAGCGGGTATCAGGGATTCCGCACCCTCGCCCAGCCTGGTTGGTTATCGTGCGGAATCGAAGTGGATGATACTCCAGAGATGGAGTCCTTTGCAGAGGGATATCAGCATGCTCAGTGGTAAGGTCAAGTGGTTCAACAACGCCAAGGGCTATGGATTCATCCTGGCCGATGGCCGAGATGAGGACCTGTTCGCCCACTACTCGGCCATCCAGATGGACGGTTATAAAACGCTCAAGGCCGGCCAGCCGGTTCGCTTCGAGATCGTGCAAGGCCCCAAAGGACTGCATGCAGTCAACATCAGTGCGGTTAGCGCGACCCAGGATGCCCCTGTGGCCGCCGCACCCCAGGCGCAAAATATTGCGAGCACTGTCGAAGCCTGAGCACTCTGGCAAATCGCCATGAAAAGGCCGGTCATTTGACCGGCCTTTTTTTCACGCTTCGATCAGAGAAGTGGCTACATATGACTGATCATCGCGTCGCCGAACTCGGAGCAGGACATCAGCTTCGCCCCTTCCATCAGACGCTCGAAGTCATAGGTCACGGTCTTGGCGGCGATGGCACCATTGGTGCCCTTGATGATCAGATCGGCCGCTTCCGACCAGCCCATGTGGCGCAGCATCATCTCGGCCGAGAGGATAACCGAGCCCGGGTTGACCTTGTCCTGACCGGCGTACTTCGGCGCAGTGCCGTGAGTCGCCTCGAACATCGCCACCGAATCGGACAGGTTGGCGCCTGGCGCAATGCCGATACCGCCCACTTCCGCCGCCAGGGCGTCGGAGAGGTAGTCACCGTTGAGGTTGAGCGTGGCAATCACATCATATTCGGCCGGACGCAGCAGGATCTGCTGCAGCATGGCGTCGGCAATCACGTCCTTGACCACGATATTCTTGCCGGTACGCGGGTTCTTGAACTGCATCCACGGACCACCGTCAAGCATCTCGGCGCCGAATTCCTCGCGGGCAATCTCGTAACCCCACTCCTTGAAGGCTCCCTCGGTGAATTTCATGATGTTGCCCTTGTGCACCAGGGTCACCGAGCTGCGGTCGTTGTCCACGGCATATTGCAGGGCCTTGCACACCAGGCGCTTGGTGCCGGCCTCGGAAACCGGCTTGATGCCGATACCGCACATATCGGTAAAGCGGATCTTCTTGACGCCCATTTCCTCGGTGAGGAACTTGATGACCTTTTCGGCCTCGGGGCTGCCAGCCTTCCACTCCACGCCGGCATAGATGTCTTCGGAGTTCTCGCGGAAGATCACCATATCCACGTCACCCGGTTTCTTCACCGGACTGGGCACGCCCTCGAACCAGCGTACCGGGCGCAGGCAGACATAGAGATCGAGCTCCTGACGCAAGGCCACGTTCAATGAGCGGATGCCACCACCAACAGGCGTGGTCAGCGGGCCTTTGATCGAAACCACGTAATCACGCACCGCTTCGAGGGTTTCTTTCGGCAGCCAGGTGTCCTGATCGTAAACCTGGGTGGCCTTCTCGCCGGCATAAACTTCCATCCAGGAGATCTTGCGGGCGCCGCCATAGGCTTTTTCGACAGCCGCGTCGACGACCTTGATCATCACCGGAGAAATATCGACACCGATACCGTCACCCTCGATGAACGGGATGATCGGGTTGTTCGGAACGTTCAGCGACATATCGGCGTTAACGGTGATTTTGTCACCGCTGGCTGGCACCTGGATCTTTTGGTATCCCATGCTGGACTCCATCTTGTGGTTAGACAGTGTGCATCCCCGAGAGTAGCGCAAACCGCTCGCGGAGACACATGTGCAAAGGTCTTATGCAACTGGGCATTCTGTGGCGAGGTGTCGCAGTGGTATACTGCTTAGGTGACTAACGAGTCATAAGGGGCGACCTGTCTGGAACCAGGCAGCAACCTCTTGAACCCGGTAAACGGCCACTACTGTCTGCCGGCTCGAAATGCTCGACACTCTACGGGTGCATCCAACATCACCGCGGCGAGTCCTCGACCCGGCCCCGCCATCATGGGGCTCAAGCGCCTACCCGCGCAGGTCGAGTTTCTATGCGCGCTCAGCAAAGAAGAGAGTTAACCCTAAATGTCCACCCCTTCGAAGATCATCTACACCTTCACCGACGAAGCTCCGGCCCTCGCTACCTATTCGCTTCTGCCAATTGTAGAAGCCTTTGCCGCCTCGGCTGACATCTCCGTTGAAACCCGCGACATCTCTCTTGCTGGACGGATCCTGGCAAGCTTTGCCGACCGCCTGGACGCCGACAAGCGCATCGATGACGACCTGGCCAAACTGGCCGAGCTGACTCTGCAGCCGGACGCCAACATCATCAAACTGCCGAACATCAGCGCCTCCGTACCTCAGCTCAAGGCAGCCATCGCCGAGCTGCAGGCCCAGGGCTACAACATCCCCGATTTCCCGGAAGATCCGCAGAGCGAAGAAGACAAGGAAGTGCGCGCGCGTTATGCCAAGGTTCTCGGCAGCGCCGTGAACCCGGTTCTGCGTGAAGGCAACTCCGACCGCCGTGCGCCGGCCGCGGTCAAGGCCTACGCCCGCAAGCACCCGCACAGCATGGGCAAGTGGAGCATGGCTTCGCAGTCTCACGCCGACTACATGCGCGGCGGTGACTTCTTCTCCAGCGAGCAGTCGATCACCATGGCCAAGGCCGGTGACGTGCGCATCGAGTTCGTCGGCAAGGACGGCAAGGTCGAGGTCAAGAAGCAACTCGCCCTGCAGGAAGGCGAAGTGCTCGACAGCATGTTCATGAGCTGCCGCAAGCTGCGTGACTTCTTCGAGAAGACCCTGCAGGACTGCAAGGAAACCGGCGTGATGTGGTCCCTGCACGTCAAGGCGACCATGATGAAGGTCTCCCACCCGATCGTCTTCGGCCACGCCGTCAGCGTTTACTACAAGGACGTGTTCGACAAGTACGGCGAGCTGTTCAAGGAACTGGGCGTCAACCCGAACAACGGCATCAGCAGCGTCTACGACAAGATCAAGGCCCTGCCCGCCTCGCAACAGGAAGAGATCCTGCACGACATCCACGAGGTCTACAGCCATCGCCCGGAAATGGCCATGGTCGACTCGGTCAAGGGCATTACCAACCTGCACATCCCGAGCGACGTGATCGTCGACGCCTCGATGCCGGCGATGATTCGCAACTCCGGCCAGATGTGGGGCAAGGATGGCAAGCAGAAGGACACCAAGGCGGTGATGCCGGAGAGCACCTACGCCCGCATCTACCAGGAAATGATCAACTTCTGCAAAACCAACGGCGCCTTCGACCCGGTCACCATGGGCAGCGTGCCGAACGTCGGTCTGATGGCGCAGAAGGCTGAGGAATACGGCTCGCACGACAAGACCTTCGAAATGACTGCCGATGGCACCATGCGCGTCGTGGCTGCCGATGGCACCGTGCTGATGCAGCACGAAGTCGAAGCTGGCGACATCTGGCGCGCCTGCCAGACCAAGGACGCGCCGATCCGCGACTGGGTCAAGCTGGCCGTTACCCGCGCCCGTCAGTCCAACACCCCGGCCATCTTCTGGCTGGACCCGGAGCGTGCTCACGACCGCGAGCTGCAGAAGAAGGTCGAGCTGTACCTCAAGGACCACGACCTGACCGGCCTGGACATCCGCATGATGGGCTACAACGAAGCCATCCGCGTATCCATGGAGCGCATGATCCGCGGCCAGGACACTATCTCGGTAACCGGCAACGTACTGCGTGACTACCTGACCGACCTGTTCCCGATCATGGAGCTGGGCACCTCGGCCAAGATGCTGTCCATCGTTCCGCTGATGGCGGGCGGCGGCATGTACGAGACCGGCGCCGGCGGCTCGGCACCCAAGCACGTGCAGCAGTTGGTCGAAGAGAACTACCTGCGCTGGGATTCCCTGGGCGAGTTCCTGGCCCTGGCCGTGTCGCTGGAAGAAACCGGCATCAAGACCAACAACGCCAAGGCCAAGGTACTGGGCAAGACCCTGGACCAGGCCACCGGCAAGCTGCTGGACAACAACAAGTCCCCGGCGCGCAAGGTCGGCGAGATCGACAACCGCGGCAGCCACTTCTACCTGGCGCTGTACTGGGCCCAGGCCCTGGCCGAGCAGAACGACGACGCCGAGCTGAAGGCTCACTTCGCCCCGCTGGCCAAGCAGCTGACCGAGCAGGAAGCGACCATCGTCGCCGAACTGGCTGCCGTACAAGGCAAGCCGGCCGAGATCGGTGGCTACTACCGCTCCAACCCCGAGCTGACCAGCAAGGTGATGCGCCCCAGCGCCACCTTCAATGCCGCTCTGGCTGCACTGAATGCCTGATAAGGCTTGAGCGTCAGAAGAACCCCGGTCTTGGCCGGGGTTCTTTTTTATCAGGCAGAACTTTCGCGAGCTGCACTCGCCGCCGCAAAATCCTGCTCATCGACCTTTTTCTGGAGCACCGAGATGGACTGGCAACCCCATATCACCGTGGCCACGGTGATCGAAGATGACGGCCGCTTCCTCTTCGTCGAAGAATTCAAAGCCGGCCGCATGGTGCTGAACCAGCCAGCCGGACACCTGGAGGCCAACGAGTCGCTGCGTGAAGCCGCAGTGCGGGAAACTCTCGAGGAGACCGGATGGAACGTGGAGCTGACCGCCCTGCTCGGCATCTATCTCTACACGGCACCGAGCAACGGCGTGACCTATCAACGCGTGTGCTTCAGCGCCCGCCCCGTACGCCATGACCCCGAGCGCGAGCTGGATAGCGACATCAGCAGCATCACCTGGCTGACCCGTGACGAGCTGGCCGCACAACCCGAGCGCTGGCGCAGCGAGCTGGTGTTGCGCTGCGTCGACGACTACCTGGCCGGGGTCAGCGGGTCGCTGGAGCTGCTACGCGACTAAGCGTAGCCCGGATGAAATCCGGGGATGCCGCGCTCGCCGGTTCCAGATGATGACGGGCGGATCGAAACGCCGGCCGCTCGCAGCGAAGCGAACAGCCCGCCGCTCTTGAGCGCCACACGACCCCAACGGCGTACTGCTTCGCGACGACTGCATGGATGCAGGAGGTAGAGCGACGCAGGAAGCCAAAGCCGAGTACGCCCTACGGGCGGCAGGCTTTCTGGTAGACTCGACAACTTTTCAGGCTTCACTCGCAGATTCCCATGCAAGCACCTAGCACCCAACGCGTGATCGTCGGCATGTCCGGCGGCGTCGATTCGTCCGTTTCCGCCCTGCTGCTGATGGAGCAGGGTTACCAGGTCGAAGGCCTGTTCATGAAGAACTGGGACGAAGACGACGGCACCGAATACTGCACCGCCATGGATGACCTGGCCGACGCCCAGGCCGTATGCGACCGCATCGGCATCAAGCTGCACACCGCCAACTTTGCCGCCGAGTACTGGGACAACGTGTTCGAGCATTTCCTGGCCGAATACAAGGCCGGACGCACGCCGAACCCGGACATCCTGTGCAACCGCGAGATCAAGTTCAAAGCCTTCCTCGACTACGCCCTGAGCCTCGGCGCCGACCTGATCGCCACCGGCCACTACGTGCGCCGCCGCGATATCGACGGCCGCACCGAACTGCTCAAGGGCCTGGACCCGAACAAGGATCAGAGCTACTTCTTGCACGCCGTCGGCGGCGAACAGATCGCCAAGACCCTGTTCCCGGTCGGCGAGCTGGAAAAACCGCAGGTGCGCGCCATTGCCGAAAAATACGAGCTGGCCACGGCGAAGAAGAAGGACTCCACCGGCATCTGCTTCATCGGCGAACGCCGCTTCAGCGATTTTCTCAAGCAGTACCTGCCGGCCCAGCCCGGTGACATCGAAACCACCGAAGGTCAGGTCATTGGTCGTCATCACGGCCTGATGTACCACACCATCGGCCAGCGCCAGGGCCTCGGCATCGGCGGCCTCAAGGACGCCAGCGATGATCCTTGGTACGTGCTGCGCAAGGACCTGACGCGCAACGTGCTGATCGTTGGCCAGGGCAACGAACACCCCTGGCTGTTCTCCCGCGCCCTGCTCGCCTCGGACATCTACTGGGTCAACCCGGTGGACCTGAGCGCCCCACGCCGCCTCACGGCCAAGGTGCGCTACCGCCAGAGCGACCAGGCCTGCACCCTGGAGAAGACCGAGAACGGTTATCGCGCCGTGTTCGACGAGCCGCAGCGCGCTGTGACCCCGGGTCAGTCCGTGGTGTTCTACGACGGCGAGATGTGCCTTGGCGGCGGCGTGATCGAAACCGCCGAAGCCTGGTACGAGGACGCCCGATGACTCCGATGCAGGAACAGCTGGTCGCGCTCGGCGCGGTATTCGAAGCCGCCGTGCTGGCCGACAAGATCGCCCGCACCGGCCAGGTCAGCGAAGCCTCGATGAGCTGCATGCTCGGCAGCCTGCTGGTGCGCGATCCGCAAACCACGCTGGATGTCTACGGCGGCGACGACCTCAACTTGCGTGATGGCTATCGCGCCCTGATCAGCTCGCTGGAGCGCAACCCCTCCGCCCTGCAGCGCGAGCCGTTGCGTTATTCGCTGGCGATGATCGGCCTGGAGCGCCAGTTGGACAAGCGCAGCGACATGCTGCAGATCATGGGCAGCCGCCTGGACCAGATCCAGCAACAGGTCGAGCATTTCGGCCTGGTTCATGACAACGTCATCGCTGCCTGCGGCGGCCTGTATCAGGACACCATCAGCACCTTCCGCCAGCGTATCCAGGTGCACGGCGACATGCGTTTCCTGCAACAGCCGAACAACGCCGCGAAGATCCGCGCCCTGCTGCTCGCCGGCATTCGCTCGGCGCGCCTGTGGCGTCAGCTCGGCGGCCACCGCTGGCAGCTGGTATTCAGCCGCGGCAAGCTGCTCAAAGCGCTCTACGACATGACGCGAAACTGACCATGGAGCCCGCCAGCCGCAGCGTCAAACCCCTTCAGGGTGCCCTGCTGCTGGCGCTCTCGGCGCTGCTGTTCGCCTTCACCGGAGTCGGCATCCGCGAGATTTCCGTCAGCGTCAACAACGAGTCGGTAGTGTTCTTCCGCAACCTGGTCGGCGTGCTGTTCTTTCTGCCGCTGCTGCTGGTTCGCGGCGTCCGCCCGTTGCGCACGACCCGCCTGAAGTCCCACCTGTGGCGCACGACCTACGGCCTGGCGGCGATGTACTGCTTCTTCTACGCCATCGCCCACCTCCCTCTGGCCGACGCCATGTTGTTCACCTACTCGGCACCGGTGTTCACCCCGCTGATCGCGCACTTCTGGCTCAAGGAACCACTGACCCGGCGCATGCTGATCAGCAGCCTGATCGGCTTGTGCGGCGTGCTACTGGTGGCCAAGCCCAGCAGCGCTCTGTTCGAGGGGCCCGCTCTGTTTGGCCTGGCCGCCAGCGTGCTGGCCGCCTTCGCCTTCGTTTCCATCCGCGAAATGAGCGACAGCGAGCCGGCGACGCGCATCGTCTTCTATTTCTCGCTGTTTTCCACGCTGTTTTCCGCCATACCGCTGACCTGGAGCTGGCAACCGCTCGATGCCACGCAGCTGAGCTGGCTGCTTGGCATCGGCCTGCTCGCCACTGCCAGCCAGGTGATCATGTCGCGCGCCTACGGCCTGGCTCCACCCGGACTGATCGGGCCAGTCGCCTACCTGGCCATCGTCTTCGCCGGCATCATCGCCTGGCTGCTGTGGGGCGAGACACCGGACAGCCTCTCGCTGCTCGGGGCGGCACTGATCTTTGCCGCCAGTCTGTTATCGGTCGCAAGACGCAGGGCATAGGCGGCCAAGCGTCGGTTTTCATGTATGATATGCGCCCTTTTCGCCAGAGGTCATCCAGGCACCTGAGCTAGCGCCCGCTTCATCGAAGCCGGCGCGATGCGCAGCGATCCAGGATGGCTTTTCAGCCCGACAGCCCGAGAACGCCTACATGCAGCTTTCCTCGCTCACCGCGGTTTCCCCCGTCGACGGCCGCTACGCCGGCAAAACCAGCGCCCTGCGCCCCATCTTCAGTGAATACGGCCTGATCCGTAGCCGCGTACTGGTCGAAGTGCGCTGGCTGCAGCGCCTGGCCGCCCACGAAGGCATCCCGGAAGTCGCACCCTTCTCCGCCGAAGCCAATGCCCTGCTCAACGAGCTGACCGAAAACTTCGCCGTCGAGCACGCCGAGCGCGTCAAGGAAATCGAGCGCACCACCAACCACGACGTCAAGGCCGTGGAATACCTGCTCAAGGAACAGGCTGCCAAACTGCCGGAGCTGGACAAGGTCAGCGAGTTCATCCACTTCGCCTGCACCAGCGAGGACATCAACAACCTGTCCCACGCCCTGATGCTGCGCGAAGGCCGTGACAACGTGTTGCTGCCGCTGATGCGCCAGATCGCTGCTGCGATCCGCGAGCTGGCAGTCAAGTTCGCCGACGTGCCGATGCTGTCGCGTACCCACGGCCAGCCGGCTTCGCCGACCACCCTGGGCAAGGAACTGGCCAACGTCGTCTACCGCCTGGAGCGGCAGATCGCTCAGGTCGCCGCCGTGCCGCTGCTGGGCAAGATCAACGGCGCCGTGGGCAACTACAACGCGCACCTGTCGGCCTACCCGAGCATCGACTGGGAAGCCAACGCCCGTCAGTTCATCGAAGGTGACCTGGGCCTGACCTGGAACCCCTACACCACCCAGATCGAGCCGCACGACTACATCGCCGAACTGTTCGACGCCATCGCCCGCTTCAACACCATCCTGATCGACTTCGACCGCGACGTCTGGGGCTACATCTCTCTCGGTTACTTCAAGCAGAAGACCGTGGCCGGCGAAATCGGCTCCTCGACCATGCCGCACAAGGTCAACCCGATCGACTTCGAGAACTCCGAAGGCAATCTGGGCATCGCCAACGCGATCTTCCAGCACCTGGCCAGCAAGCTGCCGATCTCCCGCTGGCAGCGCGACCTGACCGACTCCACCGTGCTGCGCAACCTCGGCGTCGGCTTCGCTCACAGCGTTATCGCTTACGAGGCAAGCCTCAAGGGAATCAGCAAGTTGGAGCTCAATGCTCAGCGAATTGCTGAAGATCTGGACGCCTGCTGGGAAGTGCTCGCCGAGCCGATCCAGACTGTCATGCGCCGCTACGCCATCGAGAACCCGTACGAGAAGCTCAAGGAGCTGACCCGCGGCAAGGGCATCAGCCCCGAGGCCCTGCTGGCCTTCATCGACGGCCTGGACATGCCGGCCGCCGCCAAGGAAGAGCTCAAGCAACTGACCCCGGCGCGCTACATTGGTAACGCCGTGGCCCAGGCCAAGCGCATCTAAGCGCGATCAGCCTCGAGGACGCCCGGCTGAGCCGGGCGTTTTTGTTTTAAGGTTTTTATCTATTTCAAGGGCTTACTGATGAATCCTGATACTCCGCTGCAATTGCTGGGCGGCCTCACAGCCCGTGAATTTTTGCGCGACTACTGGCAGAAAAAACCGCTACTGGTGCGCCAGGCCATTCCTGACTTCGAAAGCCCGATCAGCCCGGATGAACTGGCCGGCCTGGCGCTGGAAGAAGAAGTCGAGTCGCGCCTGGTGATCGAGCATGGCGAGCGCCCCTGGGAACTGCAGCGTGGCCCGTTCAACGAAGACACCTTCCAGGATCTGCCCGAGCGCGACTGGACCCTGCTGGTCCAGGCCGTCGATCAGTTCGTTCCGGAAGTGGCCGAACTGCTGGAGGACTTCAAGTTCCTGCCCAAGTGGCGCATCGACGACCTGATGATCAGCTTCGCCGCACCCGGGGGCGGCGTCGGCCCTCATTTTGACAATTACGACGTATTCCTGCTGCAGGCTCACGGCCATCGCCGCTGGCAGATCGGCCAGATGTGCGATTCCGACAGCCCGCTGCTCCCCCACGCCGATCTGAAGATCCTGGCCGAATTCGAACCAACTGATGAGTGGGTACTGGAACCCGGCGACATGCTCTATCTGCCGCCGCGCCTGGCCCACAACGGCATTGCCGAGGATGATTGCATGACTTATTCCGTGGGCTTCCGCGCACCGAGCGCCGCCGAAGTGCTGACCCATTTCACCGATTTCCTCGGCCAGTTCCTGCCCGACGAAGAACGCTACAGCGATGCCGACATCCAGCCAAGCGAGGATCCCAACCAGATCCAGCGCGACGCTCTGGAGCGCCTCAAGGCCCTGCTCAACGAACACATGAGCGACGAGCGCCTGCTGATGACCTGGTTCGGCCAGTTCATGACCGAGCCCAAGTACCCGGAACTGGTTGCCGGCATCGAAATCGAGGAGGAAGATTTCCTCGGTGCTCTGGAAGACGGCGCGATCCTCATCCGCAACCCCAGCGCGCGCATGGCCTGGTCGGAAGTCGGTGAAGATCTGGTGCTGTTCGCCAGCGGCCAGAGCCGTCTGGTTTCGATCAGCCTGTGCGAGCTGCTGAAGCTGATCTGCAGCGCAGATGCGTTACATGTGGAAAACCTCGGCGTCTGGCTGGCCGATGACGAGGGGCGTACCCTACTGTGGGAACTGGTCAAACAAGGCAGCCTGGGATTTGCCGATGAGTGAGATCTCCGTCCGAGTCGCGGACTGGCATAAGGACAATGCCGAGCTGCGCCGCATCCGCGACAGCGTATTCGTCGCCGAGCAATCGGTACCACCGGAGCTGGAATGGGACGCCGAGGATACTGATGCCGTGCACTTTCTCGCCGAAGAAGGTGACTATCCGGTCGGCACCGCACGCCTGCTGCCCGACGGCCATATCGGCCGCGTCTCGGTGCTCAAGGACTGGCGCGGCCTCAAGGTTGGCGAAAAGCTGATGCAGGCGGTGATCGCCGAAGCGGAAAAACGCGGCCTGCATCAGCAAATGCTCACCGCTCAGGTGCACGCCACGCCGTTCTATGAAAGGCTAGGCTTCAGGATTGTCAGCGACGAGTACCTCGACGCCGGCATACCGCACGTGGATATGGTGCGCACCAGCCAGTAGAGACCGAAATGAACGACAAAGACGCCCCGGTCGAACCGATCGATACGCCAGAATCCATCGAGCTGGCTGCCATCGAATTCGAGTCGCCGGGGCGTTTTGCCGTGCACAACCCGCAGTCCGTCACGCCGGATGCGGCGCAGTGGGAGCCGGCGCCCTTCATCCTTGGTCAGCACCAGGACCTGCAGCGTTTCAGCCAGCCGCAGGAGGCGCGTGCTCACGTTCTGGCATTGATCCAGCAAGCCCAACGCAGCCTGTGCCTGTACAGCGATGACCTGGAGCTCTGGCTCTATCACCACAGCAGTGTGCAGCAGGCCTGCACCCGCTTCCTGCTGAGCAGCCCGCGGGCGCGTCTGCGCATCCTGTTGCGCGACCCGACCCGTGCCGTGAAGGAGGGTCATCGGCTACTCAGCCTGTCTCGCCGCTTGTCGTCGAATCTGCATATCCGCAAACTCAACCCGGACTATGCCAGCGAGGAACTGGCCTTCCTGATCGCCGATGACCGAGGCCTGTTCCTGCGCCCGGAACTCGATCAACAATCCGGCTACACCCTTTACAACGACCCTGCGCGCGTTCGTCAGCGCCAGGCCCAGTTCGACCAGGCCTGGGATACCAGCATCACCGATCCCGATCTGCGGAGCTTTCTGCTATGACCCTGCGCACCCTGTTCGCCGCCCTGCTTCTGAGCCTTTGCCTGCCGCTGCAGGCGGCCACCGAGGTAATTCCGCTGAACTACCGTACCGCTGATGAAGTGATGGGTGTTGTGCAGTCGATGCTCGGCAACGAGGGCAAGGTCAGCGCCTATGGCAACCAACTGATCGTCAATGCGTCACCGGCCAAGATCGGTGAAGTACGTGTGTTGTTGCAGCAACTCGACACCCGCCCGCGTCGCCTGCTGATCACCGTGGAAAGTGCCGACAGCAATTATCAGAACGACCGCGGCTACCGCGTCGACGGTACCCTGAGTTCCGGCAATGCCGAAGTGCAGGTCGGCCGCGGCGAAGTGAACGGTCGCGACCAGGTACGCATCATCCGCCGCAGCACCGACAGCCGTGGCGGCGGCACCCAGCAGGTACAGACTACCGAGGGCTACCCGGCGCTGATCCAGGTGGGCCAGAGCGTGCCGCTGACCACCACCAGTACCGGCCCTTACGGCCAGGTTTACCAGGACACCCAGTACCGCGACGTGACCCGCGGCTTTTACGTGACCGCCAGCCTCACTGGCGAGCTGGTGCACGTTTCCATCAGCAGCCAGCGTGACCGCATGAATGACCACCGCCCCGGGGTGGTCGATGTGCAGAGCACCGACACGCGCGTCAGCGGGCGTCTGGGTGAATGGATCACACTCGGCGGCGTCAGCGAGGAAACCAGTTCCAGCGGTCGCGATGTGCTGCGCAGACACACCACCCAGGGCCGTGAAGACATGTCGCTGCGCCTGAAGGTCGAGGCCCTCGACTGAGGCCCACGACCAAAGTCGAATACTCACCAGCCGCAAGTAGCATGGACAAGTCGCGCCACGCCTGAAAGCCCTGAGACGCCCGCCTCATGGGCTTCCAGGCATGACCAGCCGGTCGCTAAATGAATATGTAGTAGTTTGAAAAAACCACTACAAAACGTTTGACGAAGCATTTCCCCAGAGGCATGATGGCCTCGCTCCCGCTAGCCAGGGGTCCTGAAAAGGATCTCCAGATCGTTCACGAAGTACTTCGTAACGGTCCGTGTCCCAACAGCCCACAAGGCCGTACGACGAGGTTGCGACTGGAACGAAGTTGTCCTGAGGGACGGGGAAGCGTTTAGCGTCAGACAGAGCGAAAGATGCAGCAGGTGCCCAAGGTTTCCACGAGCCGGCCGGCCCAGCAACGCTAATCGAACTGTTCGCCACATCCCCCCTCCTCGCGGTCAATCCTCGCCCCAGCCGTTTTCTCGCCGTCATGCGGAAGCCTCCCGCAGCCACTGCATCCGTGCACGCATTGCGAGGGTAGTCGGTGCTCAACCAACACATTTTTTGAAGGATTGACCATGTCCGCATATCAAAACGACATCAAGGCTGTAGCCGCTCTGAAAGAGAAGTTCGGCAGCAGCTGGAGCGCTATCAACCCCGAGTCCGTCGCCCGTATGCGCGCTCAGAACCGCTTCAAGACCGGTCTGGAAATCGCTCAGTACACCGCTGACATCATGCGCAAGGACATGGAAGAGTACGACGCCGACTCCTCCCTCTACACCCAGTCCCTGGGCTGCTGGCACGGCTTCATCGGTCAGCAGAAGCTGATCTCGATCAAGAAGCACCTGAAGACCACCAACAAGAAGTACCTGTACCTGTCCGGCTGGATGGTTGCCGCCCTGCGCTCCGACTTCGGCCCGCTGCCGGACCAGTCGATGCACGAAAAGACCGCCGTCTCCGACCTGATCGAAGAGCTGTACACCTTCCTGCGTCAGGCCGACAGCCGCGAGCTGGATTTGCTGTTCACCGCGCTGGATGCCGCTCGCGAAGCCGGCGACCAGGCCAAGGCCGCCGAGATCCAGAACCAGATCGACAACTTCGAGACCCACATCGTCCCGATCATCGCCGATATCGACGCCGGCTTCGGCAACCCGGAAGCCACCTACCTGCTGGCCAAGCGCATGATCGAAGCCGGTGCCTGCTGCATCCAGATCGAGAACCAGGTTTCCGACGAGAAGCAGTGCGGCCACCAGGACGGTAAAGTGACCGTTCCGCACGCCGACTTCCTCGCCAAGATCGCTGCCGTTCGCTACGCCTTCCTCGAACTGGGCATCGACAACGGCGTGATCGTCGCCCGTACCGACTCCCTGGGCGCCGGCCTGACCAAGCAGATCGCCGTGACCAACAAGCCGGGCGACCTGGGCGACCTGTACAACAGCTTCCTGGATTGCGAAGAAATCTCCGAAGCCGAACTGGGCAACGGCGACGTCGTGATCAAGCGCGAAGGCAAACTGCTGCGCCCGAAGCGTCTGCCGTCCAACCTGTTCCAGTTCCGCGCTGGCACCGGCGAAGACCGCTGCGTACTGGACTGCATCACCAGCCTGCAGAACGGCGCCGACCTGCTGTGGATCGAGACCGAGAAGCCGCACGTTGGCCAGATCAAGGGCATGGTTGACCGCATCCGTGAAGTCATCCCGAACGCCAAGCTGGTCTACAACAACAGCCCGTCCTTCAACTGGACCCTGAACTTCCGTCAGCAGGTGTTCGACGCCATGGTTGCCGAAGGCAAGGACGTGTCCGCCTACGACCGCGCCAAGCTGATGAGCGTGGAGTACGACGAGACCGAACTGGCCAAGCTGGCTGACGAGAAGATCCGTACCTTCCAGCGCGACGGTTCGGCCCACGCCGGCATCTTCCACCACCTGATCACCCTGCCGACCTACCACACCGCGGCCCTGTCCACCGACAACCTGGCCAAGGGCTACTTCGCCGACCAGGGCATGCTGGCCTACGTCAAGGGCGTGCAGCGTCAGGAAATCCGTCAGGGCATCGCCTGCGTCAAGCACCAGAACATGGCTGGCTCCGACATCGGCGACAACCACAAGGAGTACTTCGCTGGCGAAGCTGCTCTGAAAGCTAGCGGTAAAGACAACACCATGAACCAGTTCCACTAAGAACGGTTCCCCTGCTGCGGACCACGCATCCGCAGCAGCCTGTTTGCCTAATCCGCCCCGGCTCTGCCGGGGCTTTTTTATGTCTGGCGACAGGTGCGCCATGCATGGCCATTCCAGGCTGCGCGGCCGCGCACCAGCCGAAGAAGCGGCACCCAACCGCCCCTCCAAGCAGTTTTGTGCAACAGCGCACAGCCGCTGTCACTATTCCGTCGTTTTCCTTGGTTAGCGTCATGGCTCCGTCGATCAGCCTAACCAGGAGCCCTCCGTGCGCAATCAACAAGAGCAAGACGTGCTATTCGGCAATGGTGATGAACCGCTCAGCAACACCTCCGCCAACCCCCATATCAATGACCTTATCGAAGCTGGCCTGAGCCGTCGCCAGGTCGTCGCCGGCGGCGCCGCGCTGGGCGTCATGGGTTTTCTCGGCGTGGCCATGCCCGGTACCGCCGAAGCCGCCGGCAACCCGCTCAAGGACCTGCTCGAGCGCCTGAAAAAGCGCAGCAAGCGTCTGCCGTTCAATCCGGTAGCGGTCACGCGCGCCGATACCATCACTGTGCCGGCCGGCTACAAGGCCACCACCTTCATCCCCTGGGGCACGCCGATTCGCGGCAGCTTCCCGGCCTTCCTGGAGAACGCCGGCAACAACGCCGCCGATCAGGCCGACCAGATCGGCATGCACCATGACGGCATGCACTTCTTCCCCATCGACGGCCAGCGCGGCGGCGGGCACAAGAGCGACCATGGTCTGCTGGTACTCAACCACGAGTACATCGACGCGCCGCTGCTGCATCCCAACGGCCCCACCCTGGTCGGCGGCAAGCGCAGCAGCGCCGATGAGGTTCGCAAGGAAATCAACGCCCACGGGGTTTCCGTGGTGGAAGTGCGCCGTGTACGTGGCCAATGGGAGGTGCTGCCCAGCGCGCGCAACCGCCGCATCACCGGCGCCACGCCGATGCAGATCAGCGGCCCGGTACGCGGTCACGCCCTACTCCAGACTCGCTACAGCCCCGATGGTACCGCCACTCGTGGCACGCTGAACAACTGCGCCAACGGCTTCACGCCATGGGGCACCTACCTGACCTGCGAGGAGAACTGGGCGGGCTACTTCGCCAGCGGCGATGCCGAACGCCCGCGTGAAATGACCCGTTACGGTGTCGGCAGCGCCAGCCGCTACGGCTGGGATCACCTGGCCGGCGACGAATTCCAGCGCTTCAATGCCACCCGCCTGGCCGCCGACGCCACCGGCGACTACCGCAACGAGCCGAATCACTTCGGTTGGATCGTCGAGATCGATCCCTTCGCGCCGGAGTCCACGCCGGTCAAGCGCACCGCACTGGGTCGTTTCGCCCACGAGGGCCTGGTGTTCGCCCCGGTCAAGCCGGGCCGTCCGGTGGTCTGCTATTCCGGCGACGACTCGCAGAACGAGTACATCTACAAGTTCGTCAGCCGCGGCAAGTACGTACCGGGCCGCAGCAACGGCAGCCTGCTCGATGACGGTACGCTCTACGTGGCGCGCTTCAAGGCCAATGGCAAGGGTGAGTGGCTGGCCCTGGACCTCAAGGACAAGACCTTCCAGGCGGCCTGCAAGGCTGCCGGGGTCAGCTTCGCCGACCAGGGCGAGGTGCTGATCAACACCCGTCTGGCTGCCGATATCGTCGGCGCCACCAAGATGGATCGGCCGGAATGGGGCGCGGTGAACCCGAACAACGGCGACGTCTACTTCACCCTCACCAACAACAGCTCGCGCACCGTTGTAGACGCGGCCAACCCGCGCCCTGCCAACGCCTACGGCCACATCATCCGCTGGCGTGAGCAGAGCCGCGACTATGCTGGTCGTGAGTTCGTCTGGAGCCTGTTCCTGCTGGCCGGCCCGGAAAGTGACAGCATCGACCCCAACGGCAAACCGCTGACCGCCGACAACCGCCTGGCCAGCCCGGATGGCCTGTGGTTCGACGATGAAGGCCGGCTGTGGATCCAGACCGACATGAGCGGCAGCCAGCTCGCCAGCGGCCCGTTCGGCAACAACCAGATGCTGGTAGCCGAACCGACCACCGGCGAGATGAAGCGTTTTCTGGTCGGCCCCGTGGGCTGCGAAGTCACCGGCATTACCGCCACGCCGGACTTCCGCACGCTGTTCGTCAACATCCAGCACCCGGGTGAAGGCTCGACCCCGACCGATTTTCGCAGCACCTGGCCGGACGGCCCCGGCCGCCGCCCGCGCTCGGCCACCGTGATCGTCACCCGCGAAGACGGCAAGCCGCTGTTCTGACCCGCCAGCCCTCTCTCGCGTGCGAGAGAGGGCCCCATTCGATACGCGGACAGGCAGGGCTCCGCGGCGGCTTCTATGCTGCAAGGCATCATCCCGCGCAAGGACCGCCCATGCCCCGCTCCGCCCTGCTGTTCGGTTGCTGCGTTCTGGCTGGCTGTGCAGCACTCACCTGGTACTGGCAACGCCCCGGTGCAGATGAATCCGTCAGTTCTCAGCCGGAACAACAGCCGACGCTTTCCGTAGAGCCAGGAAGCGCCCCGCCCGCCTCGGCCGACCTCAGCCGCGAGCAGCGACAGCTGCTGGCAAGTCCGGAGGTCGCGCAACAAGCGCGGCGCCTGGATTTTCATCAGCGCTATCGAGGCTTTATCGAGCACGCCAAGACGCTCGCCCGCAGCGACCGCGAAGCACAGGCGCAGGAGTTGAGTCAGGGCATCGACGCCATGGAAAGCCGAGGCGAATTGGCACTGAGCGAAGCACTGCTGCTGCAGATCGCCCTGATCAAGGCCGTCAGCACTGACGAAAATGAACAGAAGAGACGCGCCCAAGCGTTGATCAGCCGTTATCAGACCATCAGCGCCGAACGCGAAGCCAGACTGGCGCAACGGCCCGATCCAAACTTCGCACGCTACAAGGCCGAGGAGAAACGCATCGTCGAGGAAGTACTCGCCCTGCAGAACATTCCCGACGGGCTCACTCGCGACCAGTACCTCAGGCAACGCCTCCAGGAGGCACGCGAGCGCAATTATCGGCAAGATCCGGACAGCTGAACGCTGCAGCGAAACTGCTCGCTACAGCGCCGGCTGCTAATCAGAGCAGTTGATCGAGCAGGTAATACAGCAGATTGAATGGTTTGTTGCGGTCGGCCACATCGCTGCTTTCCGAAGCATCCAGAACCTGCCCGCTACCATCGAGCACGCTGCTGACGAAGTGATCCAGCTGCAGGTTCTGCTCCTGGATATCGGAGTTGGCGAACTCGATGATGCTGGTGCAGTGGCTTTCGTTGACGTTACGGAACTGCGGGAAATAACCACCGACATTGCCCAGACTGGCCAACTGGCTGCGCAGGCGCGTGGTGTCCGTGGCCCAGCGCTGCCTGATCAACGCCTCCTTGGCCGCCTGATTCGGCGCATTGACGATCTCCGGATAGAAGCGCTCGTAGGAATAGGACGAATAGTTCAGATCCTGCCAGAAGTGCGTGTGCCCCATGCGGTCACCCGGCAGGTTGCTCGACAGCGCCGGGTATAGGCTGCCCAGGTCGTTGCGGTTGAAGCCTGGCAGGCGTGCCTGCAGGTACTGCAGCGGACCTTGAGCGGCATCCAGCCCCCAGGCCTGGCGAATGAAGGCCTGCAATGGATAGGACGGATACGCCTGATTGTCGCCGGCAAGGGCGGTGTACACCGGCCCGGAGTCATTGATCAGGAAACCGCGATCCGGGGCGATGTCCTGACGCAGATTGGCGTAATTGGTCAGGCTCCCCGCGCCGCCCGCACTGCAGCCCGTAGTGAGCATCTGGATCGGTCGCGGCAGATTGTCCTTCAACCACCCGGCCACCGCGCGCATGTTGCGCAAGCCGTTGTGGTGCCACACCAGCGGAGGATTTTCCCCTTGTGAATCCTCGTAGATCGCCACCTTGTCGCCGGAGTAGATATCACCCGTGCAATACGGCACATAGACCATGTTCCAGTTCTGCGTCTTTACCCGCGTCCAGGGATGCAGACGCACGACGAAGGGGCTCACCAGGCTTGCCCCAGGGTTGAGCAGCGACATGTAGTCATCGGCGATGCCGTCGGGATTGCGCGCACCGCGGATGCCGCTTTGCCCACTGCAGCTGGCGTAGTCCCAGCAGGCGCCGCCTCCCTCCAGATAAACGATGGTGTTGCGCGTGTTCGGCACGCGATTGATGAAGAACTTGTAAGGCGAGCCATTGCCGCACACCGCACCGGTTTGCGGCGCCATCTGGATCGTTTGCCAGCCGTAGTAATTGCCGGGATTGAAGCCACTGTTGAAACCTGCCGGGTTGGCCAGCAGCGGGTAAGACCCGACACGCTGCGCGGGGGTGACCGGGTTGTCGGCCTTTGGTGGCGAAACCAGGTTGCTCAGGCTCTGCCAGAAGTTGTAATCACCCGGTTCGGCACTGGCAGGCGTACCAAGGGCCAGCAGGAGCAAAGCGGGAACGGCGCGCAGCAAGGAACGGACGACGGGCATGGCAACCCCCCTCATGTTGTTATGCGTACGAAGGGTCGGCATACCCAGGCAGGGCAACTTCGCAGACCCAGCGGATGGTGGGTACTGCTCGATCAGCGAGGCATCGCTTTGCGGCGATTCATGCACGCTAGTACAAGATCAGGTGAATGGCACCATAGCCTGGATAACGATTGGTGATATGACCGGCAGCGGCCTATGCAACGAAGGAATTTGGCGAGCGGCTTTGCTGCTTTGGCCCTAACACCAAAGTGGCAATGAATTGCTCACTTAGCCGAGGCCAATCACGCCGTGAAATGAGGCAAATTAGTCGGATGAATGTCTAGGCAATTGCCAGATCAAAGCCCTCAGCTATAGTCCTGAAGCACCGTGCCAAACGCCTCGCTGAGAAATTGCAGCGAAGCGGCAAGTCAATCAGAAGTCCGACAGAAACGATCAAGCGGCAGGAATAATTTTTCTCTGAAAAATTTACTTACAGTTACCTTGCACATAGTATTGTGTACACACTTTGCGTCAGCGCCCTTTCCGGCGCTTGGCCACTAACAAATTAAAAAGCCGTTCCTTAGTTCAAGGAGTACCGGCATGCCTGATGCGGTAACGACCATGTCCCACAACTGGGCTTTCGCTGTTTTCTTGCTGGGTGTCTTCGGGCTCATCGCCTTCATGCTCGGCGTTTCCAGTCTGCTCGGTAGCAAAGCCTGGGGACGCAGTAAGAACGAACCGTTCGAGTCGGGCATGCTTCCTACCGGCAGCGCGCGTCTGCGCCTGTCAGCCAAGTTCTATCTGGTCGCGATGCTCTTCGTGATCTTCGACGTTGAAGCCCTCTATCTCTTCGCTTGGGCAGTCTCGGTGCGCGAAAGCGGCTGGGCGGGCCTGATCGAAGCTACAGTTTTCATAGCAATTCTGTTGGCAGGTCTTGTCTATCTTTGGCGTATCGGCGCGCTCGATTGGGCACCGCAGGGACGTCGTGAACGGCAGGCGAAGCTAAAACAATGAGGCTTTGGCGATGCAATACAAACTTACTCGGGTCGACCCGGATGCGCCCAACGAGGCGTATCCGATTGGCCAGCGGGAGGTCGTCTCCGACCCGCTGCTAGAGGATCAGGTTCACAAGAACATCTACATGGGCAAGCTCTCGGACGCGCTCAACGGCGCGGTCAACTGGGGGCGCAAGAATTCCTTGTGGCCGTACAACTTCGGCCTGTCCTGCTGCTATGTGGAAATGACCACCGCCTTCACCGCCCCGCATGACGTTGCGCGTTTCGGTGCGGAAGTCATTCGCGCATCACCCCGCCAGGCTGACTTCATGGTCATCGCCGGCACCTGCTTCATCAAGATGGCGCCGGTCATCCAGCGTCTCTATGAACAGATGCTGGAGCCCAAGTGGGTCATCTCCATGGGTTCATGCGCCAACTCCGGCGGCATGTACGACATCTACTCGGTCGTTCAGGGCGTGGACAAGTTCCTCCCCGTGGACGTCTACATTCCCGGCTGCCCGCCCCGTCCGGAGGCGTTCCTGCAAGGCTTGATGCTGCTGCAGGAATCCATCGGCCAGGAGCGCCGCCCGCTTTCCTGGGTCGTTGGCGATCAAGGCATCTACCGTGCCGAAATGCCTTCGCAGAAGGAACAGCGGCGCGAGCAGCGAATCGCCGTTACCAACCTGCGTAGCCCCGACGAAGTCTGAGCCGATGCTTGCCTGCGCAAGCATCACGCCCACTTTCTACGTTGATCGACAGCGACCGAGACCATGACTCAAGACACCGTTGTGTCCATACCACCTTACAAGGCTGACGACCAGGACGTCGTCGCCGAACTGCGCGCCCGTTTTGGCGACGACAGTTTCACCCTGCAAGCGACCCGCACCGGCATGCCGGTCCTCTGGGTTGCGCGTGAGCGCCTCATTGAAGTGCTCACCTGCCTATGCAACCTGCCGCGCCCCTACGTGATGCTCTATGACCTGCACGGCGTCGACGAGCGCCTGCGCACCCAGCGTCGCGGCCTGCCGGACGCCGACTTCACGGTGTTCTATCACCTGATGTCGCTGGAGCGTAATAGTGACGTAATGATCAAGGTCGCCTTGTCCGAGCGCGACCTCAACCTGCCCACCGCCACCGGCATCTGGCCCAACGCCAACTGGTACGAACGCGAAGTCTGGGATCTGTACGGCATCACCTTCACTGGCCACCCGCACCTGAGCCGCATCATGATGCCGCCAACCTGGGAAGGTCACCCGCTGCGCAAGGACTACCCGGCGCGCGCCACCGAATTCGATCCGTTCAGCCTGACCCTGGCCAAGCAGCAACTGGAAGAAGAAGCCGCGCGCTTCCGCCCCGAAGACTGGGGCATGAAACGCGGCGGTGAGCACGAGGACTACATGTTCCTCAACCTCGGCCCCAACCACCCCTCCGCCCACGGCGCGTTCCGCATCATCCTGCAGCTCGACGGCGAAGAGATCGTCGATTGCGTGCCGGAGATCGGCTACCACCACCGTGGCGCCGAGAAGATGGCCGAACGGCAGAGCTGGCACAGCTTCATCCCCTACACCGACCGCATCGACTACCTCGGCGGGGTGATGAACAACCTGCCCTACGTGCTCTCGGTGGAAAAGCTCGCCGGCATCAAGGTGCCGGCCCGTGTCGACTTCATCCGCGTGATGCTCGCCGAGTTCTTCCGCATCACCAGTCACCTGCTGTTCCTCGGCACCTACATCCAGGACGTCGGCGCGATGACCCCGGTGTTCTTCACCTTCACCGACCGCCAGCGCGCCTACAAGGTGATCGAAGCCATCACCGGTTTCCGCCTGCACCCGGCCTGGTACCGCATCGGTGGCGTCGCCCATGACCTGCCGCGCGGTTGGGACAAGCTGGTCAAGGAGTTCGTCGACTGGCTGCCCAAGCGCCTCGACGAATACGAGAAGGCCGCGCTGAAGAACAGCATCCTCAAGGCCCGTACCATCGGCGTGGCGCAGTACAACACCAAGGAAGCGCTGGAATGGGGCACCACCGGCGCCGGCCTGCGCGCCACCGGCTGCGACTTCGACCTGCGCAAGGCGCGCCCCTACTCCGGCTACGAGCACTTCGATTTCGAGGTGCCGCTGGCGGCCAATGGCGATGCCTACGACCGCTGCATGGTGCGCGTGGAAGAGATGCGCCAGAGCATCCGCATCATCGACCAGTGCCTGAAGAACATGCCGGAAGGCCCGTACAAGGCCGACCATCCGCTGACCACGCCGCCGCCGAAAGAGCGCACGCTGCAGCACATCGAAACCCTGATCACTCACTTCCTGCAGGTTTCCTGGGGCCCGGTCATGCCGGCCAACGAAGCCTTCCAGATGATCGAGGCGACCAAAGGCATCAACAGTTATTACCTGACGAGCGACGGCAGCACCATGAGCTACCGCACCCGGATTCGCACCCCCAGCTTCGCCCACCTGCAGCAGATCCCCTCGGTGATCCGCGGCAGCATGGTGGCGGATCTGATCGCCTATCTGGGCAGTATCGACTTCGTCATGGCCGACGTGGACCGCTGATCATGAATACGCTAATTCAGACCGACCGTTTCACCCTCAGCGAAACCGAGCGCTCGGCCATCGAGCACGAGATGCATCACTACGAAGACCCGCGCGCCGCCAGCATCGAGGCGCTGAAGATCGTGCAGAAGCAACGCGGCTGGGTGCCGGACGGTGCCGCTGACGCCATTGGCGCGATCCTCGGCATTCCCGCCAGCGACGTCGAGGGCGTGGCCACCTTCTATAGCCAGATCTTCCGCCAGCCTGTGGGCCGCCACGTGATTCGCGTGTGCGACAGCATGACCTGCTACATCGGCGGCCATGAGTCGGTGGTCAGTGAGATGCAGAAGCAACTTGGCATCGGTCTCGGCCAGACCACCGCCGACCAGCGTTTCACCCTGCTGCCGGTGTGCTGCCTGGGCAACTGCGACAAGGCGCCGGCGGTGATGATCGACGACGACACCTTCGGCGATGTTCAACCGGGCGGCGTCGCCAAGCTGCTGGAGGCCTACCAATGAAAACCCTGACCTCCATCGGCCCAGCCAACCGCATCGCCCGCAGCGAAGAAACCCACCCGCTGACCTGGCGTCTGCGTGACGACGCCCAGCCGGTGTGGCTGGAGGAATACCAGCAGAAGAACGGCTACACGGCCGCGCGCAAGGCACTGACCGAGATGGCCCAGGCCGACATCGTGCAGACCGTCAAGGAATCCGGCCTCAAGGGTCGCGGCGGCGCAGGCTTCCCCACCGGGGTGAAGTGGGGCCTGATGCCGGCCGACGAATCCATGAACATCCGCTACCTGCTGTGCAATGCGGACGAAATGGAGCCCAACACCTGGAAAGACCGCATGCTGATGGAACAGCTGCCACACCTGTTGGTGGAAGGCATGCTGATCTCGGCGCGTGCGCTCAAGGCCTACCGCGGCTACATCTTCCTGCGCGGCGAATACGTCGACGCCGCTGCCAACCTCAACCGTGCCATCGAGGAAGCCAAGGCCGCAGGCCTCTTGGGCAAGAACATCTTCGGCTCAGGCTTCGATTTCGAGCTGTTCGTACACACCGGCGCCGGCCGCTACATCTGCGGTGAAGAAACCGCGCTGATCAACTCCTTGGAAGGCCGCCGCGCCAACCCACGGGCCAAGCCGCCCTTCCCCGCCGCCGTTGGCGTATGGGGCAAGCCGACCTGCGTCAACAACGTCGAAACCCTGTGCAACGTGCCGGCCATCGTTGGCCAAGGCGTGGACTGGTACAAGGGCCTCGCCCGCCCGGGCAGCGAAGACCACGGCACCAAGCTGATGGGCTTCTCCGGCAAGGTGAAGAACCCCGGGCTGTGGGAACTGCCCTTCGGCGTCACGGCACGCGAGCTGTTCGAGGACTACGCCGGCGGCATGCGCGACGGCTACAGGCTCAAATGCTGGCAGCCCGGCGGTGCCGGCACCGGCTTCCTGCTGCCCGAGCACCTCGAGGCGCAGATGTACGCCGGTGGTATCGCCAAGGTCGGCACCCGCATGGGCACCGGCCTGGCACTGGCGGTGGACGACTCGATCAACATGGTTTCTCTGCTGCGCAACATGGAAGAGTTCTTCGCCCGCGAGTCCTGCGGCTGGTGTACGCCATGCCGCGACGGCCTGCCCTGGAGCGTGAAGATTCTCCGCGCCCTGGAGCGCAAGCAAGGCAGCCGCGAGGACATCGATACCCTGCTCGGCCTGGTCAACTTCCTCGGCCCGGGCAAGACCTTCTGCGCACACGCACCAGGCGCCGTAGAGCCGCTGGGCAGTGCCATCAAGTATTTCCGTGAAGAGTTCGAGGCCGGCGTCGTCGCCGAGGTGATCCCACCGCAGGTGGCAGCCCACGCCTTGTGAGCCTGACGGCCGGACCAGTGGGCGCGATAGCGCCGTCCGGCCCAGGCAACGAGAAGAATTCCCTTAGCCCGTCCACCTTCGGGTGGGCAAACGAAGACTGAAGAAAATGGCCACTATCCACGTAGACGGCAAAGATTTCGAAGTCGATGGTGCAGACAACCTCCTGCAGGCCTGCCTGTCCCTCGGACTCGATATCCCCTACTTCTGCTGGCACCCGGCGCTTGGCAGCGTCGGCGCCTGCCGCCAGTGTGCGGTCAAGCAGTACAACGACGAGAACGACACCCGTGGTCGTCTGGTCATGTCCTGCATGACGCCTGCCACCGACAACACCTGGATTTCCATTGACGACGAGGAAGCCAAGCAGTTTCGCTCCAGCGTCGTCGAATGGCTGATGACCAACCACCCGCACGACTGCCCGGTGTGCGAGGAAGGCGGTCACTGCCACCTGCAGGACATGACGGTGATGACCGGGCACAACGCCCGTCGCTATCGCTTTACCAAGCGGACTCATCAAAATCAAGAGTTGGGCCCGTTTATCGCCCACGAGATGAACCGCTGCATCGCCTGCTACCGCTGCGTGCGCTACTACAAGGACTACGCCGGCGGCACCGACCTGGGCGTCTACGGCGCGCACGACAACGTGTACTTCGGCCGCGTCGAAGACGGCACGCTGGAAAGCGAATTCTCCGGCAACCTGGTCGAGGTCTGCCCGACTGGCGTGTTCACCGACAAGACCCACTCCGAGCGTTACAACCGCAAGTGGGACATGCAGTTCGCCCCGAGTATCTGCCATGGCTGCTCCAGCGGCTGCAATACCAGCCCGGGCGAACGCTACGGCGAAATACGCCGTATCGAGAACCGCTTCAACGGCTCGGTGAACCAGTACTTCCTCTGCGACCGTGGCCGCTTCGGCTATGGTTACGTCAACCGCGAAGACCGCCCGCGTCAGCCATTGCTGGCCGGCCAGGCCATTGGCCTCGACGCCGCGCTGGACAAGGCCGCCGAGCTGCTCAAGGGCAAGCGTGTGATCGGTATCGGCTCGCCGCGCGCCAGCCTCGAATCCAACTATGCCCTGCGCGAACTGGTCGGTGATGCCAATTACTACAGCGGCATCGCCGCTGGCGAACTGGCCAATATCCGCCTGATCCGCGACATCCTGCAAAACGGCCCGCTGCCGACCCCGACCCTGCGCGATGTCGAGCTGCACGACGCCATCTTCATCCTCGGCGAAGACCTTACCCAAACCGCCGCGCGCCTGGCCCTGGCCCTGCGCCAGGCAGTCAAGGGCAAGGCCACCGAAATCGCCGCCGGTGCGCGTATTCAGGACTGGCACATGGCCGCCGTGCAGAACGTCGCCCAGCACGCCCTGCACCCGCTGTTCATCGCCAGCATCGGTGAAACCCGCCTGGACGACGTGGCCGCCGAAAGCGTACACGCCGCGCCGGCCGACCTGGCCCGCATCGGTTTCGCCGTGGCTCACGCCATCGACCCGGGCGCACCGGCCGTCGACGGACTGGACGCCGAGGCCCGCGAGCTGGTGCAGCGCATCGCCGATGCCCTGCTCGCCGCCAAGCGCCCGCTGATCGTCTCCGGCGCCTCGCTGGGCGACAAAGCCCTGATCGAAGCCGCCGCCAACATCGCCAGCGCGCTGAAGAACCGCGAGAAGAACGGCTCGCTGAGCCTAGTGGTACCCGAGGCCAACAGCCTGGGCCTGGCACTGCTTGGTGGTGAGTCCGTCGATGCCGCGCTGGAAGTCTTGAGCAGTGGCCAGGCCGATGCCGTGATCGTGCTGGAGAACGACCTGTACCGCCGCGCCGAGACCGCCAAGGTCGATGCCGCACTCAGCGCCGCGCAAGTCGTGATCGTCGCCGACCACCAGCGTACCGCCACCAGCGAACGCGCCCACCTGTTGCTGCCGGTGGCCTCCTTCGCCGAAGGCGACGGCACCCTGGTCAGCCTCGAAGGTCGCGCCCAACGCTTCTTCCAGGTCTTCGAGCCGAGCTACTACGACAGCAATATCCTGATCCGCGAAGGCTGGCGCTGGCTGCACGCGCTGCACAGCACCCTGCTGGGCAAGGCCGTGGACTGGACGCAACTGGATCAGGTCACCGCAGCCTGCGCTGCCAGCAACCCGTATTTGTCCGGCATCAAGGACGCCGCGCCGAGTGCCTCGTTCCGCATCAAGGGCCTCAAGCTGGCGCGCGAGCCGCACCGCTACAGCGGCCGTACCGCCATGCGCGCCAATATCAGCGTGCACGAGCCGCGTCAGCCGCAGGATCAGGACTCGGCCTTCGCCTTCTCCATGGAAGGCTACGCCGGCAGCAAGGAAGACCGTCAGCAGATTC
The DNA here is from genome assembly GCA_023431055.1 of Pseudomonadota bacterium. Lineage (GTDB taxonomy): Bacteria > Pseudomonadota > Gammaproteobacteria > Pseudomonadales > Pseudomonadaceae > Aquipseudomonas. Next base: position 32,469 of record JAEYXX010000001.1, read on the forward strand.
CGTTCGCCTGGTCGCCAGGCTGGAACTCGCCGCAGGCCTGGAACAAGTTCCAGGACGAAGTCGGTGGTCACCTGCGCGCAGGTGACCCGGGCGTGCGCCTGATCGAGGCCGCTGGTAATGCCCTGCCCTGGTTCGCGGTGAACGCTGCCTTCAACCCGGCGGCGGGCACCTGGCAGGTGGCGCCGCTGCACCACCTGTTCGGCAGCGAGGAAAATTCCGCGCGCGCCAAGCCGATTCAGGAGCGTATGCCCGAGCCCTATGTGGCCCTGGCCCGCGATGAAGCGGCTCGCCTTGGGGTGAACGACGGTGCACTGCTGGCCGTGCGTGTCAACGGCCAGGCGCTGCGCCTGCCGCTGCAGGTGCGTGATGATCTGGCCGTCGGTCTGGTCGGCCTGCCGGTCGGCCTGCCGGGCATTCCGGCAGCAGTCGCCGGTGCCAGCGTGACCCTGCTGCAGGAGGCCGCACAATGAGCTGGCTGACTCCCGAACTGATCGAGATCGTCATCGCGGTACTCAAGGCCATCGTCATCCTGCTGGTGGTGGTGGTTTGCGGCGCGCTGCTGAGCTTCATTGAGCGCCGTCTGCTCGGCTGGTGGCAGGATCGCTACGGGCCCAACCGCGTGGGGCCGTTCGGCATGTTCCAGATCGCCGCCGACATGATCAAGATGTTCTTCAAGGAGGACTGGACGCCGCCATTCGCCGACAGGTTCATCTTCATCCTGGCGCCGATGATCGCCTTCTCGGCGATGCTGATGGCCTTCGCCATCATCCCCATCACCCCGAACTGGGGCGTGGCGGACTTGAACATCGGCATCCTGTTCTTCTTCGCCATGGCGGGCTTGTCGGTGTATGCCGTGCTGTTCGCTGGCTGGGCAAGCAACAACAAGTTCGCCCTGCTCGGTGCCCTGCGTGCTTCGGCGCAAACGGTGTCCTACGAGGTGTTCCTGGCCCTGGCGCTGATGGGCGTGGTGGCGCAGGTCGGCTCGTTCAACATGCGCGACATCGTCGATTACCAGGCGCAGAACCTGTGGTTCATCATTCCGCAGTTCTTCGGCTTCTGTACCTTCTTCATCGCTGCTGTCGCCGTGACCCACCGTCACCCGTTCGACCAGCCGGAAGCCGAGCAGGAGCTGGCCGACGGTTACCACATCGAATACGCCGGGATGAAATGGGGCATGTTCTTCGTTGGCGAGTACGTCGCCATCGTCACCGTGTCGGCGCTGCTGGTAACCCTGTTCTTCGGTGGCTGGCACGGCCCGTTTGGCATCCTGCCGCAGATTCCGTTCTTCTGGTTCGCGCTGAAAACGGCCTTCTTCATCATGATCTTCATCCTGCTGCGCGCGTCGATCCCACGTCCGCGCTATGACCAGGTCATGGCCTTCAGCTGGAAGTTCTGCCTGCCGCTGACCCTGATCAACCTGCTGGTGACCGGCGCCGTTGTGCTGGCCACGGCCCAGTAAGAGGAGATTTACAAAGCAGCGAACGAAGGTCAGGCAAGGCGAAGTTCGCCGAAAAAGCGGAGTGTACGAGTAGTACATGAGCATTTTGAGGTGGACTTCAACGCAGCATGACCGAGTGCAGCAATTTGTAGATTTCCTCGTAGGAGAGATGAGAATGTTCAAATATATCTGGGACGTGCTGGTCGGTACCGGCACCCAACTGCGCAGCCTGGCCATGGTCTTCAGCCATGGCTTTCGCAAGCGCGACACCCTGCAATACCCGGAAGAACCGGTCTACCTGCCGCCGCGCTACCGTGGCCGCATCGTCCTGACCCGCGATCCCGACGGCGAGGAGCGCTGCGTGGCCTGCAACCTGTGCGCCGTGGCCTGCCCGGTAGGCTGCATCTCGCTGCAGAAGGCCGAGACCGATGACGGCCGCTGGTACCCGGAGTTCTTCCGCATCAATTTCTCGCGCTGTATTTTCTGCGGCCTGTGCGAGGAAGCCTGCCCGACCACTGCGATCCAGCTCACCCCCGATTTCGAGATGGGCGAGTTCAAGCGTCAGGATCTGGTGTACGAGAAGGAAGACCTGCTGATCAGCGGCCCCGGCAAGAACCCGGACTACAACTTCTACCGCGTTGCCGGTATGGCCATCGCCGGCAAGCCCAAGGGCGCCGCGCAGAACGAGGCCGAGCCGATCAACGTGAAGAGCCTGCTGCCTTAGGAGTTTCTGATGGAATTCGCGTTTTACTTCGCCGCCGGTGTGGCGGTGGCAGCAACGGTCGGGGTGGTCACCAACACCAACCCGGTGCATGCCCTGCTCTACCTCATCGTCTCGCTGCTAGCGGTGTCGATGGTGTTCTTTGCCCTCGGTGCGCCCTTTGCCGGCGCGCTGGAAATCATCGTCTATGCCGGCGCGATCATGGTGCTGTTCGTCTTCGTGGTGATGATGCTCAACCTTGGCCCGGCTGCTGCCGAGCAGGAGCGCAAGTGGCTGACGCCCGGTATCTGGGTCGGCCCGGCGATTCTCAGCGCCCTGCTGCTCGGCCAGCTGCTCTATGTGCTGCTGAACCACGTCAGCGACGCTCATATCGGCCACACCACAGTAGAAGCCAAGGCCGTGGGTATCAGCCTGTTCGGCCCCTACCTGCTGGCCGTAGAGCTGGCCTCCATGCTGCTGCTCGCCGCACTGGTCGCTGCCTACCACCTGGGCCGCCATGACGCCAAGGAGCCAACCGTATGACCGGCATCCCACTCGAACACGGCCTGGCCCTGGCCGGCGTGCTGTTCTGCATCGGCCTGGTCGGCCTGATGGTGCGGCGCAACATCCTGTTCATCCTGATGAGCCTGGAAGTGATGATGAACGCCGCTGCACTGGCCTTCGTGGTTGCTGGCGCCCGTTGGGGCGCGGCTGACGGCCAGGTGATGTTCATTCTGGTGATCACCCTGGCAGCCGCCGAGGCCAGCATCGGCCTGGCGATCCTGCTGCAGTTGTATCGCCGCTTCAATACCCTGGATATCGACGCTGCCAGCGAGATGCGCGGATGAACCTTCTAGCCCTGACTCTATTCTTCCCGCTGCTCGGCTGGCTGCTGCTGGCCTTCTCGCGCGGACGCTTCTCGGAAAACACCAGTGCGCTGATCGGTGTCGGCTCCATCGGCCTAGCCGCCGCCAGCGCCAGCTGGGTCATTGCCGCCTTTATTGGCAATCCGCCGGCTGACGGCACCTACAGCCTGACCCTATGGCAGTGGATGAGCGTCGAAGGCCTGGCGCCGAGCTTCACCCTGCATCTGGATGGTTTGTCCGCGACCATGCTCGGTGTGGTCACTGGCGTGGGTTTTCTGATCCACCTGTTCGCCAGCTGGTACATGCGCGGCGAGGAAGGCTATTCGCGCTTCTTCGCCTACACCAACCTGTTCATCTTCAGCATGCTGCTGCTGGTACTCGGCGACAACCTGCTGGTGCTGTTCTTCGGCTGGGAAGGCGTGGGCCTGTGCTCGTACCTCTTGATCGGCTTCTACTACAAGCACGTGCCCAACGGTAACGCGGCGCTCAAGGCCTTTATCGTCACCCGCGTCGGCGACGTGTTCCTGATGATCGGCATGTTCATCCTGTTCCTCAACCTCGGTACCTTGAACATCCAAGAGCTGATGGTGCTAGCGCCGCAAAAGTACGTAGCCGGCGACGCCTGGCTGTGGGTCGCCACGCTGATGCTGCTCGGCGGCGCAGTGGGCAAGTCCGCCCAGTTGCCGCTGCAGACCTGGCTGGCAGACGCCATGGCAGGCCCGACGCCGGTGTCGGCGCTGATCCACGCAGCGACCATGGTCACCGCCGGCGTCTACCTGATCGCCCGTACCCACGGTCTGTTCCTGCTGACCCCGGAGATTCTCGAGCTGGTCGGCATCGTCGGCGGCGTGACCCTGGTACTGGCCGGTTTCGCCGCACTGGTGCAGACCGACATCAAGCGCATCCTCGCCTACTCGACCATGAGCCAGATCGGCTACATGTTCCTCGCCCTCGGCGTTGGTGCCTGGGATGCGGCGATCTTCCACCTGATGACCCACGCCTTCTTCAAGGCCCTGCTGTTCCTCGCCTCCGGTGCGGTGATCCACGCCTGCCACCACGAGCAGAACATCTTCAAGATGGGCGGGCTGTGGAAGAAGCTGCCACTGGCCTACGCCAGCTTCGTCGTCGGCGGCGCGGCGCTGGCTGCCCTGCCGCTGCTGACCGCCGGCTTCTACTCCAAGGACGAAATCCTCTGGGAAGTCTTCGCCAGCGGCCACAGCGAGCTGCTCTACGCCGGCCTGGTCGGTGCCTTCCTGACCTCGATCTACACCTTCCGCCTGATCTTCATCGCCTTCCACGGCGAGCAGAAGACCGAGGCGCACGCCGGTCATGGCATCGCCCACAACCTGCCGCTGCTGGTGCTGATCGTGCTGTCCACCTTCATCGGCGCCTGGATCACCCCGCCGCTGGCCGGTGTGCTGCCGGAAAGTGCCGGCCATGCCGGTGGCGAGGCCAAGCACAGCCTGGAACTGCTGTCGGGGCTGATCGCGGTGAGCGGTATCGTCATCGCCGCCCTGCTCTTCCTCGGCCAGCGTCGCGTCGCATCTGCCGTGGCGCAGAGCGCGCCGGGGCGCCTGCTGAGCGCCCTGTGGTTCGCCGCCTGGGGTTTCGATTGGCTGTACGACAAGCTGTTCGTGCGCCCCTACCTTGCGCTCTGCCATCTGCTGCGCCGCGACCCCATCGACCGCAGCATCGGCCTGATTCCGCTGCTTACGCGTGGCGGCAACGCCGCGCTGGTGCGCAGCGAAAACGGCCAGGTGCGCTGGTACGCCGCCTCGATCGCCGGGGGCGCCGTGCTGGTGCTCGCCGCCATCCTCTTTCTGAGTTAAGGAAAACAGCCTGTCATGATTCTGCCCTGGCTAATCCTGATTCCCTTCATCGGCGGCCTGCTGTGCTGGCAAGGCGAGCGCTTCGGCCACGTCCTGCCGCGCTGGATCGCCCTGCTCACCATGGGCCTGCTGTTCGGCCTCGGCCTGTGGCTGTGGGCCAGCGGTGATTTCACCCTGGCACCCGCTCCTGGCGGCGGCCCGCGCTGGGCCCACGAGTTCGTCATCGACTGGATTCCGCGCCTGGGCATCACCATCCACCTGGCGATGGATGGCCTGTCGGTGCTGATGGTGGTGCTCACCGGCCTGCTCGGCGTGCTGTCGGTGCTGTGCTCGTGGAACGAGATCCAGAACCGTGTCGGTTTCTTCCACCTCAACCTGATGTGGATTCTCGGTGGCGTGGTCGGTGTGTTCCTCGCCGTCGATCTGTTCCTGTTCTTCTTCTTCTGGGAAATGATGCTGGTGCCGATGTATTTTCTCATCGCGCTCTGGGGGCACAGCGGCAGCGACGGTCGTACCCGTATCACCGCTGCCACTAAGTTCTTCATCTTCACCCAGGCCAGCGGTTTGATCATGCTGCTGGCGATCCTGGCGCTGGTGTTCGTGCACTTCAACCAGACCGGCGTGCTGACCTTCAACTACGCCGACCTGCTGAAGACCGAGCTGGCACCAGGCACCGAGTACCTGCTGATGCTCGGTTTCTTCGTCGCCTTCGCGGTGAAGTTCCCGGTGGTGCCGGTGCACTCCTGGCTGCCGGATGCCCACGCCCAGGCGCCTACCGCCGGTTCGGTGGATCTGGCCGGTATCCTGCTGAAAACCGCCGCCTACGGCCTGCTGCGCTTCGCCCTGCCGCTGTTCCCCAGCGCCTCGGCCGAATTCGCACCCATCGCCCAGTGGCTAGGCGTGTTCGCCATCCTCTACGGCGCGCTGTTGTCCTTCGCGCAGACCGATATCAAGCGCCTGGTGGCCTACTCCAGCGTCTCGCACATGGGCTTCGTACTGATCGCCATCTATTCGGGCAGCCAGATTGCCCTGCAAGGTGCGGTGGTGCAGATGGTCGCCCACGGCCTGTCCGCTGCTGCCCTGTTCATCCTCTGCGGCCAACTGTACGAGCGCGTGCATACCCGTGACCTGCGCCAGATGGGCGGGATCTGGGCGCGCATGCCCTGGCTGCCGGCCATCAGCCTATTCTTCGCCGCTGCGGCTCTGGGTTTGCCGGGCACTGGCAACTTCGTGGGTGAATTCCTCATTCTGCTCGGCAGCTTCCCCAGCGCACCTTGGGTCGTGGTGCTGGCTGCCACCGGCCTGGTGCTCGGCTCGGTGTACGCCCTGGCAATGATTCACCGCGCCTACTTCGGCCCGGTGCAACAGGACGCGCCGCTGCCCGGCCTCAAACCGCGCGAGCTGGCCATGGTGCTCGGCCTAGGCGTGCTGCTGATTCTGCTTGGCGTTTACCCGCAACCGGTGCTCGATACCTCCGCTGCCAGCATGCATGGCGTGCAGCAGTGGATGGCTGGCGCCCTCGATCAACTCGCCTCGGGCCGGTAAGGGTAAGGATTAGAGACTCATGGAACATCACGCTGTCGACTTCACCCTGCAACACCTGATCGCCCTGCTGCCGCTGCTGGTGACCAGCCTCACCGCTGTCGTGGTGATGCTGGCCATCGCTGCCAAGCGTAATCACACGGTCACCTTCATCCTCTCGGTGGTGGGGCTGAACCTGGCGCTGCTGTCGTTGATTCCGGCACTGGAGGTGGCACCGCTGGAAGTCACTCCGCTGCTGCTGATCGACAACTTCGCCTGCTACTACATGGCCCTGGTGCTGGCCGCCAGCCTGGCCTGCATCACCCTGATCCATGCCTACCTGGGTGGCGATTCGGGCAAGGGCTATCCGGGTAACCGCGAGGAGCTGTATCTGCTGGTACTGCTGTCCGCCGCTGGCGGTCTGGTACTGGTCAGTGCGCAGCACCTGGCCAGCCTGTTCATCGGCCTGGAACTGCTGTCGGTGCCCACCTACGGCATGATCGCCTACGCCTTCTTCAACAAGCGCTCGCTGGAAGCCGGCATCAAGTACATGGTGCTGTCGGCCGCTGGTTCGGCCTTCCTGTTGTTCGGCATGGCGCTGCTGTACGCCGAGTCCGGAAACCTGGCGTTCGCCGATATCGGTATCAGCCTGATTCGTGAAAGCAGCCAACTGGTGCAGATCGGTATCGGCATGATGCTGATTGGCTTGGCCTTCAAGCTGTCGCTGGTGCCCTTCCACCTGTGGACGCCGGACGTCTACGAAGGCGCACCGGCGCCGGTAGCGGCCTTCCTCGCCACCGCCAGCAAGGTGGCGGTATTCGCCGTGCTGCTGCGCCTGTACCAGATATCTCCGGCCATGAGCGGCGGCTGGTTGAGCGACCTGCTGACCCTGATCGCCATTGCCTCGATCCTGTTCGGCAACCTGCTGGCACTGCTGCAGAACAACCTCAAACGCCTGCTCGGTTACTCGTCGATCGCCCACTTCGGTTACCTGCTGGTGGCGCTGATCGCCAGCAAGGGCCTGGCGGTGGAAGCCGTCGGCGTGTACCTGGCCACCTACGTGCTGACCAGCCTGGGTGCGTTCGGTGTGATCACCCTGATGTCCACGCCCTACAGCGGCCGCGATGCCGACGCGCTATACGAATACCGTGGCCTGTTCTGGCGCCGCCCGTACCTGACCGCTGTGCTCACGGTGATGATGCTGTCGCTGGCCGGCATTCCGCTGACCGCAGGTTTCATCGGCAAGTTCTACGTGATCGCCGCCGGTGTCGAAGCGCAACTGTGGTGGCTGCTCGGCGCCATGGTGCTGGGCAGTGCCATCGGCGTGTTCTATTACCTGCGGGTGATGGTCACCCTGTTCATGCGCGAACCCAACCTGCATCGCCACGACGCGCCCTTCGACTGGGGCCAGCGTGCCGGCGGCATCATGCTGCTGGTGGTCGCCCTGCTCGCCTTCTTCCTCGGCGTTTATCCGCAACCGCTGCTGGAGCTGGTGCAGCAGGCCGGGTTGGTTAGCCTGCACTGAATGACGAACGAGCCCAGCCAAAAGCTGGGCTTTTTTATACGGCTTGCAGTTGTAGCCGCGTAGAAGAGATGCACGATTGCACCGCCAGCCGACGGCAGGCCCTCAGCGCCATAATTTTAACGCCGTAAAAACGGCAGTTTTCCGCTGACCGCGATCCGGCGAATGGCGGATATCCGCCACATACTGTGCTGCAGATCACATGCTTTTCAACGGCCCAAGCAGGCTGGCGGAATTTCGCCACAATGGCATAACCCTTGCCATGCAAGTCCCAGCTCTGAACTGTCTGGGGTACTGCCTGTACCCTAACAACAGAACAGTGGAGCAACCAACACGAGGCGCCTATCAAGGCACCGCAACCGACAAGAAGAAAAGGAAGCAGTATGTTCAATCCAGTCCGCGCTCTGGCCGCCTGCGCCTTGGCGTTAGCCTCTCTCGGTGCCGCCACGGCACTGGCCGATGAACCTATCCTGATCAAGTTCTCCCATGTCGTCGCCGATGGCACCCCCAAGGGCCAGGGCGCGCTGATGTTCAAACAACTGGTGGAGGAACGCCTGGGCGGCAAGGTGAAGGTCGAGGTCTACCCGAACTCCAGCCTGTACGGCGATGCCAATGAGCTCGAAGCGCTGCGCAACAACGAGGTACAGTTGCTGGCTCCGTCGCTGGCCAAGTTCGACCAGTACACCAAGCAGTTGCAGGTATTCGACCTGCCTTTCCTGTTCGATGACCTGGAGGCCGTCAATCGCTTTCAGAAACGCGCCAAGGGGCGCCAATTGCTGCGTTCGATGGAAGATCACAACATCGTCGGCCTGGCCTACTGGCACAACGGCATGAAGCAGCTGTCTGCCACTCGTGCCTTGCACAGCCCGGGAGATGCCAATGGCCTGAGCTTCCGCATCCAGCCGTCAGCGGTACTGGAAGCGCAGTTCAGGCAAATTGGCGCAAATAGTCAGAAACTGCCTTTCGCGGAAGTGTTCAAGGCCCTGCAGAGTGGCCAGGTGCAAGGTGCGGAGAACCCCTGGTCGAACATCTACAGTCAGAAGCTGCACGAGGTACAGCCTTTCATCAGCGAAACCAACCATGGCGTGCTGGACTACATGCTGGTGAGCAACTCTCGCTTCTGGTACGGCATCCCGCATCAGGTCCGCGTGGAGCTTGAAGCCATCATCGACGAAGTCACCTATGTGGTGAACAAGCAGGCGGAAGCGGCCAACCAGACCGACCGTCAGCGCATCGCCGACTCCGGCAAATCCCAGCTCATCACCCTCACTCCAGAGCAGCGTCAGGCCTGGCGTGACGCCATGCGCCCGGTATGGGAACAGTTCGAAGGGCAGATCGGGTCGGACGTGCTCAAGGCAGCCGAAGCGGTCAATCGCAAGCAACGCAAATAAGCCAGGGCCGGCATGGCGGAATTCCGCCATGCCGACTACTCGGCCCCGTCCATTATCGAGGCTCTTGCTGACGCAATTGCTCCAGGTCCCAGCCACCACCCAGTGCGGCAATCAGCTGCACGCTAGCGGTCAGCCGGCTACCCAGCAACGTAAGATTGGTGCGCTCGTTGTTCAGCGCCGTGGCCTGTACGCTGACCACGCTGTTGAAGTCGACAGTGCCGGCGCGGTACTGGTTTTCGATCAGGCGTAACGACTCGCGCGCCGCATCAAGCGCTTCCTGTTGCACCCCACTCTCCTGCTCCAGCACACGCAACTGCACCAGGTAATCCTCTACTTCGCGGAAGCTGTCGAGCACGGCCTGGCGGTATTGCACCACCGTCTGGTCATAAGCGGCCTCGCTGCGCTCCAGCTCTGCACGCCGCGCACCACCATCGAACAGGCTCAGCGCCAATTGCGGCCCCAGCGACCAGAAGCGGTTGGGTACTTCGATCCAGTCGGCGAAGCTGCTGCCGCGGTAACCGCCGCTGGCCGATATGGTCAGATCCGGGAACCAGGCCGCCTCCGCTACGCCGATCTGCGCGTTGGCCGCCATCACCCGGCGTTCGGCTGCCGCCACGTCCGGGCGACGTTCGAGCAGTTGCGACGGCAATGCTACGGGCACCTCGGGCAGCGCCGGCAGGTCGTCGCGCGGCGCAATGGACAGTTCGGCCGGGCTGACGCCCACCAGCACGGCAATGGCATGTTCGAGCTGCGCGCGCTGCCACTCGAGATCAATGGCCTGGGCCTGAGTGCTCTTGAGCTGGCTGGTGGCCTGGGACACGTCGGATTTGGGCACGATACCGGCGCGGTATTGGTTCTCGGTCAGGCGCAGGGAGCGCTCGTATGCAGCGACGGTCGCGTCGAGCAGACGCTTCTGTTCATCGAGGATGCGCAACTGCAGGTAGTTCTGCACCAGCTCGCTCTGCAGGCTCAGGCGCACCGCAGCCAGGTCGGCGGCGCTGGCCTCGAAATCGGCACGGCTGGCTTCTAGGCCGCGACGCAGCTTGCCCCAGATATCCAGCTCCCAGGCCGCATTCAGGCTAAGGTCGTAACTCTTGGAAATGCTCGAGGTACCCGAACCGCTTACGGTGACGCCATCGGCGGTACGGATGGTACTGTCACCACCGCCCTGCCCGGCCCGGGTCACCCCGGCGCTGCCGGACAGCGTCGGGTAGAAGCTGGCGCGCGCGCCGCGCACCAGCGCGCGCGCCTGGCGATACTGGGCCTCGGCAGCGGCCAGGTTCTGGTTGGAAACATGCAGACGCTCGACCAGCGCGTCGAGCTCGGCGTCGTCATATAGCGCCCACCAGTTGCCACGCTCCAGAACGTCAGCTGGCGCGGCGGCTTTCCACCCCTCGACCTGCTTGAACTGCGCAGGTGCCGCCAGTTCGGGGCGCTGATAGTCAGGCCCCAGGGCGCAGCCGCCCAGCACGCCGGCCAGCAGCAAGGAAACAAGAGTTCGGGCGAAAGGAGCTCGATTCATAACGGATTTTCCAACGAAGCATCGGTGCGCACGCCGCGCCAGCGATTGACGCGGTGGCGCAGGCGGTCGAAGTAGAGATAGACCACCGGAGTGGTGTAGAGCGTCAGCACCTGACTCAGTACCAGGCCACCGACGATGGTGATACCCAGCGGCTGGCGCATTTCCGAACCTTCGGCGCTGCCCAGCACCAGCGGCAAGGCGCCCAGGATAGCGGCCAGGGTGGTCATCATGATCGGGCGGAAACGCAGCAGACAGGCCTGGCGGATGGATTCCTGCGGGCTCAGGCGCTCGCCGCGCTCCAGTTGCAGGGCCAGGTCGACCATCAGAATGGCGTTCTTCTTGACGATACCGATCAGCAGGAACAGGCCCAGCAGCGAGATCAGGCTGAACTCCATGCCCACCAGTTGCAGTGCGAGCAAGGCGCCAACTCCGGCCGACGGCAAGGTCGAGAGGATGGTCAGCGGATGCACGTAGCTCTCGTAGAGCACGCCCAGCACGATGTACACCACCACCAGCGCCAGCAGGATCATCAGCGGCTGATTGCCCTGGGTCTGCTGGAAGGCGGCTCCGGTGCCGCCGAGCATACCCTGCACCTCTGTGGGCAGGCCGACCCGTGCCACGGCGTTGTCGATGGCGCGGCTGGCCTGATCGAGGCTTACTCCTTCGGCCAGGGAGAAACCGATATTCTCGGCGGCGAACTGGCCCTGATGGTTGACTCGATCTTCCTCCAGGCTGCGCTCCCAATGGGCGAAGGTCGACAGCGGCACACGCGCACCATCGGCGGTGATCAGCTGAATCTGATCCAGCGCCTCGGGATGCTGGGCATAGCGTGGGTTGATCTCCATCACCACGCTGTACTGATTCAGCGCCTGGTAGATGGTCGACACCTGACGCTGACTGAAGGCATTGTTGAGCACCGCGGTGATCATGCTCATTTCAACGCCCAGACGCTGCGCCGCTTCGCGGTCCACCACCAGACGAATCTGCTGCGCACCGCTGTTCTCGCGGGCGTCGATATCGGTCAGCTCGGGCAGTGCGCGCAGCGCTTCGCGCACTTTGGGCAGCCACTCACGCAGGGCGTCGAGATCGCCGGAGAGCAACATGTACTCGTTTTCCGAACTGCGCCCCTCGCGCCCGCCTATCTGCAGATCCTGATCCGGCATGAGGAACATGCGCCCACCCGGCACCTTGGGCACGCTGGCGCGCAGGCGGTTGATCACCTGTTGCGATGACACACCGCGCTCGCTGATCGGTTTCAGCCGCACGATCATGAAGGCGTTGTTGATGCCACCGGCGCCGCCGATGAATCCGGCCACGCTGTCCACTGCCGGATCGGCCAGCACCGCCTTGCGGAAAGTCTCCATCTTCGGCTGCATGACCTGGAACGACAGGCCATCGTCGCCGCGAATGAAACCGATCAGTTGGCCGGTGTCCTGCTGCGGCATGAAGGTCTTGGGAATGCTGACGAACAGGTAGACATTCAGCGCGATGGTCGCCAGCAGGCTGATGACCATCAGCAACGAATGGCGCAGCGCCCAGTCCAGCGAACGCCCGTACACGGCCAGCACCCGCGTCTGCAGGCGGTCGCCCCATTGCTGCAGACGGCTGCGCGACTGCTCGTCTTCGGCCTTGAGCCAGCGTGCGCAGAGCATCGGCGTCAGGGTCAGCGACACCAGCAGGGAAATCACCACCGCCACGGCCAGGGTGATGGAAAATTCGCGAAACAGCCTCTCGACGATGCCGCCCATGAACAGGATGGAGATGAACACCGCTACCAGCGACAGGTTCATCGACAGCAGGGTGAAGCCTACCTCGCGCGTGCCTTTGAACGCCGCCGCCATCGGCTTCTCGCCGTTATGGATGTGCCGGGCGATGTTCTCCAGCACCACGATGGCATCGTCCACCACCAGCCCAGTGGCGATGATCAGCGCCATCAGCGACAGGTTGTTCAGCGAGAACCCCAGCAGGTACATGGCGGCGAAACTGCCGATCAGCGACACCGGCACCGCCAGCGCCGGAATCAGCGCTGCGCGCCAACGCCCGAGAAACGCCAGCACCACCAGGATCACCAGGCCCACGGCGATCAGCAGGGTCTGCTCGGCCTCGTGCAGGGTGGCGCGGATTACCGGTGAGCGATCCATCGCCACTTCCAGCTCGACGCTGGCTGGAATCACCTCGCGCAGCGCCGGCAGCTCGGCGCGGATGTCGCTGATGGTCTGCAGGATATTCGCCCCGCTCTGCCGATTGATCACCAGCAGCACCGCTTCCTTGTCGTTGTAGAAGCCGCTGTTGTAGCGGTCCTCGACGCCATCGGTGACCGTGGCTACGTCGCCCAGGCGCACGGCAGCGCCGTCCTGGTAGCGGATGATCATCGGCAGGTAATCGGCGGCCTTGGCCAACTGGTCGCTGGCCTGCACCTGCCAGCGGCGCTGCTCGTCCTCGACCGCGCCCTTGGGACGCAGGGCATTGCTGGCGGCGATGGTCTGGCGCACTTCGTCCAGCGCAATGCCATAGTGATCGAGCAGGCGCGGCTCCAGCGACACGCGCACCGCCGGCAGCGAGCTGCCGCCGACCTGCACCTCGCCGACGCCGCCGACCTGGGACAGTTTCTGCGCCAGGATGGTCGAGGCCACGTCGTACAGCTGGCCCTTGCTCAGGGTATCGCTGGTCAGTGATATGACCATGATCGGCGCCTGCGACGGATTGATCTTGCGGTAGCTGGGCATGGTGCGCATGCCGCTGGGCAGCAGCTCGCGCGCCGCGTTGATCGCTGCCTGCACCTCGCGCGCGGCGGTGTTGATGTCCTTGTCCAGGTCGAACTGGATCATGATCCGCGTGCTGCCCTGGCTGCTGCGGCTGTTCATCTGGCTGATACCGGCGATGGTACCGAGCGATCGCTCCAGCGGCGTGGCCACGGTGGAAGCCATGATCTGCGGGCTGGCCCCCGGCAGGCTGGCCTGCACGGTGATGGTGGGAAAATCCATCTGCGGCAATGGCGCCACCGGCAACAGGCCGAAGCTGACGCCGCCAAGCAGCATGATCGCCAGGCTCAGCAGCAGGGTCGCCACCGGGCGCCGGATAAAGGGGGCGGAGAGATTCATGCGTGACGGGCCCCGCCAAGGCTTCTTCGATCACGTAGGAGCGGCTTCAGCCGCGAATCCCCTGCACCGGCCTGTTCGCGGCTGAAGCCGCTCCTACGGGCCGGGGTCATACCGCCACCCCCGCGGCACTGCGCCCGCTGACGCGCCGCGACAGACGATCGAAGTACAGGTAGATCACCGGCGTGGTGAACAGCGTCAGCACCTGGCTGACCAGCAGGCCGCCGACCATCACCAGGCCCAGCGGCTGGCGCAGCTCGGTGCCGGAGCCCGAGGCCAGCATCAGCGGGATGGCGCCGAACAGCGCCGCCAGGGTGGTCATCAGGATGGGGCGGAAACGCAGCAGCGCAGCCTGGTAGATGGCTGCTTCGGGCGCCATGCCCTGATGGCGCTCGGCCTCCAGGGCGAAGTCGATCATCATGATCGCGTTCTTCTTGACGATGCCGATCAGCAGGATGATGCCGATGATGGCGATCAGGCCCAGATCGTTCCCGGTCAACAACAACGCCAGCAAGGCGCCGACGCCCGCCGAAGGCAGCGTGGAAAGAATGGTGATCGGGTGGATATAGCTCTCATAGAGCACGCCGAGCACGATGTACATGGTGACGATGGCCGCCAGGATCAGCAGCAGCGTGGAGCTCAGCGAGGCGCGGAAGGCCTCGGCAGCGCCCTGGAACTGGCTGTTGATGGACAACGGCAGGCCGATTGCCTGCTCCACCCGCTCGATGACCTCGACCGCCTCGCCCAGCGACACCCCCGGTGCCAGGTTGAACGACAGGGTCACCGCCGGGAACTGGCCGATATGGTTGATCAGCAGGCTGGCCGGACGCTCCTCGATGTGCGCCAGCGACGACAGCGGCACCTGCTGGCCGTCGCCGGTGGCGACATGGATCTGACGCAGCGCGGCCAGGCCGATGCGCCCGCCATCGCGGCTCTCCAGCACCACACGATACTGGCTGGCCTGGGTGTAGATGGTGCTGATCTGGCGTTGGCCGAAGGCGTCGTACAAGGCATCGTCGATGCTGCCGACATTGATGCCCAGGCGCGCGGCAGCGTCGCGGTCGATATCCAGGTACACCTGCAGGCCGCGGTTCTGCAAATCGCTGGCCACGTCGGTCAGCTCGGGTTGCTCACGCAGCGCCTCGACCAGGCGCGGCGTCCAGGTTTCCAGCAGTTGGCTGTCAGGTGACTCCAGGGTGAACTGGAACTGGGTGCGGCTGATGCGATCCTCGATGGTCAGATCCTGCACCGGCTGCATGTACAGCTCGATACCGGGAACCTTCGCCAGTTCCGGACGCAGGCGTTCGATCACCTGGCTGGCAGTGACGTCGCGCTCGCCGTGGGCCTTGAGATTGATCAACAGACGGCCGCTGTTCAGCGTCGGATTGTCGCCATCCACACCAATCGAGGAAGACAGGCTGGCCACCGCCGGATCGCGCAGGATGACATCGGCCAGGCGCTGCTGGCGCTCGCTCATGGCGCTGAAGGAAATCGACTGCGGCGCCTCGGAAATGCCCTGGATCACCCCGGTGTCCTGCACCGGGAAGAAGCCCTTGGGCACCGCCATATACAACAGCACGGTCAGGCCCAGGGTGGCGACGGCCACCAGCAGGGTCAGCGGCTGATGCCTGAGCACCCACTGCAGCCACACGCCATAGCGTTCGATCATGGCGTCGATGAAGCCACCGGCGGCGTGGTAGAAGCGCCCTTCCTGCTCAGGCTTCTCCGCTTTGAGCAGACGCGCGCACATCATGGGCGTCAGAGTCAGCGACACCACCAGGGAAATCAGGATGGCCACCGCCAGGGTGATGGCGAACTCGCGGAACAGCCGCCCTACCACATCGGCCATGAACAATAGCGGAATCAGCACGGCGATCAGCGACAGGGTCAGCGACACCAGAGTGAAGCCGATCTGCCGCGCGCCCTTGAGCGCGGCGTTGAGCGGCGTCTCGCCCTCCTCCAGATGACGGGCGATGTTCTCCAGCATGACGATGGCGTCGTCGACCACGAAGCCGGTGGCGATGGTCAGCGCCATCAGCGTCAGGTTGTTGATGGTGAAGCCGGCCAGGTACATCACGCCGAAGGTGCCGATCAGCGAAAGCGGCACGACGATCGACGGGATGATGGTCGCCGACAGCTT
This sequence comes from Pseudomonadota bacterium, assembly GCA_023431055.1. Classification (GTDB taxonomy): domain Bacteria; phylum Pseudomonadota; class Gammaproteobacteria; order Pseudomonadales; family Pseudomonadaceae; genus Aquipseudomonas. Next base: position 48,496 of record JAEYXX010000001.1, read on the forward strand.
GCGCAGGAACAGGAACGTCACCATCACCACCAGGGCAATGGCCAGCAGCAGTTCGTGCTGCACATCGCGCACGGCGGCGCGGATGGTCTGGGTGCGATCGGTCAGCACCTTGACCTCGACGCTGGCCGGCAGGCCCTCGGTCAGGTGCGGCAGCAACGCCTGGATGCGGTCGACCACGTCGATGACGTTGGCGCCCGGCTGACGCTGCACGTTGACCAGCACCGCCTGGTTGCGATTGGCCCAGGCGGCCAGGCGCTCGTTCTCGGCGCCGTCGATGATCTCGGCGACATCCTTCAGACGCAGCGCGGCGCCGTTCTGGTAGCTGAGGATCAGTTCGCGGTATTCGTCGACCGATTTCAGCTGGTCGTTGGCATCGAGCTGGGAAACCCGTGTCGGGCCATCGAAGTTGCCCTTGGGCTGGTTGACGTTGCTCGCCGTGATCAGACTACGCACGTCGGCCAGACTCAGGCCATAGGATGCCAGCGCCTCGGGATTGACGCGAATGCGCACCGCCGGGCGCTGCCCACCGGCCAGGGTCACCAGGCCGACACCGCTGGTTTGCGCCAGCTTCTGCGCCAGACGGGTATCGACTAGGTCGTTGACCTGCGGCAGCGGCAGCGTCTTTGAGTTCACCGTCAGGGTCAGAACCGGCGTATCGGCCGGGTTGACCTTGTTGTACACCGGCGGCGCCGGTAGATCGCCCGGCAGCAGGTTGCTCGCTGCGTTGATCGCCGCCTGCACCTCCTGCTCGGCCACCGCCAGCGACACATCGAGATTGAAGCGCAGAGTGATCACCGAGGCGCCGCCAGAACTGGTCGAGGACATCTGCTTGAGCCCGGCCATCTGCCCGAACTGGCGCTCCAGCGGCGCGGTAACCGCGCTGGTCATCACATCAGGGCTGGCACCTGGATAGAGGGTCAGCACGCGGATAGTCGGGTAATCCACCTCCGGCAGCGCCGACACCGGCAGCAGGCGATAGGCGATCAGACCGCTGAGGAAGATCGCCACCATCAGCAGCGTGGTCGCGACCGGCCGCAGTATGAACGGGCGGGAAATGTTCATGCGTCGTTCCGTGCGGAGCCATCGCGCTTGCCCTGGCGAGCGCCCGGCTGCCTGGCCGCATCATCAGGGCTCTGCGCCTGATTTGGATCGACCACTTCCACCTCACTGCCGTCACGTAGACGGTCGGTGCCCTCCAGCACCAGCCGCTCGCCCTGCTGCACGCCCTCGCTGACCATGCTGCGTTCGGCATCGCTGGCGGCGATGCTGACCGGGCGAATGCTCACCTTGTTGGCGTCATCCACCACATAGACGAAGGTACCCTGGGTACCGAACTGCACCGCAGCGGACGGGATGATGGTGGCAGCGTCACGGGTTTCCACGCGCAGGCGCACGTTGACGAACTGGTTGGGGAACAGCATCTGTTCGGCATTGTCGAAACGCGCCTTGAGCTTGACCGTGCCGGTGGTGGTGTCGATCTGGTTATCCAGGCTTTCCAGCACGCCCTCGGCCAGTTTCAGGCGTTCACCACGGTCCCAGGCCTCGACGGCCAGGATCGCGCCGTCGCGGCGGCGCTGCAGCACGGCGGGCAGATCGCCCTCGGGGATGGTGAAGATCACCGCAATCGGATCGGCCTGGGTGATTACCACCAAAGGCGTGGTATCGCCGCTGCTGACCAGGTTGCCGATATCCAGTTGACGCAGGCCGAGACGGCCTGAAATCGGCGCACGAATCTGGGTGAAGTCGAGGTTGAGCTTGGCCGTGGCGACGCTCGCCTGATTGCTCTGCAGGCTGCCGCGGTACTGATTGACCAGCGCCTGCTGGGTATCGAGGGTCTGCTTGGCGATGCTGTCTTCGTCGTACAGCCCCTTGTAGCGCTGCAGATCCAGCTCGGCATTCTTCAGCTGCGCCTGGTTTTCCTGCAGCGCGCCCTGCGCCTGCTGCAGCGCCACCTGATAAGGGCGCGGGTCGATCACCGCCAGCAGGTCGCCGGCCTTCACCTGCTGGCCTTCCTCGAACAGCACCTTGACCAGTTCACCGTCCACCCGCGAGCGTACGTTGACCGTGTTGTAGGAAGTTACCGTGCCAAGCGCCTTGAGCTCGATGGCGAACTCACCCTGCTTGACCTCGGCCACGCGCACCGGCACCGGCCCCATGTCACCGAAACGGCCACGGCCCATCTGCTGGCTTTCTGGCTTGCTCGGCCAGAACCACCACAGCAGCAGAAGCAGCACGGCGAGCAACGTCAGGCCAATCAGCCACTGACGGGAGGAATTCGATGGAGACGGGGAAGCATTCGACATGGCAGGCGCATTATCACTTTTAAGGGGAGTCGGCACGATAAGCACTGGCCCGCGTCAAGCAAAGCCCATTTACCCGCTTTTTACGCTGCCCTTACGTTACTAACTGTTTGAGTCCGCGAAAAAATCTGGATCGGGCAAGGGACTGTCGACGTGCTCAGAACGTTCGGCTTGGTGCACAAATAAAAACGGCCTGCGAAGCAGGCCGTTTCATCGAACCAGCTGCGAGTTACTTCAGCGCGGCCAGGGCGGCTGCGTAATTCGGCTCATCAGCGATTTCGCCAACCAGCTCGCTGTGCAGCACCTTGTCGTTTTCATCCAGCACTACCACGGCGCGCGCGGCCAGGCCGGTCAGCGGGCCGCTGGCAATGGCCACACCGTAGTTCTTGAGGAAGTCGGCGCCACGCAGGGTGGACAGATTGACCACGCTTTCCAGACCTTCGGCACCACAGAAGCGTGCCTGGGCGAACGGCAGGTCAGCGGAGATGCACAGCACCACGGTGTTGTTCAGTTGACCGGCTTCGGCGTTGAACTTGCGCACGGAGGTAGCGCAGGTCGGGGTGTCGACGCTGGGGAAGATGTTCAGCACCTTGCGCTTGCCAGCCAGGCTGGCCAGGGTGACGTCGCTCAGGTCGCCAGCGACCAGGCTGAACGCTGGTGCCTGTTGGCCGGCCTGCGGCAGTGGGCCGTCGACCTGCACCGGGTTGCCTTTGAGAGTGACTTGCGCCATGGGAGTTTCCTTATCGTTCAGGGAGTTGAAGGGCAAATGTGTGACATGGGGTTCGCCGTGGCGAATGCTCCATCGAATGGCAGGTCACGGCCCGACCATGCGTCCAGACTAGCGCAGAAGCGCCGCCGATACACCCGCAGCCATGTAGGGATTTAGCATAAAGGCGGCGCGACCATCAGAAGTCCCGGCGATAGAACAGATCGAGCGAGCTGGCCAGACCGCTGGCGGCCTCAAGGTACAGGCGCCGGCTCAGCTCGTAACGCAGAGCAATGGTGTTGGCCGGCTCGAACACACCCACGCCGTAACGCAGGCTCAGGCGCTCGGTGATATTGCCGCTGGCCACCACACTGGTAGTCACGCCACTACCTTCGGTGTCGAGCTGGAAATCCTGAATGCCCAGGCTGTTGGCCAGGCCGGTGGTCAGCGAACTGCTGCCGGCCAGACCGAGCGCCAGCGCTGCCTGGCCAAGCATGTTGTTGTCCCCCGTGCTTTGTCCCAACGGCCGGCCCAGCACCAGATAGGACAGCGCCTGTTCCTGGCTCATGGCCGGCTCGGCGAAGACCGTGGTACTCGGCTGCTCGGCGCTGCCGGACAGACGGATACCGGCGACGACCGTGTCGACGCGGCGAATCGCCTCCACATCGAGGAACGGCTGATCGATGGGCCCGGTGAACAGCAGGCGCGCGCGGCGTATGGTCAGGCGCTGGCCGTAGGCGCGATAGCGGCCATTGACCAGATCCAGTTCACCGCGGGTATCGAGGTTATCGCCGATGTGCACGCGTCCACGCAGGTCGGCAGTCAGGCCGAAACCGCTGAAGGCCAGCTTGTCCTGCCCCACCTCGACATCGACATCCATGGCGACGCCCATGCCCTGCTCAGCTTCCGGGGTTTCACGACCGACCACCCGTGCATCACCGGAAACCTTGACCGTCGATGGCGGTAGTTCACGTACGCTGATCAAGCCACGCGGCACGCCAACCTTGCCGCTGACGGCCAGACGCTGGGCACGCAGCTGCAATTGCAGATCAGGCTCGACTTCCAGCTCGGCATAGGGCTCGACCTTCACCGGCAAGCGCTGTCCCTGCAATACCAGATCGCCGCTCAGCCCCTCGGCCCAGGTCAGTTCGCCACGCAGATTGCCACGCCCCTGCTCACCGCTGCGCCAATCGCCGGAGAGCTGCACCTGCTCGCCCGCGATCAGCGCCTGCAATTGCAGGTTCTCCAGGCTGATTGGCAGTTCGCTGCCGGACAGCTCGCCGCCGTCCAGGCGCAGCTGGCCGTTGATCTGCGGCGCCAGCAGCTGGCCACTTATATTGCCGCTGCCCTGCAGCTTGCCTTCGAGCCTTTCCGCCATGGGTACGAAGGGACGCAGCACGGCGAGATCGAAACCGCTCAATCGAAACTCGCCGCTGACCGGCTTGCTCGCCGGGCGTGGGTCGATCTGCGCCTGCAGCAGCAGCTCACCCAGGCGGCTACTGACGAAACGCAGTTCGCTGTCTACCCGCTGAGGGCGCAGCGTGCTGTCCAGGCGCAGGCTGTCGTAGGGAAAATCCAGCCACTGCTCTTCATCCGGCTGACGAATGCGCAGGTTGCCGCCGCCCGCGTCCAGCGTGACCTGGCCGTTGGGGCCGCTGTCGGGCAGTTCGATCTTGAGCTGGCCATCCAGGCGTCCCTGCCAGGAGAAATCCTCGGGCAACCAGGGCTGCAGGCTGGCCAGCGGGAAGTTTTCCAGGCGCCAGTCCAGGCTAGGCTGCGGCATCAGCCGCTGCTGCCCGCCACACAGGCTGGCATCGCCGGACTGCCAGCAATGCGCGCCCAAGTTGAGCCGGCCGCTGGCCAGGCGCTCCAGGCTCGCGGCCTGCTGCAGCTGCCAATCCAGCCCGCCACTCTGCACCCGGCCACTGGCGATGCGCCCGCGCCAGTCGCCCTGCTCGCTCAAGTTGCCGTCCAGCGCCAACGCCAGTTGCAGCAGCGGGCCTTGCAGATCGATATCCAGCGCCTGGCGACGCTGGTCGCCACGCCCCTGGGCCTGCAGACGCCCGAGGTAGGTGTCGCCGATGCGGATGCCACGCAGGTTCAGATCGACCAGCGCCTGCTGGCGAGCATCCAGCGTTGCCTGCAACTGCAGACGACGCAGGCTGGGGTCGCCGTAAGCCAGGCGCTCACCACTGAGCGCCAGCTGGCCTTGCGGCGCCTGCAGGGTACCGGCCAGGGAAAGCTGCCCCTGTATCTGCCCATGCAGGCCGGGCCAGAGCTGACCCAGGCGCGGCAAGGCCAGCTCCAGCTGACCGCGCAAGCGTTGATCCAGCGCGCCCTGGCCGCTGACCCGGTTGTCGCCCAGGCGTACCAGCAGTCGCTGCAGCTGCCACTGTTCTCCACTACCTGCGCCCTGCACCTGCAATTGCGCCGGCTGGCCACGCAGGCGGCCATTGAGATCGATATCGGCTTGCGCCTGCAACGCACCGGTGTTGAAGCTGCCGGAGGTGTTCAACGGGCCGGCCAGATTACCCGGCATTTCCGCCAACCAGTAACCCGGATCGAGCGCGCTGAGCTGCAGCATGGCCTGCCAGTCGATACCCTCGGCAAAACCCAGCTTCAGCACGCCTTCGGCGCGACCCTGACCGGCCACCAACTGCAGTTGCGGCAGACTGACCTGGCCCAGATCGCCACTGACCGGGCTGCTCAGGCTGAACTCCCCCGCTGGGCCCTGCAACTGAGCGGCGAAGTTGCCCAGGTAGCTGCCTTCGCTATAGCTGACCTCGGCCTGCAAGGTGCGCAAGGCCACTGGCGGCGGCTCGTCCAGGGGGTAAAGGCGCTGCCAGGGAAAATCCAGCCAGTCCAGCTTGGCATCGACGCTGAACGCTTCGCTCCAGGCCAGCTTGCCCTCGACCTGCACGTGCTGTGCTTCGGCCTGAATACGCAGCAGTTCGATATCCGCACCAGCGGCATCGACCCGACCACTGAGCTGCAGCGGCATCGGCGCCTGCTCGGCAGGCAGGCTGGCCGTGCCGTCGACACGATAGCCGGCCGCCAGATCGCCTTTGGCCTGCAGCTGCACGTCCTGCAGGCGCAGGGTCGACGGCAAGGCGCTGCTGGCCTGGAACTCGCGGCTGGTCAGGCGCAGTTCGGCCGGCAGATGCTCGGCCAGAGCCTGCACGCTGCCCTGTAGACGCGCCTCGAGATAACCGCGGCTGTCGGCCTCGAGCTGCAGGCTGCGCTGCAGCTCACCACCAATCTGCAGCGCCACCTGCCAGGGCCTGCCATCGATTTCCGGCAACTGCAGGCGCCCACTCAAGGCCAGCGGCCAGTCGCCCTGCGGGGTCAGGCTGCCGCTGACGTCCAGGCGCAGGTCATCACGCTGCAGGGCCAGGCGCTGCAGGTCGACGCCCTGTTCGTTCCAGCTGGCGATCAGTTCCAGGTCGCTCAACTGCCCCTCGCCATCCAGGCGCAGTTCCCCCAGGCGGATATCGCCCAGTTGCAGGCGCAGCGGCAGATTCAGGCTCGGCAGGCTGAGCGGTTCGCTACTCGGCTCGGTGCTTGGCGGCAGGTCGAGCGCCGCCTGTTGCAGATGCAGGCGGTCGATGCACAGCGTCAGACGCAACAGGCAGGACGGCGACCAGGCCATGTCCAGCTGCTGCAACTCCACGCGCGTCTCGCCCTGCTGCCAGAGCAGCGCATCGGCCTGCCAGGCTGCGCCCAGGCGACCCTGGAAATTGTCGACCTGCAGGCCCGTTACCTGCGTCAGCAACCAACGACTGCCACCCTGGGTGCCCAGCAGCGCCCACAGGGCCGCGGCGACCAGCAACACCAGGCCAAGCACCGCAGCAGCCAGCCATTTCAGCAGGCGCCGGGTCATAGTTCAGGCCCCATGGAGAAATGCAGGCGCACGCCGCCGTCGTCATCCAGCGCATGGGCCAGATCCAGGCGCAGCGGGCCGACCGGTGAAACCCAGCGCACGCCGAAACCAACGCCGGTCTTGAGGGTGGGAAACTCCAGCGAGTTGAACGAATTACCCTGATCGATGAAGGTCGCCAGGCGCCACTTGTCGGTGAGGCTGTATTGGTACTCGGCGCTGGCGGTGAACAGATAGCGCCCGCCGATCTTGTCGCCGCGATTGTTCTCCGGCGACAGGCTCTGGTAGTCATAGCCGCGCACGCTCTGGTCGCCGCCGGCGAAGAAACGTAGCGACGGCGGTACGGCAGAGAAGCCGTTGGTTTCGGTACCGCCGAACTGCACGCGACCGAGCAGGCGGTGATCGTCGAATACGGTGGTCAGCCCCTTGAGCATGACATTGCCGTGCAACACGTTGGCATCGGACAACACGCCGTCGACGGCGCCGCGCAGATCGAACTGCACGCGATAGCCCTGATTCGGATCGAGGCGATTGTCACTGCGAAGCAGCGAGTAACTGACGCCCGGCATGAGCAAGGTGCTCAACCCGGAATCGTCGCCCAGCCGGTATTCCTCGCGTTGCCATTTCACCGACAGCACGCGTTGCCAACCTCCAGGGCGCTGGCTGTGCCATTCAGGGCCGAGGGTGAGCAGACGGCTGAGGCTGTCCTTGCTGGCCAGCTCCTCGTACTGATAGCCGCCGGCCAGACGCAGCTTGTCGGTCAGCGGTGGATCGCCGGGAATGTCGTACCATAGACCGATATTCTGTCGCGGTGCCGACAGCTCGGTTTCCACCCCGTAGCTATGCCCCTGCGGATTGCGCCAGTGACGCGTCCAGTTGGCGCGCAGGCGCGGCCCGACGTCGGTGGAAAAGCCCAGCCCCAGGCCCATGGTACGAGGCTCACGGACCTGCAGCGCCACCGCAACCGGAATACGCAACTGGTCGGCCTGAGTGGGGATGGCATCGACCCTTACCGACTCGAAATAGCCGCTGGACTGCAGCGCCTGGTACAGCTCGGCGATCAGCTCGGAATCGTAGGGGGTGTCCGGCTCGAACGGCACCATGCGCCGCAGCAGGTCGTCATCGAAGGGAAAGTCGCCACTGAAGCTGAGATCGCCCAGGTTGTAGCGCGGCCCACTGGCGAATACCAGTTCGATGTCGGCCACCCCGGCGGCCGGATCGACCTGCAGACTCTGACGGGTGAAACGGCCATCGAAGAAGCCATAGCGCGAGGCCTGATTCTGAATCAGCCGCTTGGCGTCCTCGTAGCGCCCGTGATTGAGCACCGAACCCGGCTGCAGACGGCTGGCATTGGGGATGCGAAAAGCCGGCAACTCGCTGGCCGGCCCTTCGATGCGAATGTCGACATTGCGCAGGCGAACGCGCTCGCCGGGCTCGACCTCGAGCACCAGGCGCGGTGTTTCACCCTCTTCTATACGGCTGCGAATGCGCGCCTGGTAATAACCCAGTGCCTGGGCCGCCTTGTCGGCCTCGCTCTCGGCAATCCGCCGCAAGCGGCGCAACGACTGCGCGTCGCGCCCGTCGACGCTGCCGACATAACCTTCGATGTTGGCCTTGAGGGCCGAATTGTTTGGGGTGATCCGTACGTCCAGCTCGCCCGCGGCGAAGACGCCCGTACTGATCAGCAGCAGCGCCAGGCTGCGCTGAAAATGTCCATATACGCTCATGGCGAGGGATGCTATCACGGAGCAGAGCCCATGCCAGATGCGTTGCGCTCGAGCCAGACAGCCGGAGTTCAGGCGCTGGCCCGCACCACCGGCTGCGGGTTGGGATGGAAGAACACGTGCTCGACCACAGGGCCAATGGCCAGCTCGCCGACTTCTTCATAGCCCTGACGCCGGTAGAACTCCAGGTAACGGGCGTTGCCGGTATCCAGCACCACACCTTGCGAACCGCTGTCCTGCGCACACCAGTCGTGCAGCGCCTCGAGCAGCTGCTCGCCGAGATGCTGGCCCTGAAACTCGGGGTGGATACCCAGCAACGGCAGCACGTGATAGGGACCAGGTGGCAAGCTGGCCAGCACCGCATCGTGGTATTCCAGATAACGTTTGGTGCAGCCGAAGCCGGTGCTCAGCAGCATGCGCAGACGCCAGCCCCAGCTCTCGGTGATGTCCAGACGCCGTTGCGGTGGCGCGATCAGTGCCGCGCCGATCAGACGGTCGTCGATCAGCAGACCGATGGCCGGCAAGTCCTCGGCGAAATGCTGCTGCACCAGCTCGCGGATCGTGGCCCGCACACGCTGGTCGAAACCAGGACGGTCGGCCTCGAACAGATAGGCGAAGGTCGGCTCATGGCGATAGGCATGGTAGAGCAGCGAACGAACCTCACGGGCGTAACCACCATCGAGCATGCGCACTTCTGCGGGGGCGTTATGGGGCATGGTGGACCTCTGTTGTTATAGGTTGGGTCAGATGCGGTATAGCCAACTTAGCACCGCCGCACGCCCCCTGCCAGGCGCTGGCCGCGAGCACCGAGGATCGGCTAGCATCGCCTTTTGCCCAGGACTCGCTGCCCATGAAAATCGTCTCCTTCAATATCAATGGCCTGCGTGCGCGCCCTCATCAATTGAAGGCGCTGATCGAGAAGCACCAGCCGGACGTGATCGGCCTGCAGGAAACCAAGGTGGCCGACGACCAGTTCCCGGAGGCGGAGATTCGTCAGCTTGGCTATCACGTGCATTACCACGGACAGAAAGGTCACTACGGCGTCGCCCTACTCTCGCGCCAGGCGCCGCTGAGCCTGCACAAAGGCTTCCCCGGTGATGGCGAAGACTCTCAGCGGCGCTTCATTTACGGCACCTTCGCCGATGCCAGTGGCAACCCCATCACCGTGATGAACGGCTATTTTCCTCAAGGTGAGAGCCGCGACCATCCGGTGAAATTCCCGGCCAAGCAGCGCTTCTATGCCGATCTGCAGCAACTTCTGGTGGAGCGTTTCGACCCGCAGCAGGCACTGGTGGTGATGGGCGACATCAACATCAGCCCGGAAGATTGCGACATCGGTATCGGCGAACCCAATCGCCTGCGCTGGCTGAAGACCGGCAAGTGCAGTTTCCTGCCAGAAGAACGCGAATGGCTGGCGACCCTGAAGAACTGGGGTCTGGTGGATAGCTTCCGTCACCTGAACCCCGAAGTGAATGACCGTTTCAGCTGGTTCGATTACCGCAGCCGAGGCTTCGAGGACGAGCCCAAGCGCGGCCTGCGCATCGACGTGATTCTCGCCAGCCAGCCGCTCAAGGCACGTTTCAAGGATGCGGGTATCGACTACGAGCTGCGCGGCATGGACAAACCTTCGGACCATGCGCCGATCTGGCTCGAGCTGAGCTGAAACACGGGCGCATACGGACGATGCACCCCGTCACAAGACTGCAACCTGACTGACTTAATCTGCGCGGCACGTTTTCTCACCCACTAGAAGGTGCCTGCCGCATGCCGCGCGCCCTGCCCGCCGACCGCGACCTCTGGGGTCGTACTCTGTCCCTGCTGCTGATCGGTTTCATCTGCTACGCCCTGCCACTTTCCGTCTTCGCCGCACTACCAGCCTCCGAGGGCAACCAACCGGTGCTGCGCATTCAAGGCTCCAACACCATCGGTGCCAAGCTGGCCCCCGAGCTGGTGAAGGGGCTGTTCGAGGCGCAAGGCCTGCAGAACATTCACAGCGAAGCCGGCGCCCGCGAGAACGAGCAGCGCGTACTCGCGCGCCAGGCCGATGGCCGCCTGGTGGTAGTCGAAGTGGCCGCTCATGGCTCCGGTACCGGGTTTACCTCGCTCAAGGACGGCAGCGCCGACCTGGCCGCCTCGTCGCGGCCGATCAAGGACAGTGAAGCTACCAGCCTGGCATCCCTGGGCGACCTGCGCAGCCCGCAGAGCGAACAGGTGATCGCCATCGACGGCCTGGCGATCATCGTCCACCCGTCCAACCCTGTCTCTGCGCTGAGCGTGGAGCAGATCGCGCAATTGTTCTCCGGCGAGATCGACGACTGGGCTGCAGTGGGCGGTAAGCCCGGCAAGGTGCGCCCCTATGCACGCGATGACAATTCCGGCACCTATGACACTTTCAAGGAACTGGTGCTGGCACCAGCCGGACGTACCCTGGCGGCCGGCGCGCAACGTTTCGAATCCAGCAATCAGCTGTCCGACTCGGTCAGCCGCGATGCCAATGGCATCGGTTTCATCGGTCTGCCCTACATTCGCCAGGCCAAGGCGGTCGCCGTAGCAGCTGGCGATTCTCACCCCATGCCACCGAGCACTACACTGATCGCCACCGAGGACTATCCGCTGGCGCGGCGCCTGTATCTCTACAACGCCCCACAACTGACCAATCCCTGGGCGCGTGCGCTGATCGACTTCGCCCACGGCCCTCGTGGCCAGGCCATCGTCGACAGCAGCGGCTTCATCGCACAGACCGTCCAGGCGGTGAAGGTCAGCGCAGACGCGCAGATGCCCGCCGATTACCGCCAACTGGCGCAGCAGGCGCAGCGTCTGTCGGTAAATTTCCGTTTCCAGGAAGGCAGCGCGACGCTGGACAACAAGGCCCAACGCGACCTGCAACGGGTGCTGGACTACCTCAAGCAGCACGACAAGCTGCAGGACAAGGTGGTGCTGGTCGGCTTCGGCGATGCCAAGAGCGACCCCGAGCGCGCCGAACTGCTGTCGAAACTGCGCGCCATGGCGGTACGCCGAGAGCTGGCCAAGCAGGGTGTGCTGTTTCGCGAAATCACCGGCCTGGGCAGCGAGCTGCCGGTGGCCGCCAACGACCAGGACAACGGCCGCATCCGCAATCGCCGCGTCGAAGTCTGGGTTTACTGACGGCGAGAAATTTGGTTCTTCGCATTTGGCTTCCCCCGCTCTGGTGCTGCTCAGCCTCCTGAAGGGGACCAGGTCGCGAGGTTGCGGCATCTCCGAAAGATCAAAGTCGTTAGCGTTTGGCTTTTGCTCTTGAAGCGCGATCTCACAGACGACGACCAAGTCCCCTTCAGGAGGCCGAGTGGAATCGCCGTGGAAGGGGTTGAGCGACATGGATGTCGCGAGAGCCGTGATGGGCCAGGGATGGCCCTTCTCGGCGCGCCCCTGGAACGGTGATGGAGCGAGGGAACCCCGGCGCAGCCGGGGCCGTATGCAGGGGTGTGTTTCTTTGCTTACTTTCTTTGCACAAGCAAAGAAAGTGAGTCGCCCGTAAGGGGCGAAACCCATCAGATCAGACGACACGCTAACGGATAGTGCCAAGTCAACGACAGCTAACACGTAACTGCCAGTCCGGTTTCAAGCCACACCTTCCCCAAACTATGCGAAGAACCAAAAAAATTCCCGCCCAGGGGCTTGGCAGCCTGATAACTCAGCGCTAGTCTTCGCAGCGCGTGACGCCGGGCCCCTCTGGCGGTGAGCTTCTCACCGTGATGTCGGAGTCACTGAGTGGATTTCTTTCAACTCAGGCAGACATTAGGGAGGGCTCATGGACGCTCTACTTGCCTTTTTGACATCCCCCATCCTCGGTACCCCCGGCTGGTTCTGGCTGGCCTTTCTGGTACTGATCATCACCCTTCTGGTACTCGATCTCGGCGTGCTGCATCGCGATCAGCATGAGATCGAGATGCGCGAAAGCCTGCTGCTGTATTCCGGCTATTTCAGCGTCGGCGTCGCCTTCGGCGGCTGGATCTGGTGGCAGCTCGGCGGTACCAAGGCGATGGAGTACTACACCGGCTTTCTGGTGGAACAATCGCTGTCGATGGACAACGTCTTCGTCATGGCGATGATCTTGGGCTACTTCAACATCCCGCGTAAGTACCAGCACCGCGTGCTGTTCTGGGGCATTCTCGGGGTGATCGTGCTGCGCGCGATCATGATCGGCCTGGGGACGGCACTGGTGCAGCAGTTCGACTGGATCCTCTACCTCTTCGGCGCCTTCCTGCTGTTCAGCGGCATCAAGATGCTGCGCAGCAACGACGAGGAATCCCACCCGGACCTGGCGCAGAATCCAGTGATCCGTTTCGTGCGCAAGCACATTCGCGTGACCGACGATCTGCACGAAGGCAAGTTCCTGGTACGCCTGCAGGACAAGGTCAGCGGCAAGCCGCTGCTGTACGCCACTCCGCTGCTGCTGGCACTGGTGCTGATCGAGCTGGCCGACCTGGTCTTCGCCGTAGACAGCGTGCCGGCCGTGCTGGCCATTTCGCAGGATCCGTTCATCGTCTACACCTCGAACATCTTCGCCATTCTCGGCCTGCGTGCGTTGTACTTCGCCCTGGCCGCGCTGATGCACCGTTTCATCTACCTGAAGTACGCCCTGGCGCTGGTGCTGATGTACATCGGCGGCAAGATCTTCCTGCATGACCTGATCAAGGTTCCCGCCCTGCTCTCGCTTGGCGTAACCTTGGGTCTGCTGGCCGGCGGTGTGCTGCTGTCGCTGTTGAAGACGCGAGACAAGGCCAGCTCCACCTGAGGAGAGGCGATGCACGAAGTCTGCATAGAACTCATCGAACGCCAGGGCCGACGGCTCTGGCAGGTACGCTTCGGGCGACGCGCACTGACCTTTCAGGAAGAGCTGGCAGCACGCACATTTGCCGCGCAACTGCATATGCGCTTCGGCTGGCTGGGCCAGGAACAGCGCTCGGACGACAGATTGCCCTGAGATTGCAGACATAAGAGAAGAGGCCCGCATTGGCGGGCCTCTTTTCGTTAAAGCCGCCGACTCAGCGGCTGGCTTTCATCACGTCACGCGGTACGTACTTGCCGATTTCGTACTTGCCGATGGCGGCGCGGTGCACTTCATCCGGGCCATCGGCCAGGCGCAAGGTACGCTGCATGGCGTACCAGTAGGCCAGCGGGAAGTCATTGGAAACCCCGGCGCCACCATGCATCTGGATCGCCCGGTCGATCACCTTCAGTGCCACGTTGGGCGCCACCACCTTGATCTGGGCGATTTCGCTGGCGGCGATCTTGTTGCCCACGGTGTCCATCATGTAGGCCGCATTGAGCGTCAGGAGACGGGCCTGGTTGATCTCCATGCGCGAATCGGCGATGTGGTCGATATTCCCACCCAGGCGCGCCAGGGGCTTGCCGAAGGCAGTACGGCTCACGGCGCGCTTGCACATCAGTTCCAGGGCGCGCTCGGCCATGCCGATCGAGCGCATGCAGTGGTGGATGCGGCCCGGTCCGAGGCGCCCCTGGGCAATCTCGAAGCCGCGCCCTTCGCCGAGCAGCACGTTCTCGTAAGGCACGCGCACGTTCTCGAACAGTACTTCGGCGTGACCATGCGGGGCGTCGTCGTAGCCGAACACCGGCAGCGGACGCAGCACGGTCACCCCAGGCGCATCCATCGGCACCAGAATCATCGAGTGTTGCTGGTGGCGCGGAGCGTCGGGGTTGGTCAGGCCCATGAAGATCATCACCTTGCAGCGCGGGTCACAGGCGCCGGAGGTCCACCACTTGCGGCCATTGATGACCCACTCATCACCCTCGCGGCGGGCATTGGCCTGCATGTTGGTGGCGTCGCTCGAGGCCACGCCCGGCTCGGTCATGGCGAACGCGGAGCGAATCTCGCCGGAGAGCAGCGGCTCCAGCCATTGCTGCTTCTGCGCCTCGTTGCCGTAGCGCACCAGCACCTCCATATTGCCGGTATCCGGCGCAGCGCAGTTGAACGGCTCGGGACCGATCAGCGAGCGGCCCATGATCTCAGCCAGCGGTGCATATTCGGTGTTGGTCAGGCCAGCGCCGTAATCGGATTCGGGCAGGAACAGGTTCCACAGCCCCTCGGCCTTGGCCTTGCTTTTCAGCTCTTCCATGATCGCGGTCGGCTGCCAGCGGTCGCCCTCGGCCACTTGCTGCTCGAACACCGCTTCGGCCGGGTAGACATAGGCCTCCATGAACGCGGTAACGCGCTCACGCAGCTCTTGAACCTTGGGGGAATAGGCAAAATCCATGGGGTTACCTGTTGGTGACAAAGGGGTGAGAGGTTGTGGAAATGATGCTAGAACAGCGCTTAAGATTTATCGAACCTATTTTCAGCGTGTATGAACATTCATAACCGATATATGATCGATTGATATCGACGCCCCTGGAGCACTGCCGGCATGAACCTGACCAAGGTGGATCTGAATCTCTTCATCGTCTTCGACGCCATTTACACCGAGGCCAACCTGACCCGTGCCGGACAGATCGTCGGCATTACCCAACCGGCAGTGTCCAACGCCCTCGCCCGCCTGCGCGAAACCTTCAACGACCCGCTGTTCGTGCGCACCGCCCAGGGCATGGTGCCGACGCCCATGGCGCAGAACATCATCGGTCCGGTACGCAACGCCCTGCAGCTGTTGCGCGTTTCCGTGCAGGAAAGCCGCACCTTCAACCCGCAGCAGGCCGGCAAGACCTACCGCATCAGCATGACCGACCTCTCCGAGCAGATTCTCCTGCCGCCACTGTTTCAGCGCCTGCGCCGTCTGGCGCCCAGCGTGTGCATCGAGAGTTTCCTGGCCAAGCGCCGCGAAACCACCAAGGAACTGGCCGCCGGCCGCCTCGACTTCGCCGTCGATGCGCCGCTGAACACCGACCCGCAGGTGCGTCACGTCAAACTGCTGGATGATCGTTACGTCTGCGCCATGCGCCCGGGCCACCCGTTGGCCAAGGAGAAGATCAGCCTCGATGAATACCTGTCGCTGAGCCACATTCACATCTCCAGCCGCCGCAGTGGCCTGGGTTATGTGGATCTGGCCCTGGGCAAGATGGGCATTCAACGCAAGATAGCCCTGCGCTCGCAGCACTACCTGATGGCCAGCACCGTGTTGCAGCAAACCGATATGGTGATGACCGTGCCGGAGCGCTTCGCCCGTCGCCATAACCTGCATCACGTGGCACTGCCGGTCGGCGATGTGCCGGCGTTGGAAACGCACCTGTACTGGCACGAGAGCACTGACCAGGACCCTGCCAACCGCTGGATGCGCGAGCAGATGATCGAACTGGCGCAGCAGGTCACCGCTCAGGAAAAGAAGGCCGAGCAAGCCGCTACCGCCTGATCGTTCGACCGAATGCAAGAAGGCCCGCATCTGCGGGCCTTCTTGTTGTTACCTGATCGATCAGCGAGCGAGCTTGCCATCGACCGACAGCTTGCCGGCACCTTCGAATACCAGCGCCACGCTGATGGCCAGCAGCGCCAAGGCGAACTCATAGCCGTTGTTACTCATGAAGAAGCCATTGGCCAGATGCACGGTGAAGATCGCCACCAGCATGGTTACCGCCAGCACCGCCGCCGCCGGGCGCACCAGCAGGCCGATGATCAGCGCCACGCCGCCGAAGAACTCGGCGCTACCGGCCATCAGTGCCATCAGGTAGCCCGGAGCCAGGCCGATGCTTTCCATCCACTGTGCGACACCCGCCAGACCATAACCGCCAAACCAGCCGAACAGCTTCTGTGCACCATGAGCGGCGAAGGTAATGCCAGCGATGATGCGCAGGATGGTGATACCGAATCCGGCCTGGCTGGCGGTGATGTTTTTGATCAGGTTGTTCATTGCGAGGCTTCCTTTGATGTGTGGGTTGGATGGCACACAGAATATCCAATTTATTCGATCAAAAAACAGCAAAATACCGCTTATAAAAATCGAATAATTAGATAGCTAGTTGGCCGTCAAACGCCGTCCCTGCGGTTCGAGCAAATATCGTTCACGGTCATAAGCAAGGTAGTACTTATTCACCGCGTTCACATAGCTCACCACACCCATGCCCATCTGCTCCATGGCCACACGCTCGACCTGAAAGAACCATTGATTAGGATTCAGACCCCGCCTGCGCGCCTCGGCCCGCAGGCTCTGCACCCGTTGCGGGCCCAGGTTGTAACCGGCCAGGATGAAGGCCATGCGCTCGCGCTCGTTGAGCTGCGGGCTGTTGAAGAAATTGCGCCGGATCATCGCCAGGTACTTGCTGCTGGCCTGGACATTGCCATCGATATTCTGGATGTTGCTCACGCCGACAGTGCGCGCCGCCGCCGGGGTGATCTGCATCAGGCCAGTGGCTCCACTCGCACCTCGAGCCGATGGGTTCAGGGTCGACTCCTTGAATGCCAGTGCGGCCAGCATCAGCCAGTCGAAACCCTGTTGCTCGGCATGCTGCTGCAGCACCGGGCGCACCTTCTCCAGACGCTGTCGCTCGGTGCGCCCCAGCGGCGAATGCACCTTGTATAAGCGACGATAGACACGCTGGAACGCCGCATCCTGGTCGGCCGGGCTCTGATAGCTGCTGAAGAATCGGTCGATGCTGGCACGCAGCATTGGCGCATCGGGGCGCACGAACCACTTCATGTCGCCATCGCGCGCCAGAACCAGATGCCGGTCGATACGCAGCTTGGGCATCACCTTGGCCCAGCGCTCGGCAATCGGCAGCTCCACCGCGGTACGCTCGAAAATACCGGCCTGAACCATCTCCAGCACGTCCTCGACCGCCAGGGTGGGATCGACCCATTCGACCACGATCGGCGGCAACTTGCGGTCGGCAAGTTGCTGGTTGATACGGCGCAATGCCTCACCCACGGCGCTACCCGCGGGCAACGACAGGCTGCGCCCGGCCAGCTGCTCGAGGCTGCGATAATGTCGGTTGCCCTGCTTGGAAACCAGCACCAGCGGCACGTCACGGCGAATCGCCGTGCTGGCGCTGACATCGTGCCCGGTACGCACGTTGAGCAACTCGCCGGGCGCGACCAGATCGCCCTCGCCGCGCTGCAAGGCGCCGAGCAACTGATCCTTGGCCTTGGGAATGATCTTCAGCGTGACGTTGCGGCCGTCGCGGGAATTGCGATTGAGGTATTGCTCGAACGCGCGCAAGCGGTGGTACTCGACGCCGATACTCTGGCCCTTGACCGAACCCGAACTGTTGCGGCTCTGATTGACCAGCACGCGCAGCTCGCCGCTGCTGCGGATAGCCGGAAGATCGCGGGTACTACGCGCCTGACTACCAACCTCGGGCGGGCCGGCCAGGCGTGCGCTGACCGGCAGCGGCAGCATGGCCAACAAGCACAGGATCAGCAGCAATCGCGACATCGATTCTCCAGGAAAGACGGTTGGCCGCCGAGACTTCGCCGTGGGCCTGCTGCTCGCCGATGCGCGACAGACCCTGAGCTCGCAGAACAAGTTCCCGAGCCAGACAGGGGCGCGGAGATTGGCACAGGCGAGCGCTCCGGCGCCACCCCACAACCTTGTATAAACCTTAAAAACAGCGAACAACTTATTGTTTTAAATCGATTTCCTGACGAATGGACGGCTTCTGCTATTCTGCCCTTTCGCGTTCAACAGGTGGCACCATGCAGCTCATCGATATTGCCGTCAATCTCACCCACCCCAGCCTCGCCGTGCAGGCCGAAGCGCTGCTCGAGCGCGCCTACGCAGCCGGCGTGTGCCAGATGGTACTGACCGGCACCAGTCTGAACGAAAGCGAGGCCAGCCTCGCGCTTTGCCGACAGCTGGACGCCAGCGGCCAGCGCCTGTTCTCCACCGCCGGCGTCCATCCTCACGATGCCAGCACATGGAACAATGCCAGCAGCGCTGCCCTCAAGTCGCTCCTGGCGCAACCGCAAGTGCGTGCCTTGGGGGAATGCGGGCTGGATTTCGATCGCGATTTCTCGCCGCGCCCCGCGCAGGAGAAGGCGCTGGAAGAACAGCTGGCGCTGGCTGTGGAGTTGCAGATGCCGGTGTTTCTTCACGAGCGCGAAGCCAGCCAGCGCATGCTGGAAATTCTGCGCAACTTTCGTGACCAGCTGCCCGCGGCCGTGGTGCACTGCTTCACCGGCGAACGCCGTGCTCTGTATGCCTATCTCGATCTCGACCTGCATATCGGCATCACCGGCTGGGTCTGCGACGAACGTCGCGGCACGCACCTGCACCCGCTGCTCAAGGACATTCCCGGCGAGCGCCTGATGCTGGAGACCGATGCACCTTTCCTGCTACCGCGCAGCTTGAGACCCAAACCCAAGAGCGGGCGTAATGAGCCCGCCTTCCTTGGCGAGGTCTTGCGCGAAGTGGCGCTGCATCGAGGTCAACGCGAAGAAGCGCTGGCCGCACAAACCACCGCCTGCGCCCGGGCGTTCTTCGATATGCCAGCCATACTGGAAGGCGGGGAAACAGACTCTTGATTGACGTCAAGACTCTGACCCAATCCCGAGGCATACTGATAGCACATAGCCAATATTGAAAATGTAGTGAAACGGACAACGACAGCATGGGCGCCTGGATCAGCAATCTTTCTCTCAAGTACAAATTCTGGGCGGTCAACGCCGTTGCCTTCGTCATCAGTCTGATGCTGGTGCTGTTCGCCCTGCACACCGAGCAGCAAGCCCGCAGCGCTGATGCCAGACAAGCCGCAGCCGAGCAGGCGCGTATGCTGCAACAGTGGCCGCAGCAGGCTGCGCTACCCACCTCGGCGAGTATCCAGGTGCTGCAGGGCAACAGCCTGCCGGGCGTTCAAGGCGCACCTGATGCCAGCGGCTGGCAGGCCATAGCGCACGATGCCTGGTTCGGCGACTCGCCGGTGATTGGTGCACAACGCACCACGCTCAGCGATGGACGCCAACTGGCGATCCTGGCTCGCGCGCCCAGCCTGTTCGACCTGTTCACTCAGCACGCCCTCACCTACGCCGTCGCAGTCGCCGTACTCATGCTGTTGCTGCTGGCCGCCTCGCAGCTGTTGATCCGTTTTCTGCTCAGCCATCTCAACACCCTCAAGGATGTCATGCTGCAGGCCGAACGCAGCGGCGACCTCTCCCTGCGCGTGCCGCTGGACAGCCGCGACGAGGTCGGGCAGATGGCTGCCGCTTTCAATGCCATGCAGGCCGGCTATCAGCGGGTGGTCGGCACGGTCGGCCAGGTCGCCAGTGAACTGAGCAGCGGTACCCGCGATATGGCCGAACGTATGGGCGCCGTACGCCAGGGCATGCTCAGCCAGCAGAGCGAAACCGATCAGGCCGCCACCGCGATCAACGAGATGTCGGCGACGGTTCAGCACATCGCCGATCACGCCGGCACCACTCGCGACCAATCGCGCAATGCCGATCAGCTGGCGCGCGCTGGCCAGCAGGTAGTCGAACGTGTCGAACAATCCATCGCAGCGCTGTCGCGCGGCGTGCAACAAAGCGCCGGCAGCATCGAGCGCCTGGCCGAAGATAGCCAGCACATCAGCCGCGTGGTCGGTGTGATCCACGGCATCGCCGAACAGACCAATCTGCTCGCCCTCAATGCTGCCATCGAAGCCGCCCGTGCCGGTGAAATGGGCCGTGGTTTCGCCGTGGTCGCCGACGAGGTGCGCAACCTGGCCAAGCGCGTGCAGGACTCCACCGACGAAATCACCCAGATGATCGGCAACCTGCAGGGCGGCACCCGTGACGCCGTGGAGTTCATGCGCGAAAGCTCGGAGAACGCCAACCACTGCGTGCAACTGGCACAGGAAGCCGGCGAATCGCTGGCGGCGATCACCGCCGCCGTGGCGCTGATGCGCGACAGCAATACGCAGATCGCCGTGGCCGCCACCCAACAGAGCCAGGTCGCCGAGGAGATGAGCCGTTCGGTGGTCGGCATCCGCGACGTTACCGAGCAAACGGTCGGTCAGACACTGGAAT
Source organism: Pseudomonadota bacterium (assembly GCA_023431055.1). Taxonomy (GTDB): domain Bacteria; phylum Pseudomonadota; class Gammaproteobacteria; order Pseudomonadales; family Pseudomonadaceae; genus Aquipseudomonas. Next base: position 69,026 of record JAEYXX010000001.1, read on the forward strand.
CGGCCGCTACCAGCCAGCAACTGGCGCAGCTGGCAGGCGAGCTGAACAAGGCGATCGGTCAACTGCGCCTGTAATCTGCACAGCAGGGATGAACCTATCTGCCCCATAGCAAGGGGCAATTCGCCGAGCGTTGATGGTGGTCCTAGACTCGCTCCATCGAATCGAGGATCGCACCATGAGCAAACGTCATCCCAACCTGCTGGCCTGGCAATGGCGCCACTACGCCGACCAGCACAAGCACCCCACCAATCTGTTGCTGCACCTGATTGCCGTGCCGCTGTTTCTGCTGTCGCTGGTTGTACTGCTGATCGGGCTGTGGCAACTGAGGTTCGTGCCTCTGGTACTGGGCATCATTGGCCTGGTCGCCGCGCTGGCGCTGCAGGCGCATGGCCACCGCCTGGAGCAGCAGCCACCCGAGCCGTTCAGCGGCAAACGCGACGCAGTGAAACGCCTGCTGCTGGAGCAGTGCGTGACCTTCCCGAGGTTTCTGTTAAGCGGTGGCTGGTGGCGCGCCTGGCGCAAGCGGAAGTAGCGGGCGGCGCTGCGAAGTCAACCGAACACCGTTACGGTCTGCCGGCTCAGGGCGATCAACTCGCCTGCCGGGCTCCACATCGCCGCCGCCACGTGGCCGTAGCCATCACGGGCATGCTCGATGTCCGCGCGATACAGGCACCAGTCCTCGCTGCTGAGGCTTTGCAGGGGCTGCACGAACTCGATGGTCCAGGTCAGCGAGCTGCCCGGCGCCGGGCTCTTCAGACGCGGTAGCACTGCCGGCGGCCAGGCATCGACCAGGACCAGCAGATGCGCCTCGCCGAGGGTCTGCGCCTCGCTCTCGCCGCGCAGGCGCACCCACCCGCCCATCTGCCGTGACGGATTGTTGCTGAACGGCATACCGCCAATGCCCCAGCGCATGGCCAGAAAGCGGGTGAACTCGGGAGTGACGTGGCGTACGTAGGGCAGCTCCTGGCACTGCTCGACCGGCGCAATCTGCGGTGCAGCCAGTGCCTCCACGGCGATCACCGACGGGCGCGACGCACCGAAGCTGCCCTGCACCACCGTCACTACCTGGCCGTCCTGGATTGCGCGCAGGAACATCTGACTGACCGCCTTGCCCTCGCGCAGCACTTCGGCCTGGAAGCTGACCGGCACATCCGGCGCCACCGGACCGACGAAGGTAATCGCCAGCGAGCGTACCGGCCGCCCCTCCGCCACCTTGGCACGCATCGCCTCGAACGCCAGTGCCGCCACCAGGCCGCCGAAACTGGCTCGGCCCTGCCCCCATTCGGCCGGAATAGCTACGGCATCGGGATTGCGACGCACCGCCTCGAGCATCTCGGAAAAGATCATACGCACCTCATGATTCATCGATGGCAACGATCTTAGGGGATGGCGAGGGCTGAACGACAGCCTGAAAAGGCGACGAAACGGCCATATTGGCGGCGAGAATGCCACCTTACTCTTCGTTGGGGAAATCACCGTACAGCGCCAGCAGCGCATCGTCCGCGCGGCGCTCAGCTGCTTGCTGAGCCTGCAACCAGGCGGTTCGGCAAGGCTGCAGCGACGTCAGCACCTCAGTCTGCGCCAACCATTGCAGATGGTCGTGCCAGTCCCCCAGCGCACTTTGTGCCCGCTTGAGCCTCTGCTGTGCCGCCTTGCTCAAACGGCTCTGCTCCGGATAGGTCTCGGCGGCGTAACGCACGCGCTTGATCAACAGACGCAGGCGATGGCGGTCGTGTGCAGGGTCGCGCAATGCCCGCGCCAGTTGCCTTTGCTGACGGCGCAAACGACGGCGGATGCGTTTTTCCACCTCGCTCAATTGGCCCTGCCTGGCGGCGTCACGCCAATTACTCGGCCAGCCGTCGAGCAGCAGCATCAGATCCGCAAGCTCGCCGCTGCGGGCAAGCGCGGCATAGCCCGCGGCACGCTGCGCTTCATCGATCGGGGACAACTGCACCAGCCCGAGACGCTCGAGCTCGGCCTTCAGCACCTCGCGATCACGCAGCGGCCCGCTGAGCCGCCCCAATACCGCCGCGCCCTGCTCCAGGGCATCCACGGCCGGCAGGCCGCGCAATGGACGCAGCAGGCTGCGCAGCTGGCGCAGTGCAATGCGCAGATCGTGTAACGCCTCCGGGTCGGTACAGTCAGCCAGCCGCGCCTGACAGGCGTACAGACGTACCTGCAGGGCCAGGACGCGCTGCAGACAACGCTCGATGAAATCGCTCATGCTCGCTCCCCTCGAAGACAACACGCCAAGCTAACAGCCAGATCCCCCACTGACGCAAGCGACCAACGCTCGCTAACGCGACAAGCGCCAGGGCAACGCCTTGCGTAAATCACGCAGCGCTCGCAGCAAGGCGGCATGCGAAACGCTCTCGCCAGCGTAACGCTGCTGCTCGAAGCAACGTGCGAAAGCCTCGATCTGCGCAGCCTGCTCAGGCAACTGCCGCGCCGCACGCAGGGCGAAGGAGCGCGCGCCCTCGCCAGCCTCCCGCCGCACCTCATGTCGTGCCAGCAGGCGCTCGAACTTGTTGAACGCCTGACGCTGCGGGTCTGCGCGGCGCTGCCAGGGCTTGAGCAACCACAGCGCCAGCAGCCCCAGCAACAATCCACCCGTGCCTACCAGGGCCAAGGCCAGGCGCTGCCAGTCGAGGCTGCCGAACCAGTTCTGCAACAGTTTCAATTGCTGCTCGCCCTGATAGCCCAGCACCCAGCGCTGCCAGCCGTAATTGAGGTTCTCCCAGCTCATGCGCAACTGATTGAGCCAGGCCAGTTCGCGATAACGCAGCGGCGAGAATGGCTGGTCCTCGAGAAAGCCGTCTTCCTCGGCCAGCGCCTCTTCCAGCCCCTGCTCGATGCGCTCGGGCGCGACCTGGAAGGTCGGATCGACGCTGCGCCAACCCAGCCCAGGCTGCCAGTACTCGACCCAGGCATGGGCGTCGAACTGGCGCACCTGGATGTAGTTGCCGTTGGGGTTGAACTCGCCGCCCTGATAACCGGCGACGACCCGCGCGGGAATGCCTGCCGCGCGCAAGACGAAGGTCATGGCGCCGGCATAGTGGGCGCAGAAACCGCGCCGGGTGTCGAACAGGAATTCATCGATGCTGTCACGCCCCAGCGGCTGAGGACGCAAGGTATAGGCGTAGGGCTCGCGATTGAAGTGCTGCAGCACCGCCGCCACCAGCGCGTCGCTCTGCGGATGCTGCGCCTTCAGCTCGGCCGCCCAGGCACGAGTGCGCGGATCACCCTGCTCGGGCAGCTGCAGCGCCTGGCGCAGGCCAGGCGGCTCGGCATGAGCCTCACGCGCGGCATTCGGCCAGGAGCGCACCTGGTAAAGCAGAGGCCGATCCACCGGGCGCAGCCGCTGCCAACGGAAGTCGCTCATCATCCGCCCGCTTTCCTGAGCCATCTCGCCAACGTCTAGGGCAAACAGCCAGCGCTTGCCACTGGGCTGCATGATGACGCTGTAATCCAGCGGCTCACCGGCCTTGCTCCACTGCGGCGCAACCGGCACATCGGCGTAGCTGGACTGCGACCAGCGCCGGCCATCGAAACGCTCCAGCGTCAACGCCCGCCAATACAACTGCGCGCGTGGCGGCGCCTCGCCCGCGAAACTGGCGCGAAAGGCCAGCGCCGAAGAGCGGCTGAGCTCGGCGATATCGGCTGGCTCCATACTGTCCGACAGACCGGTGACACCCTTGTCGCTGGGTAGTGGCAGCGACCACAACGGTCCCATGCGCGGAAAGAACACGAACAGCAGCACCATCAGCGGTATCGCCTGCAACATCAGAGCGCCCGCCAGGCGCAGGGTTGGCCAGGGACGCTCGGCGAAACCACTGTGCTGCAGACCGACCAGCGCCGCCAGCAGTGCCGTGACCGGCAACAGGCTGTAGAGCGCGGCCAGGATGCCGTCCTCGAACAGGTAGGCGGTCACCACGCAGAAGAAACCAAGGAAGATCACCACCAGCGCGTCACGCCGCGTGCGCATCTCCAGCAATTTGAGGGTGAAGGTGGCGATCAGCAGCACCGCTGCCGCATCCAGCCCCACCAAGGTGCCGCGCGACAGCAGAATACCGGCCAATACCAGCAGCACCAGGCCGCCCTTGCCCCAGCCGTTGGGATAGCGCGCGCGCATGCGGAAGATTTGCACGCGCCAGCCGGCTGCAACCAGCCACAGAGCGATCATCCAAGGCGGCAGATGAACCAGATGCGGCAGGATCACCAGCACCTGCGCGACCAGCAACCAGATCAGGGCTACCCGCGGAATCCCCGGCAGACTGCTCATGAGTGCGCTCCAAACAGTGCCAGGGCTCGCAGACAGGCATCGCGATGGCCATCGCCATAATCCGGGGCGATCACCTGTCCCGGCAGTTGCAGACCGAACGCCTGCTGCCGTTCGGAAAACTGCAGCACCCAGTAGCAGAGCAGCGACAGGCGCATTTCACTGTCGCCACCCAGGCTGTCGAAGTCCAGCCACAGATCACGCCCGCTGAGCATGGCGAAATCCTTGACCAACAGGCCCTGCCCACGCGAGTAGGCCTTCCAGTCCAGACGCCGCTTCGAGTCACCCGGCTGATATTCGCGCAGCCCCTGAAAATCGTCGGCGCCCTGGCCGCGGGCACGCATGCCCTCTTCCTCCTCCTCGTCACCCAGGCCCGCCGACAAGGGCAGATCGCCTTCCAGCGGCCGCGGATAAACCAGCACTGCCTGGTCCAGGTCGACCCAGCTCCAGGCCACCAGCAACCCCAGGGGGAAACGACTTTCCACCCGCATACGCTCGGGGCGTAGCCAGCCCCGCCGAGTGGCGGGAAGGTCCAGCTCCACTTCGGTCTGGCCTTCGCGAGGCACATCGCGCATTACCAGCTCGGCCGGTGGCCAGCCCAGCGCAATAGCCTGATGCTCGCGCTCGCGGCTTTCCAGGCGTACGCGAAAACGCGCCTGCTCGCCAACGAACACCGCTCCACCCCCACCCGCCTTGAGCACCAGCCCAGCTAGGTTGCGGTAAGTATGCAGGATGGTGATGACGAACACCGACATCAGCAGAAAGGTCAGGCCATAGGCCAGGCTGTTCTGGTAATTGATGCCCACCAGCAGCATCAGCACCAGCGCCACGGCAAAGACGCCGCCCACCCGGCTGGGCAGAATGAAGATGCGCCGCTGGTTCAGCCGCACGCTGGCTGCCGGCGGAATACGCCGGGCCAGCCAGCGCCGCCAGAGCGGTTTCAGCGCTGCACGCATCAGAGTGCCGGCACTTCGCGCAGCAACCATTGCACCAGGCTGCCGCCGCCATGGCCGGTGGGATCGGCGCGCTCGCGCAAGCGATGGCCGACGACCGACGGCAGCACCGCCTGCACATCCTCGGGGATCACATAATCGCGCTCAGCCAGCAGTGCCCAGGCCCGGGCAGCGGCCAGCAGCGCCAGGCTGGCACGCGGCGACAGGCCCCAGGCGAACTGCGGCTGACTGCGTGTCGCCTCGACCAGGCGCAGCACGTAATCGACCAAGGCATCGCTGGCACGCACCTTGGGCACCTCTGCCTGCAGGCGCGCCAGTTCGGCATGGTCGAGAATCGGCTCGATGCGTGGCAGCAGGTCGCGCCGGGCGTCGCCCAGCAACAGGGCGCGCTCGGCGGCCTGGGCCGGATACCCGAGCGACAGACGCATGAGAAAGCGGTCAAGCTGGGATTCGGGCAAGGCGAAGGTGCCGCCGCTGCTGACCGGATTCTGCGTGGCGATGACGAAGAAGGGCTCGGGCAGCGGTCGGGTCGCGCCCTCGATGGTCACCTGCCCCTCTTCCATCGCTTCAAGCAGCGCACTCTGGCTCTTCGGGGTAGCGCGGTTGATCTCGTCGGCCAGCACCAGCTCGGCGAAGATCGGCCCGGGATGAAAGACGAACTGGCCGCTGTCCTTGTCGAACACCGAAGTGCCGAGAATATCGCCGGGCAACAGGTCGGAGGTGAACTGGATACGCTGGAAGCTCAGCCCCAGTACGCGCGCCAGGGCATGACTGAGGGTGGTCTTGCCCATGCCTGGCAGGTCTTCGATCAGCAGGTGACCACGCGCCAACAGGCAGGTCAGTGCCAGGCGAACCTGTGCCTCCTTGCCCAGCAACACCTGATTGACCGAATCCAGACAGACATCGAGTTTGCTTCGCATCGTTCGCTCCTTATGCAGAACGACGATGCTACTGGGACGCTGGCAAGCGGCATAGCGCCATGACATTTTTGCTCACGAAACTGTGAGACCGACCGCTATGCCAGTCGAAACTGCCCCGCCATGCCCTGCAACTCGCGCCCCAGCTCGGCCAGCTGAATGCTCGACGCGGCGGTTTCGTCCATCGCCGTGGCCGACTGATCGGCGATATCGCGGATCGAGGTCACGCTGCGGTTGATTTCCTCGGCTACGGCGGTCTGCTGCTCGGCCGCTGCAGCGATCTGCTGGTTCATCTCCGAGATCAGGCTCACCGCCTCGGCAATGGCCGCCAGGGCACCCTCGGTCTGGTTGGCATCGCCAACGGTCAGGTTCACCAGGCTGGCGCTCTGCTCCATATCGGTCACGGAGCGGCGGCTGCCTTCTCGCAGGGCCGCTATCAGCGACTCGATTTCCGCGGTGGATTGCTGGGTACGTTTGGCCAGCGCACGCACCTCATCGGCGACCACCGCGAAACCCCGCCCCTGCTCACCGGCGCGCGCCGCCTCGATGGCCGCGTTGAGCGCGAGCAGGTTGGTCTGTTCGGCGACGCTCTTGATCACATCGAGCACTGCATCGATGCGCTGGGTATCCTGGCTCAGACGCTGGATGCTCTCAGTGGTCGCCTCCATCGCACGAGCCAACTGCTCGATGCGTTGCAGGGTCTGACGCACCACCTGACTGCCCGCCCCGACACGCTGGTCAGCCTGTTCGGTGGAAGCTGCTGCCGCTTCGGCATTGCGTGCGACCTCATGCACGGTGGCGGTCATCTCGCTCATGGCGGTGGCGACCTGATCGGTTTCCAGCTTCTGGCCGTTGACCCCCTGACGCGTCTGCTCGGCGGTCGCCGAGAGCGTCTGGGCAGAACTGGATATCTGCGCCACGCCGCCCTGCAGGCGGCCGACCATCTCCCGCAGGTTGCCCGCCATACGCTGCATGGCCGCGAGCAGTTGGCCGACTTCGTCAACACGGTCCTGCTCGATGCGCACACTGAGGTCGCCAGCGGCGATGGATTCAGCCAGGCCGATCACCCGCTTCAGCGGCCGCACTATGGCCAGGCTGATCATGATCGCCGCGCCAAGACCGAACAGCAGTGCCAGGGCCGCTGCCGAAATGATCAGGCCGCTGCTGGCCTGGCGCTCGGCATGCATGGCCTGGCGCTGGGTATCCAGAGCCAGATCGACGCGCTGCAACAGTTGTTCGATCTGAGCGACCAACTGCCCGTACACCTGTTTTTGTTGCTGCAACTGATCGGCATATTCCTTGAGCCGCTCATTGAAGGAGTCGACGTTGACCACCACCTCGCCGAGCACTGCGGCATAGCCGGGATCATTCAACTCATCGCGTAACTCGGCAGCCAGTGCCTGTGCCTCGCCGGCCTGGGCAATTTCGCTCTGTTCTTCGCCATCGCCGCGGCGGCTGGCCTCCAGACGCTGGCGCGCCTGATCCAGTGCCTGCAGCAGCAACTGATGGATCTTGCCGACCTTACCGGCCTGCAATACCGAATCGCCGCCCTGCTCGCCCTGAGAGCTCTTGAGCAGGTCGACGCCGTCTTCGGAAAGTCCTTCCTGCAGCAGATCCAGGCTATTGGCAGCACTGACCACCAGCCAGTCGGCGGCCTGCAGCGACAGCTGCATGTTGTCGGTGAATTCAACGTAGCGGTCGAAGGCAATGCGGTAGTCGGCCAGTGCAGGCTCGACCTGCGCCATGACCGCGGCAGTGTCACTATCCAGCTCGGCCTGCAGGGCCTGGCCGGCCTGGAGTATGGCCTCGGCCTGCTGCCCCAGGCGCTCGGCATGCTGCTTGTCGCCACTCAGGGCAAACGCCTGTTCGCTCTGGCGCATACGCAGTACCTGCTCGCCAAGGGCGCTCATGCGCTGCTGCAGTTCGGCGCCGGCACTGACCTCTCGCAACGCCACCAGACCGGTTGCGGCGACCAGAGCTGTCAGAATCAGCACCAGAGCAAAACCCAGCATCAATTTGCTGGCCGTACTCAGACTGGCCAAGCGTCTGCCCAATGAGCCACCCATGACAACCCCCTGTCTACTGCAGCTAGCCCTAATCCTAGAACATAGAAGCGCAACACTGCTGGCGACAAGCCAGTAAATGGCAAGATGGCCGGGAAAGCTAACTGGAAGTCGTTTTCAGAACGGGCTCAGGGCCGTTGCATCTGGAAAAGGTCACGCGTGCGGCAATAGGCGCTGCCGCCCAAACGTCCGATCAGATCGAGCTTCAGCGGGTCCAGACGCCCCTGCTCGTTGAGCACGGCATCGTCGATGTGGGCCAGCAGTACCTCGGCGAAGATCAGATGGCAGTTGGGTTGTTGTGCAGGATAGGGCTGGATCTGCGCCACGCGGCATTCGAAGGTCACAGGAGCACCAGCGACACGCGGCACGTCGATGCGCTCGCACGGCAGGCTGGCGATGGCGCAGTGGTCGAACTCGCTGACCTCGTGCGGCAGGATCGCGGCGCTGGCGTTCATTGCTTCGGCCTGGGTGAAGCTGACCAGTTGAATCGCCAGCTCGCCACTGGCCTGGGCATTGAGCAGGCTGTCCTTGAGGCTGCCATCGTCGCGGGTGTTGACGTTGACCAGCAGGGTCGGCGGGTTATCGCTGATCACCTGAAAGAAGCTGAACGGCGCCAGGTTGGCCACGCCCTCGGCCGAACGGGTCGAAACCCAGGCGATGGGCCGCGGGGTGATGCTGGAAGCCAGCCAGCGATAAGCCTCAAGCGGGCTCAGGTCGGCGAAATCCAGTTGCATCAACGCCCCGCTCGCGATTCGCGGATGTAGAAGCGTGCGCGCTCGGCCTTGCTCACGCAGCCTGCATAGGCTTCGAACTGCTGCTGGGTCTTGGCCGCGGTGAGCAGCGAAAGGGCCTTGGAATAACTCACGGTACCAGCGAAGCCTTCGGCTTCGGCGATGCTCAGCTCTTTCCAGGCGGCATCCAGCTGGTTGGCGCAGGTCTCACGGTAAACGGTCTTGCCGGCACAGCCGGTGAGCGCCACCGCAAGCAGCGGCAAACAGATCCAGTGTTTCATCGAGCACACTCCTCGGAGGGATGGGACTACGGGTTGGCCCAGACTATGACGCTTCGGCAGAGCGAAAGTGCCTGACTCAACCGCCGTTTCGCTTACGCAGGTATTCCACCACAGCCTGCTGCTCGCCGGCGAATTCGATACGCCCGGATTTGCTCTCGCGCTGGAATACGTACATGGGATCGTAGTACTCCACCAGCAAGGCTTCGATCCAGCCACGGTGAGTATCAACCTGACCTTCGCGTACTTGCTCCTCCAGCGCCTGGTCCATGATCGCGGCCAGGCGCTGGTAACGCTCGCCGCCCAGACGCCGGGTGATGTTGGCCAGGCTCTCGCGCAGGCGCGCGGCGAAGGCGCTGAACCCCTCCTCCTCGCCCTGTACGGCGACGAACTCGGCACACAGCTCCACCACGTAAGCCTGGAGAATGCGCTCCACGCGATTGGCCACGCTGTCTTCCAGCCACACCAGCGGGTGGTGCTGCATGGCCTGGAACAGCGGCAACGGTAAGGAGCAACGGCCGATCAGACGCGCCTCGTCCTCCAGCACGAACTGCTGCTGGCCTAGGGCGCGGCGCTTGAGGAAATCAATGGACAGAGCGTTCTCGAAGTCGATCTGCGCCGGCTGCGCACTGGCACGCTTGCCGAAACTCGAGCCACGGTGATTGGCATGCGCCTCCAGGTCCACGGCATTGTCAAGCTGGCCGAGGACCTCGGTCTTGCCGGTGCCGGTCATACCGCCGACCAGCACGAAATCGCACTCCTGCACCGCCTGTTCAGTGGTATGCAGGAGGAAGTTGCGCATGGCCTTGTAACCACCGACCACGCGCGGATAGTCGATCCCCGCTTCGCTTTTCAGCCACTGCTGGACGATCTGCGAACGCAAACCACCGCGGAAGCAGTACAGATAACCGTCGGGATTGGCTCTGGCAAAGGCCGCCCAAGCTTCGATGCGCTCGGCCTTGGTACGGCCGCTGACCAACTGATGCCCGAGTTCGATGGCCGCCTGCTGGCCGTGCTGCTTGTAGCAGGTACCGACCTTCTGCCGCTCGATGTCGTTCATCAGAGGCAGATTGACTACGCCCGGGAAAGCCCCCTTGACGAACTCGACAGGCGCACGGGCGTCCATCATCGGCCGGTCGTGCAGAAACAGATCGCGGTAGTCGGTGCAGTTGTCGCGCATCAGAGCACCTCAACCGCGTAACGCTGTCGCTCGACCATCTCGCCGATAGGCGCCAGCTTTAGCCCCAGCTCGGCGGCCACGGATAGAAACTCGGCCTCGCCCTCCGGCGCCACCGCAATCAGCAGGCCACCGCTGGTCTGCGGATCGCACAGCAGCAGCTTGGCCAGCTCCGGCAGTGGCGCGATCCTGTCACCGTAACTGTCGAAGTTGCGTAAGGTGCCGCCGGGCACGCAGCCCTGCTCGAGGTAATGCTCGACGCTGTCCAGGCGCGGCACGCGAGCGAACTCGACACGCGCGCTCAGGCCGCTGCCATCGGCCATTTCCACCAGATGGCCGAGCAGGCCGAAACCGGTCACGTCGGTCATCGCGCGCACGCCAGCCAGCTTGCCAAAACGGCTGCCGGGCTTGTTCAGGGTGCACATCCAGTCGCGCGCCAGGCCGATATCCGAGCTGCGCAGCTTGGCCTTCTTTTCCGCCGTGGTGAGGATGCCGATGCCCAGCGGTTTGGTCAGGTACAGCTTGCAACCAGCCGTGGCAGTGTCGTTGCGTTTCATACTGGCCTTGCTCACCAGGCCGGTCACGGCCAGGCCGAAAATCGGTTCCGGCGCATCGATCGAGTGCCCCCCAGCCAGCGGGATGCCGGCTTCGTCGCACACGGCGCGGCCGCCGCGGATCACTTCGAGGGCCACTTCCGGCGCTAGTACGTTGACCGGCCAGCCGAGGATGGCGATGGCCATCAGCGGATCGCCGCCCATGGCGTAGATGTCGCTGATGGCATTGGTCGCGGCGATACGGCCGAAATCGTAGGGGTCATCGACGATGGGCATGAAGAAGTCGGTGGTGGAAACCACGCCACGCTCTTCATCGATGGCGTAGACCGCGGCGTCATCGCGCGAGGCATTGCCGACCCAGAGTTTGGGATCGAGATTCTGTGCGCCGCTGCCGGCGAGGATCACTTCGAGCACCTTCGGCGAAATCTTGCAGCCGCAACCGGCGCCGTGGCTGTATTGGGTCAAACGAATGGGTTCGCTCATGGTTTCACTCTCACCGCGATGACTGGCGGCGGATTCTAGCAAAGACTGCCTTGGCTCCGCTTCGCTGCCCGAGTAAGGTCGAAGCTCGACAGGGGGAGAACCGCGAATGAGCAAGAAAGTGGCACTGGTGCTGGGCTCGGGCGGCGCGCGCGGTTATGCGCACATTGGCGTGATCGAGGAGTTGCAGGCACGCGGTTACGAAATCGGTTGCATCGCCGGCTGCTCGATGGGGGCGGTGGTCGGCGGTATCTTCGCTGCCGGCAAGTTGCGCGAATACCGTGAATGGACGGAGAGTCTGGACTATCTCGATGTGCTGCGTCTGCTCGACGTCAGCTTTCGCCTCGGCGCCATCCGCGGCGAACGGGTATTCGGGCGGATTCAGGAAATCGTCGGCGAGGTGGATATCGAAAACCTGGACATCCCCTTCACTGCGGTCGCCACCGACCTGACCAACCAGCAGGAAATATGGTTCCAGGAAGGCTGCCTGCACCAGGCGATGCGCGCCTCGGCAGCGATTCCCAGCCTGTTCACACCGGTCATTCAGGGCAAGCGCATGCTGGTCGACGGCGGCCTGCTCAACCCGCTGCCAATCGTACCGGTGGTCTCCAGCCACTGCGACCTGATCATCGCGGTCAACCTCAACGCCACCAACCAGAACCACTACCATCTGCCGGTGATCGAGCGCCCCGCCGCCCTCAAGGGCCGCATCGACCAGTTGATGGCCTCGCTCGGCTCACGCCTGCCGAGCTTTCGCCGCAAGAACGAGGACGAAACCCTGCTGCTTGCCGATGAGCAACGCCTCGCCGATGACATCAGCCCGGCCGCAGCACCCAGCCGAAAGGACAATCAGGAACAAGCCGCGCCGAAGTCCGCCAGCGGCTCGCGGGTCGCCGAGTTCAGCGGGCCGGCGTCATTGCTGGAGCTGGTCAACCAGAGCTTCGAGGTGATGCAGACCTCGCTGGCGCAGTACAAGATCGCCGGCTATCCGCCGGACGTGCTGATCAACGTGCCCAAGCGCGCCTGTCGCTTCTTCGAGTTCTACAAGGCGCCGGAGCTAATCATGCTGGGCAGGCAGATCGCCCGCGACACCCTCGACAAGTACGAAAGCGAACGCGGCTGATCAGGCGCGTGGCTCCTCGCCCGGCAGCGGTTTGTCCACCACCACCTCTGCTGGCGGCGCCTTGTCTGCCACCCAGTCGCTGAGCAGGCTGTAGGCCACCGCCAACAGGGTCGGGCCGAGGAACAGGCCCATGAAGCCGAAGGCCAGGATGCCGCCGAACACGCCGAGCAGCACCACCACCAGCGGCAGGTTGCCGCCACGGCTGATCAGGTAGGGTTTGAGGATGTTGTCCACCCCGCTGATGATGAAGAAGCCCCAGATGCCCAGGAAGATCGCCATGCCGATCTCCCCCTGCCACACCAGCCAGGCCACGGCCGGGCCCCAGATCAGCGGCGGAATCATGATGAAGCTGAAGGCGAAGGTCAGCAGACCAAGCACCAGCGCGCCCGGCACACCGGCGATGACGAAGCCGATGTAGGCCAGCACCGCTTGCGCTGCGGCAGTACCGATCACGCCATTGACCACACGCTGCACGGTACCGGCCACCAGCTCCAGATAATGATCGGCACGCTCGCCGATCAGCCGCTCCAATAGACTGTGTACGAACACCGCCAGTCGCGGTCCGTCACGATAGAAGAAGAACACCAGCACCAGGCTCAGGGCCAGTTCGACCATGCCCGCGCCGATCTTTGCGCTGCGCGCCACCAGCCAGTTGCCGACCTGCCCCAGGTAAGGACGCAAGGTATCGAAGAAGGCAGCGCCCTGCTGGTCGATGGTGCGCCACAGCTCCACCAGGCGATCGCCAATCAGCGGAATGCTGGCCAACCAGCTGGGCGGTGGCGGCAGGCCTTCCACCTGCAGGTCTCTGATCAGGGCGTTGGCGTCCTTGATGTGATCGGCCAGGTTGAAGCCCAGCCACACCAGCGGCACCGCCACCATGATCACCCAGACACCGGTAAGGATGCCCGCCGCCAGCGACATGCGCCCATTGAGCAGTTGCGTCAGCAAGCGCATCAACGGCCAGCTGGCAAAGGCCAGCACGGCAGCCCAGAACAGCGCCGACCAGAATGGCGCCAGCACCCAGAGGCTGGCAGCCAGCAGGCCGAGCAGAAGAATCTGCACCAGCAGACGATCATTAGTGGCCATCAAGCGAAACTCCCTTCGACGAAACGACAAAGCGCCCATGAAGGGCGCTCTGTAACAGGCGATTGCGAGCGATAGCTTAACGCAACAAATGCACGCTCAGTGTTTCATCGGCGCTTTCACCCAACTCCAGGCGCGCTTCGCGCACGCGCTGCTCGATCAGTGCCTCGCGCCATGCCTCGGCCTGGTTGCCGGCCAGAGTGACGCGCAGGGTGCTGTCGAGGTTCAGGCTACGCGCCAGCACCTCCACCCAGGCACTGTCGGCCTTGGCTTCATCGGGCAGTTTCAGCTGACCATCGGTGCGCAGCTGACGCAACAGGGTCGCGGGCGTCGGCAGCAATACGCCCAGAGGCGCTTCGGCATCCAGCTGTTCGGCATGCAGATAGGCACGGCGGTTACCACGGGTGATGCTGTACAGCGCCAGCAGGCTTTCATGATTCGGTTCGGCCAGGCGCAACAGGGCATAGGCCTGCTGGTCGTCGGAGCCATACAGCGTGGCATTGCCGAACACCGCGTTGGCCCACAGGTTACTTGCCCCACACTCACGGCCCTGACACCAGTAGAGCAGCTCGGCGTCCTGCTGCAGCAGAGCTTCCCGCGCCGCAGTAAATACCTGATCGGCGCTGTGAGTGCGCGGCAGTTCGTAAGTCACGGCGCTGTGCTGGCCCTGCACGAGAATTTCACGCTCGTAACGCAAACGCCCGCTGATGCGGCGAATCGAACCCTGCGGATAGATGCGCTCGACATCGGACGCCTCCTTGAACGCAACGATCTGGCTGGCAGGGAAACGCGGCAGCACTTCAAGATCACGGCTACCAGGTATGTCGGCTGCCAGTACGGCACCGCTGCAGAGGGTGGCCAGCGCTGCGCACAACAGCTTCATACGCACCGTCATCGAGAAGATCCTTGTGCAGGCGAAGTTGCGAAGCAATGGGTGGCGTGGTTGAACGGGTCGATCATGCGATCCTCCATGGCAGACCGCCACACCTTTCCCCAGGGCTTCAGGCAAGTCAAGAAATGCGCAGGAATGGATTGAAACAATCCGCTACACGTTGTGCCCCCGCCTCGTCATCCAGATGCAGGTGGTGACCGCCCGGCAGGCGATGCACCTCGAACGGCAGATCCTGCAGCAATTTCTGCAGGGCCGGCTGCGCGCCCATCATGCCCTGCTCGGCCACTACCAGACTGACCGGACACTGCAGCGCACGCACGAACGCCTGGGTATGCGCCCAACTCAGACGCAGCGGTGACGGCAAGGTCAGGCGACTGTCGGTGCGCCAGGTGTAACCGCCCGGCACCGGCATCAGGCCCCGCTGGGCCAACAGTTCGGCCGCCTCGCGGCTGACGGCACCGACACCTTTCATCCGCGCCTCGACGGCGCGCGCCATCTCGGCATAGACCGGCTTGCGCTTGTCGGAGAGCTTCTGCCTGGCACGCAACGCCTCACCGAGTTTTTCCGGTGCCTGCTCGGCTTCACCGGTATAGGGCACCAGGCCGTCGATCAGGGCCAGGCGCGCGATCCGCTCGGGCATCGCGCCGGCGAGCAACACCGCAGTGATCGCGCCCATGGAATGACCGAGGATGGAAAATCGCTGCCAGCCAAACTGCTCGGCGACCTGCAGCACATCGAAGGCGTAGTCCCACAGCGCATAACCGGCGCCGGCCGCACGGTGGTCGGAGTGGCCATGGCCGGCAAAATCCAGCGCGACGATACGCAGCCCCTCCAGCTTGGGCGCCAGGCGCGCGAAACTCGCGGCGTTATCCAGCCAGCCGTGCAGGGCCAACACCGGCAAGCCATCCTCCGGCCCGTAGAGATGAGCCGCCAGCTCGATATGCGGCAGGCTCAGACGAACTTCCTCGAAACCTGCGTTCATGCGCCTTGCTCCTGATTGGCATGCCAACGGCTGAACAGCTGACGCAGCAGATCGGCGGTGGCCTGCGGGCGCTCCAGCGGAAACATGTGGCCGCCCGGCAGATGATGGTATTCGGCACGCGGCATGCGCCTGAGCAGACGCGCATGATGCGGCAGCACGACGCGACTGTGGCGCCCCCGTACCATGGCCAGCGGTACGGCAAGCTGCTGCGGCCGACCCGGCGCGGTGTGCGGCACACTGCGATAGATGCTGATTTCGGTGGCAGGGTCGAACTTCAAACGCAAACCCTGCGCTCCCGCCTGCAGACCGTGGCTGACATAAGCATCCAGACATTCGGGATCGAAACGCCGGAACAGGCTCTTGCCAGCAAAATAATTACGCGCTTCGAGCAGGTCGGCGAACGCCTCACGGCGCCCCAGCGTACGCCCGGCCGGGGTGATGCGATCGATGAAGCCGAAGCGCTTGGCGGCACGGATCACCATGCGGTCGGCCAGGGTCAGTACGGGTGAATCGAGCATCACCACGCCGCGGTACAGCTCGGGGCGGAGCAAGGCTGCGTGATAGTGCAACACACCGCCGAGCGAATGGCCGACGCCCCAGACCGGCTCGTCACCGCCCTCGAGGTGATGGATCAGCTCATCGACCAGATTCGACCAGTTGTCATTCACCGGAAAACGCGGGTCGTGGCCATGCTGCTCAAGGTGCTGCACCTGAAAATCCGGTGCCAGCGCAGCGAACAGCTTGCCGTAGGTGGCGGACGGAAAGCCGTTGGCATGGGCGAAGAAGATCAGCTGCGGCATGCATCAAACTCGAAAGACGAATATCCCGGAATTCTCCGGCAGCCATGCACCGGCGGCAATGACCGTAACCGCCATTGATGGCGGCGCAATGGCCAGCGCTATAACACAAGCCTGCCGACGATGCTCACGGCGACTAGCAGAAACACCAGGCCGCAGACGAAGTCGATGGTCGGCGCTGCCTGCAGCAGCCGCTGACGCATCAGCGGGCGGCTCAGGGTCATACCGAGCAGGCCGAACCAGAACAGACTGAGGCCGAACAACAGCGCCGCACAGGCGACCTTGCCGGGCAGCGACATGTCGGCCGGCACCAGGCTGCTAAGCAGGGCCAGGAAGAACACCAGCGCCTTGGGGTTGCCCAGATTGGTCAATACACCGCGCAGCCAGGGGCCGAACAGCGAAGGCGCCAGCTCGCCATCCAGACGCCTGGGGCCGGCACTGCCACGCCACCAGGCCCGCACCGCGCCAAAACCCAGCCAACCCAGATAGAGCGCGCCGCCGACCTGCACCAGATCGAACAGCCACTGGGTGCGGCTAAGCAGCAAGGCCACGCCGCTGAGCACCAACGTGCCATGCAAAAGAATGCCGCAGGCCAGGCCCAATGCGCTGAGCAGACCCGCACGCTGGCCCTGATGCAGGGCAGTACGCACCACCAACGCCACATCGGGGCCGGGACTTACAAGGGCCACCGCGAACACGGCAGCCAGCGACAGCAAGACGGATGTCTCCTGCATGGTTGTTCTCCAGGTGATAGGAAGGGGTGAGGCTTTGCGGGTATCAGCCCTGACGCAGGCGCGCTGGCGGCAGGCCGTAGGTGCGGCGGAATAACCGCGAGAAGTGCGCCTGGTCATAGAAGCCCAGGCGCAGCGCGATCTCGCTCAGGGGCTGCCCTGCCAGCACCAGCGGCAAGGCGCGCTGCAGACGCAGCTGGGTCAGCCATTGATGCGGCGGCAGGCCGGTGTGCTGGCGAAAACGCCGCAGCGCCTGCCACGGGCTCATGGCGCAGAACGCAGCGATCTCCTCCAGCGAGGGCGGCTGATCCAGGCGACTTTCCAGCCAGTCGCGCAGCCGCTGCCAGGTGCACTGATCGAAAACGCGATGCGGCTCGCTGACGCGCAAGGTCGAGCCCATCTCCAGCAGATGGGCCAGCGCCTGCCAGAGCGCTTCCTCCTGAGCCAGCCGCGATCCTCCCAGCATCGCTGCATGAAAATCCTGCAGGTGCTGCGACAGCAGAGGGTGGCGCAAGCTGCTGGTGGTCAGCCTCGGCGCGCCCTGGCGGCCATCGCTCAGAGTCCGACTGGCTTCATCCAGCCAGAACGGATCGAAGGCCATCACCCGAATGCGATAACTCTCGCCGTCCAGACAGGCACCGTCATGAATCCCTTCCGGCGCCATCAGCAGCACATCCCCTGCCCCGACATGCCGACGCTCACCGCCATAGGCGTAGCGATGCTGCCCCTGAATCAGCAGACCGACGTGGTATTCCAGGTGAAAGTGCCGGGGAAAGGCGAAGCGACGGTACTCGGCATCGATCAGGCGCACGCCGGGCAAGCTGCTTTGGATATGAGTGATCTGGTCCATGGCGCGTACTGTAGCGCCACGGACCGGGCAAATCTTGGATGAAATTGCAGGCAGGCACTCACAGTTTCGGCGGCTGCTCGCCCAGCGGCACTATGGCCATGGTCAGGCGCGAAATGCAGCTGGGCTTGCCATCGTCGCCGCTGAGGCGAATATCCCAGACGTGCGTGGTACGCCCCAGATGCACCGGCCGCGCCACCGCATGCACGCGCCCGCTGCGCAGACCGCGCAGATGGTTGGCATTGACCTCCAATCCGACGCAGTAAAAGCGGCTGTTGTCGATGCACAGGTAACTGGCAGTGGAACCGAGGGTTTCCGCCAGCACCACCGAGGCGCCGCCGTGCAGCAGGCCATAGGGCTGATGCGTACGAGAGTCGATCACCATACTGGCGCTGAGCGATTCGTCATCGAATGATTCGAAACGGATGTCCAGCACCTCGCCGATGCTGTTCCTGAGGGTGGCGTTCAGTGCCGCAAGATCGGGAGTTCGTTGCCAGAGAGCCATGGATCTGTCCTTGAACGGAGGGAAAACAGGGCCGGCGGCGCCGACCCGGCGATACTCAGTCGTGCCAGAGCACCGCTTCGCTACGCTGCTGCCATTCGGCGAAACGCTCGCCATAGGTGCCTTCGATCACTGCACGCTTGATCTTCAAGGTCGGGGTGAGGAAGCCGTTTTCCACCGCCCAGACCTCCTTGACCAGCACCAGTCCCTGCAGGCGTTCATGCTGATCAAGACGACCGTTGACCTCGGCAAGCAACGCGTTGAGGCTTCTTTCCAGCTCATCGCGACTGTCATTGGCCGCCTCCTGGCGCCCGACATCGGACAGCACGCAGAGCGCGATGGGTTGCGGCAAACCGTCGCCCACCACGCAAACCTGCTCGATGCGCGAGTGCTCACCGAGGCGATTCTCGATCGGTGCCGGTGCCACGTACTTGCCCTTGCTGGTCTTGAAGATTTCCTTGATGCGCCCGGTGAGGCGCAGGTTGCCCTCGGCATCCTGCTCACCCTTGTCACCGGTGCGCAGGAAGCCATCGT
Source organism: Pseudomonadota bacterium (assembly GCA_023431055.1). GTDB lineage: Bacteria > Pseudomonadota > Gammaproteobacteria > Pseudomonadales > Pseudomonadaceae > Aquipseudomonas. Next base: position 87,949 of record JAEYXX010000001.1, read on the forward strand.
CTGTAAGCGCCTCGGCGGTCTTGATCGGGTCCTTGTAATAGCCCTGCATGGTCGCGCCGCTGCGTACCTGTACTTCGCCATCCTCGGCGATGCGCACCTCGACACCCGGATTGTTCTGGCCGATCCAGCCCTGCTTGAACCTGCCAGGCAGGCAGACATGGGAATAACCGCAGTTCTCGGTCATGCCATAGACCTCCTGAATCTCCATGCCCAATCGGCGGTACCAGCCCAGCAACGCCTCGGGTACCGGTGCGGCGCCGGACAACGCATAGCGGATGGCATCCAGCCCAAGCCCGGCGAGCACCTTGCGACCGATGAAACGACCGATGATCGGCAAGCGCAGCAGGCGATCGAGCTTCTGTTCCGGCATTTTGCCGTAGACGCCCATCTGGAACTTGGTCCAGATGCGCGGCACGCCGAACATCACGGTCGGCCGTGCGCGCTTGAGGTCTTCGAGGAAGGTGTCCAGGCTCTCGGCGAAGAAGATCGTCTGACCGGCGTAGATGGAGGCCAGCTCGACGAACATGCGTTCGGCCACGTGGCACAGCGGCAGGTAGGAAATCAGCCGGTCATCCTCGCCCACGCCGAACAGCTTGATGGCGTTGCTGGCGGCAAAACCGAAATTGGAGAAATTGTGCATCACGCCCTTGGGCGTTCCGGTGGTACCGGAGGTGTAGATGATGGTGGCCAGTTGGTTGGCCGCCGGCTTGGGATCGTCCTGAATCGGCGCGCAGCGCTGCAAGTCATCCCAGCTGTAGTCGAAGCTGCCCTGCGGATGCAGCGGCAGACTCACGGTTGGCAGGCCCTGCGGCAGGCCTGGGGCCATCGAGGCCCAGTCATCGAGCTTGCCGATGAATGCCAGAGCCGCTTCGGAATGCTCCAGTACCTGGCGCATGGAGTCGGCGGTGAGGTTGGGATACAGCGGTACCGAAACGTGACCGGCCATCCAGATCGCCAGATCGGCAACGATCCAGTGCGCGCAGTTCTTGGAGATGATGGCGATGCGGGTGCCCTGCGGCAGTTCGCGGCTACGCAACCAGTTGGCTGCGCGACGCGCCTGCTCCCCCACGTCGGCCCAGCTCAGCTCTAGCAGCTGGCCGCCCCCCAGAGGCTGCACCATGTAGCGTTTGTTCGGGTGCCTTGCTTCACGTTCGTAGAACAGCTCGAGCGGCAAACGGATTGCATCAGCCACAGGGCTTCCTCCTTTGTTGTTTTTGTAGGAATCAACCAAGCACTTGCTTGGTCGACTATTCCACGCAGACAAAAGAGGTGCAAGTTAAGAAATGTTTCTGGTTCAGGCTTCAGGCTTCAGGCTTCAGGCTTCAGGCTTCAGGCTTCAGGCTTCAGGCTTCAGGCTTCAGGCTTCCCAGTATGAGGCCCTGGTGCAAGCGTCAAACTTTGCGCTCCTGCCTGCAGCTTGCAGCCTGTGACCACCTCAACGCGGATGAATCAGCGCCAGCAGCTCCATCAGCCCTGCCGCCGGGATGTCGCCTTCCAGCTCTGCCAGACTGGCGGTACGCATGGGCAACGGGTCTTGTCGATGCCCATGCACCAGCAAGCCGCCCAGCGCGCCGATCAGTGGCTGGTGGCTGACCAGCAGCACCTCGGCACTCTCTCGTTCATCGAGAAATTTCAGGACCTCTCGAGGATCACTGTCCGGCGTCAGCCAGGGTACGGTTTTGATCTTGCCGGCGAACCCAAGCGCGCTGCGCACCAGCTCTGCCGTCTGCTGAGCACGCACGTAAGGGCTGGCGACGATGGCGGTCAGCGGCCGCCCGGCAAGCTGCGCGGCGGCCTGCTGCACTTCCTTGCGACCATGCGCGGTAAGCTCGCGGGCCGCATCGCTGGCGGCCTGCGGCTCGGCCTCGCCGTGGCGCAGCAGCCATAGCCTCACAGCTTGGGCTCCTCGTCGCGCACCGGATGCGGCGCCGGCGGGATGCTGTGCGCGCTCTCGCCCTCCGGAGCGCGAGGCGCCGGCCAGTCGGCGAACGGCCAGGGTTTTTCATCGGTGTTGAAGGTGCCGAAACGGCCGATCTGCGCCAGGTACTGGCTAAGGCTGTCGCCAAAACTCAGCATGCCGGCATTCGGCGCACCGTAGAACAGGCGGTAACCCAGCTGCAGCAGCACCACGGCACCGAGCAGCAGCTCGGCCAGTTGCCAGACGATGAGAAAAATCACCATCCACAGAACGCGCAGCAGAATCGATTCGCGCTCCAATTCCTGCTTTTCATCGCTCATGAGTCACTCTCCTTGATTGGCCACAGCGTTCAGAAACCTGCGGTAGGGATGAAATCAACGTCGGTCTTGGGCTCGCCACACATCAGCAGTTCGATGACCTGAGCCAGCGTACGCCCCTCGAAAAGAATGGCATGCAGGCCAGCGACCAGCGGCATGTAGACCTCGAGCTCTTCGGCACGCGCCTTGAGCACCTTGAGCGTGTTGACCCCCTCGGCGACTTCGCCGAGTCGCTGCACCGCCTCGTCCAGGCTGAGCCCCTCGCCCAGGGCGAAACCGACCTGGTAGTTGCGGCTCTTCGGGGACGAACAGGTGACGATCAGATCGCCAACGCCGGCCAGGCCGAGAAAAGTCATGGGGTTGGCACCGAGCTTGACCGCGAAGCGGGTCATCTCCGCCAGGGCGCGGGTAATCAGCATGCTCTTGGTGTTCTCGCCCATGCCCAGCGCGGCCGCCATACCGGACATGATGGCGTAGACGTTCTTCAAGGCACCGCCGAGCTCGACGCCGAAGCGGTCGGCACTGGCGTAGACGCGGAAGGTTCGGCCGTGCAGCGCCTGCTGCACGCGCAGGCAGAGTTCTTCGTCCTCACTGGCGATCACCGTCGCGGTCAGCGCGTGGTCAGCCACTTCCTTGGCCAGATTCGGCCCGGACAGCACCCCAATGCGCGCATCGGGGGCGATTTCCTCGAGAATCTGGCTCATCAGCTTGAAGGTCTTGGCTTCGATGCCCTTGGTCGTGCTGATCAGCATCTTGCCCGCCAGTTGCCCCGCCACCGGCTGCAGCGCATCGCGCAGTGCGCTGGACGGCAGCGCCACCAGCACCAGCTCGGCCTGCTGCAGTGTCGCGACAAGATCGCTGGTCGGCTCGATACCGGGGTGCAACTTGACCCCCTTCAGATAACGCGGGTTTTCGCCGCTCTGGCGCATCTGCTCGGCCTGCTCGGGGTCGCGCATCCATTGCAGGACGCGCTGACCGTTCTCCGCCAGCAGATTGGCCAGGGCGGTACCGAAGCTGCCGCCGCCGAGTACGGCAATGGGTTGGAGCTGTGTCATAGATCTTCCGAATGAGGCCATGCGTGATGGCGGTCTGCGGGCATTATACGGAGCCGAGAGTACCCGGCCAGGGCAAAAGTTCAGTGGCGAGCGGCCGACGAGGCTGGCAAACGAGAATTGGCGCAGAGTGCACGCGCCTGAGACTGGCAAAGCGCGACGGGTCGGTTAACATGCCGGATCGACGTTAATTGCCAAGGACGATTCGTGCCCACAGGCAGCCCCTTGCCCCCGCCCTGCCCCTCTCGGGAGCCGCAGTCCGCCAGGGACGGTGCAACCACTGGCCAGCGCCGTGGCTGGAACATTCATACCCGCACCCAGCTGATCAGCGTCGGCCCTGCACTGCTGCTGACCCTGCTGCTTACCGGTTTTCTCACCTTCACCCGGTTGCAGGACCTGCGCCAGGAGCAGGGCCACACCGGTCAATTGATCGCCAATCAGCTTGCGCCGGCCACCGAATACGGGGTGCTCAATGGCAACCTGGACACACTGGAAAGCCTGTTGCGCGCGACCTTGAGCACCCCCGACGTGCGTTTTGCCGAGGTACGTGACCGCGACGACAACATTCTGGTCTACGTCGAACGGCCCAAGGAGCAAGGCCACAGCACGCCTCAGGTGGAGGTGTTTCAGGCACCGATCCACCTGCAAGGACCGCCTGGCGTAGGGCTAGCCATGCCGCCGCGGGGCAAGGTGATCGGCGATGGCTATCTCGGCCGCGTCGTCGTGGGCATGTCCAACGACACCTTCAATACCCGCCAGCAGGAAATTCTGCTCAAGGCTGGCGTCCTCTCGCTGTTCGCCCTGCTGCTGACCTTCCTCCTCGCCCGCCGCCTGGCGCGCCGCCTCGCTCAGCCGCTCAGCGCCATGGGTCAGGCGCTCGAGCGCATCCAGAGCGGTGACTATCGTCCGTCCCTGGTCGAGCGGGGCAACGACGAGCTGACCGACCTGGCCAGGCATATCAACAACCTGGCCAGCGCACTCGAGCAAAGCGGCCGCGAACAACAGCAGGCGATCGCCGAACTGGTCCAGGCGCGCGAGGAATCCGAACAGGCCAACCGCGCCAAGTCGGATTTCCTGGCCATGATGAGCCATGAGCTGCGCACCCCCATGAACGGCGTGCTGGGCATGCTGCAATTATTGGAGACCACCAGCCTCAACGACGAGCAGAGCGAATACGCAGCGCTGGCGACCGAGTCCACCGAACACCTGCTCAAGGTCATCAACGACATACTCGATTTCTCGCGCATCGAGCGCGGAGCGCTGGAACTCGAAGCCATTCCCTTCAATCTGCCGGAGCTGTTGCAGGGATCGATCCAGGTCTTCCAGCACAGTGCCCAGCAGCGCGGCCTGCAACTGCTGCTGGATGCCCAGCCGGGCCTGGAGCAGCTGGAAGTACGCGGTGACCCCACACGCATCCGACAAATCCTGGTCAACCTGATCGGCAATGCGCTGAAGTTCACCGAAGAAGGCCATATCCGCGTGGAGACCCGCTGGCAGCTGCTGGACGACCAGGTCCTGTGGTTCACCTGCGCTGTGCACGACAGCGGCATCGGCATCGAGGCTGAACGCCTGGATCACATGTTCGACGCCTTCCAGCAGGCTGACACCTCCATTTCCCGGCGCTACGGCGGCACCGGACTCGGCCTGCCGATTGCGCGCACGCTCGCCGAGCGCATGGGCGGCACCCTGCGCGCAGAAAGTCAGTTGGGCGCAGGCTCGGTCTTCACCCTGGAAATCCCCCTGCCTTTTCGCCCCTGCAGCGAGCAAGTGCAAAACAGCGACAGCCAGAGCCTGGGCAGCGGCGAGGGCCAGCCGGTACTGCTGGTCGAAGACAACCCGGTGAACCAGACGGTGATCGAAGCCATGCTGCGCAGCCTGGGTTATCAGGTCAGCCTGGTCGGCGATGGCCAGCAGGCCGTGCAGAGCTGCAGCCAGCAGGATTACGCCGCGATTCTCATGGATTGCAGACTGCCGCTGATGGACGGCTACGAAGCGACACGGCAGATCCGTCAGCTCGAACGGGGGCGACAGGTACCCATCATCGCCCTGACCGCCAACGCCCTGCAGGGTGATCGCGAAGCCTGCCTGCAAGCGGGAATGAACGATTACCTGGCAAAACCGTTCAAACGAGCAGATCTGCAACGCATTCTGCTGCGCTGGTTGCCAGCCCGACCATAGGCGAGTGGCCCCGGTGACAAGCCGGCGTTACAAGGGGAAACTGCTGTGTCTGTGACAATGCCAGTACAGCAGAGTACAACTGTACTCACTGCGCTGTGACTTTCACCACAACGCAATAGTCTATGACTAGGCTGCCGGCAGACGCCCCCTATTTCAGGCGCGCCGGCCAGGACGATTCGCCCAGCCTTAGAAGCATGGGGACAATTGAGGAGCTCGCATGACAAAACAAAACGCCTACTCTCGGGAAGACCTGCTCGCCTGCGGCCGCGGCGAACTGTTCGGCCCCGGGAACGCGCAACTGCCCGCCCCGAACATGCTGATGATCGATCGCATCGTTCACATCAGCGAGACCGGCGGCAAGCACGGCAAAGGCGAAATCGTCGCTGAGCTCGACATCAACCCGGACCTGTGGTTCTTCGGTTGCCACTTCGAAGGCGACCCGGTCATGCCAGGCTGCCTGGGCCTCGATGCCATGTGGCAGCTGGTCGGTTTCTATCTGGGCTGGCAAGGCAACCCGGGCCGCGGTCGTGCCCTGGGTAGCGGCGAGGTGAAGTTCTTCGGTCAGGTCCTGCCGACCGCCAAGAAAGTCACCTACAACATTCATATCAAGCGCACCATCAACCGCTCGCTGATCCTCGGCATCGCCGATGGCACCGTGGCCGTCGACGGCCGCGAGATCTACAGTGCCGAAGGCCTGCGCGTTGGCCTGTTCACCTCTACCGACAGTTTCTGAAGGACTTGCACATGCGTCGTGTCGTGATTACCGGTCTGGGCATCGTTTCCTGCCTGGGCAATGACAAAGAAGCCGTTGCCAACAGCCTCCGCGCGGGCAAATCCGGCATCCGTTTCAACCCGTCCTACGCTGAAATGGGCCTGCGTAGCCAAGTTTCCGGTTCGGTCAATCTGAACCTGGAAGAGTTGATCGACCGCAAGCTGTATCGCTTCATGGGCGACGCTGCGGCCTATGCCTACCTGTCGATGGAGCAGGCGATCAAGGATTCCGGCCTCAGCGAAGAGCAGATTTCCAACCCGCGCACCGGTCTGATCGCCGGTTCCGGTGGCGCTTCCACCGTCAACCAGATGGAAGCCATCGACACCCTGCGCGAGAAAGGCGTCAAGCGCATCGGCCCATACCGTGTGACCCGTACCATGGGCAGCACCGTATCGGCATGCCTGGCCACACCGTTCAAGATCAAGGGCGTCAACTTCTCCATCTCCTCGGCCTGTGCCACCAGCGCACACTGCATCGGCCAGGCCATGGAACAGATCCAGCTGGGCAAGCAGGACGTGGTCTTCGCCGGTGGCGGTGAAGAGGAACACTGGAGCCAGAGCTGCCTGTTCGACGCCATGGGCGCCCTCTCCACCCAGTACAACGACACCCCGGAAAAGGCCTCGCGCGCCTACGACGCCAAGCGTGACGGTTTCGTCATCGCCGGCGGTGGCGGCATGGTCGTGGTCGAGGAGCTGGAACACGCCCTGGCCCGCGGCGCCAAGATCTACGCCGAAATCGTCGGCTATGGCGCGACCAGCGACGGCTACGACATGGTCGCGCCGAGCGGCGAAGGTGCCATCCGCTGCATGCAGCAGGCCCTGGCCACCGTCGACACTCCGATCGACTACCTGAATACCCACGGCACCTCCACCCCGGTCGGTGACGTCGCCGAAATCCGCGGTGTACGTGAAGTGTTCGGCGACAAGGCTCCGGCCATCAGCTCGACCAAGAGCCTGTCCGGCCACAGCCTCGGCGCTGCCGGCGTGCAGGAAGCGATCTACTGCATGCTGATGATGGAAGGCAACTTCATCGCCGCGTCGGCCAACATCGACGAGCTCGACCCGGAAGTGGCCGACATGCCGATCCAGCTAAGCACCGTCGAGAACGCCAAGCTCGATACCGTGATGAGCAACAGCTTCGGCTTCGGCGGCACCAACGCCACCCTGGTGCTCAAGCGCTGGGCCGGCAAGTAATCGCTGCTGCGGTAAAGAAAACGGCGCCCTCGGGCGCCGTTTTCGCTTGCGGCCTGCTTCAGACCTTGAAGCGTGCCACCAGGTTGTTGAGGTCGACGGCCAGACGCGACAGTTCCTGGCTCGCCGCGCTGGTCTGATTGGCGCCAGCGGAGGTCTGCAGCGACAGATCGCGGATATTGACCAGATTGCGGTCCACTTCCCTCGCCACCTGAGCCTGCTCTTCCGAGGCGCTGGCAATCACCAGATTGCGCTCGTTGATCGAGGAAATCGCCTGGGTGATCTGCTCCAGCGCAACACCGGCAGCCTGGGCTACCTCCAACGTGGAACGGGCGCGGCCGTTGCTGCTCTGCATGGCGCTGACAGCGCGATCCGTACCGCTCTGGATGCCGCCGATCATCTGTTCGATTTCCTGGGTGGACTGCTGCGTGCGATGCGCCAGCGCGCGCACCTCATCGGCCACTACCGCGAAGCCGCGCCCTGCATCACCGGCACGCGCCGCCTCGATCGCCGCGTTGAGCGCCAGCAGGTTGGTCTGCTCGGCGATGGCGCGGATCACGTCCAGCACCTTGCTGATCTCCCGAACCCGCTCGGCCAGCTTCTCGACCTCCTGCGCGGTGCCGTTGACGTCCTCGGCCAATTGCCCGATGGAGCTGACGGTCTGACGTACCTGCTCGCGGCCCTGCAGCGCGGTGGCATTGGATTCGCGCGAAGCCTCGGAGGTGCTCACCGCATTGCGCGCCACCTCCTCCACCGCCGCCGTCATCTCGTTCACTGCGGTGGCCGCCTGCTCAATCTCGGTGTTCTGCTGGTGCAGACCGCGCGTCGAATCCTCGGTGACGGCATGCAGCTCTTCGGAGGCCGAGGCCAGTTGATTGGATGAGTCGGAAATGCTCTGGATGGTGGTGCGCAGGCTTTGTTGCATGTTTTTCAGGGCATTGAGCAAGCGCGCAGGCTCGTCGCTCCCGTCAGCATGAATGTTCTGCGTCAGGTCTCCCGAGGCCACCACCTCGGCCACCCGCACCGCTTCCGTCAGCGGCGCAACGATGCTGCGTGTCAGTAGCAGGGCCAGCACCACGGTGGCCAGAGTCGCCACGATCATCATGCCGATCACCCAGATACGCGCAGAATCCGTCACCTCAGCAACCGTATCACCGGCAGCCAGCGCGCTTACCCGATTGATTTCGGTCAGCTTGCCGAGATTCTGCAGCATGTCGTCGGCATGCTGGTTGAGCGAGCCGCTAGCCACCTCGATGGCAGCATCGAAATTGCCCTGACGAGCGGCCTCCATTATTCGGCCCTGTTCCTGCAGGTATGCCGCCTCGACACGCTTGAACTCGTCATAGATCGCCCGCTCTTCGGCGCTGGAAATCAATTGCTCATAAATGCCCTGGTTCTTGCCAAGCGATGAGCGCAACTCCTCAGCCAGACGCAGATTATTTTGCACCTGCGTTGAGTCACGATTGAGGGTCAGACGCAGAGTAATGGCACGCAAACGCAGCACGTTGGCATTCACATCACCAATGGCCAACACACTAGGCAACCAGTTGACGTTGATCTCGTTGGACTTCTCCCGCATCGCCCCCATCTGCATCAGTGAAAAAATCCCGAGCAGTACAACCAACAGAGCAACCAATCCAAATCCCAGAGCTGCCCGAGGGGCAATAGACAGATCACGCAGTGACATTTTGTGAAACTCCCATTGCGCGCAGAAGTCGAGGCATCCTCGGCCATACCTGGCCGAAAATATGATGAGATTGCGCTGATCCCGACTTGCTTATCGGCGTTATTTCCACGCTCTTGATAAGGCAATAAAAAAAATTCTAACGTCGCAGCGCCTTGGCCATGGCCTGGTCAACATGATGCCGCCATTCGTCATCGCGCCACTGCTGCTCCCTGCGTACCTGCCAATCATCGATGCGCTGCACGTCTTCGCACTGGCGAAAACCGTCCTCCCAGCCCTGGGCATACATCGGCTCGCTCATATAGCGCGGCACATTCTTGTCGAATTGACCCAGCGGCCCTGCTACCGAGCGCCCGCTGCTGCAACCCGCCTCGAAACCATCGACGAAGGTTGCCGGATAGTTGGCTGCCAGCATTTGCTCGCGCAGACTCTGGCAACCGACCACGCTCAGCAGCAGAAAACCGCAGATCAACAGACGTGGGATGCTCATCACTTCATGCTCCTTCGATCACGTCTACAAACCGTTCCTTGAGCGCGCACAGCGCCCATGCACTGGTGCTACAGGCACCTGTGGCCAATGCTGAACGCAACGCCGGAATGTCGGCGTCGCGCAGGTAACGCTCGGCGTCGCCCATGCGCTCTTCGCCGCCAAACCCACCACCGCGCATTTCTGCCAGCGCCTGCTCCTTGCTCCAGTTCTGGTAGATCACTCGGTACAGGGCGGCGATCAGCCCGGTACGGTTCTGCCCATGCTTGCAATGAATCAGTACCGTGCCGCGACTCTGCGCCTGGCGGATGCTGCGCAGCACTTCGATGACGTCGGCGTCATCGATACGATCAGTGCGCAACGGCAGGTGTACCTGATGAACACGCGGATCACCCAACCATTGCTCGTCGCCGCGCTGATAGAAGTTGATAACCGTGGTGATGCCAAGTTGCTGCAATTGCGGCCAGTCCTTCGTGCCTGGTAACGCACTTCGGTACAAATCCGGTGCCATGCGATACAGGTTGATGCGGGTGTCCAGTGGCTGTGCCCAGCTGGCTGGGCGCACGCCCTGCAGGGGCGCCGCCGATGTCGTCGCGCCCCACGCCATGCTCAGGGGCAGCGCCAACAGCGCACTGACGAAAACCACGGTAGCCAACGCCAGGCGCAAGCCCTGTTGGAGTCTGTTCATCGGCAGGTTTCTCCCCAGACCACCTGATTCCCTGCGCGTTGTGCGACAGGCGCTCGGTAAAGCAGCCAGCGATAGGTCAGCACGCAGATCACCCAGTCGATCAGCAGCGTCCACAGGTTGTGCGAAAGAAAGTGCGCGCCCTGCAACATGCGCCCCAGAGAAAACAGCGAGCCCAGCCCCAACGCGACGACCAGCGCGATGCGCGCAGCGCGTGGGCGGCGATCGCGCAGCGCGAAAAACAGCGCTAGCAGTGAGAACCCGGCCGAGGCATGTCCGCCTGGCCAGCAACGCCCGGGATTGGCCGTAGGCGCGCGTTCAGCGAGCAGCGGTATGAACTGCTCCTGGCCACCGAACTCGCTCAGGCTCCAGGGGCAATGCATGCCGGTCAGCGTCTTCAGCGGCGTAACCACCGAGGTCGACAGCCCTAATGCCAGCACCAGATAACCGAGCTGACGGCGCCAGGCACGCAAGCGCGTCGGCAGCATGCTGAGCGCAAAGCCGGCGATGGCCAGCACACCCAGCACGATCACCGCCTGCTTGGCGCGGTCATGCAGGATGTCTTCGAGCCAAAAGCTGCTACGGCCGATGAACCCCTGGCCGGGCTCGTAGAACAGATGAGCGAGGGCGAAATCCACAGGGCTGGGGTCGACCAGCAGTAGCAACGCCATCAGCAGCAGTGGAATACCCAGCGCCAGACGAAAATCGAAATAACGAGACGGCATGGTCGTTCCTTAGCGCTGGCTGAGCTGCTGGCTCGGTTGATCATCGGGCTGCCAGGCGATCAGACGCTTGCCGAAGGCATAGCTGGCGCCCTGGTAGTAGGCGATGTCGCGCCGCAACAACGGATCGGCATCATCCACCCTCCACTCATGACTCAGGCCCAGGGCATCGTCGTGGCGACGCATGCCCTGGCGCGGGCTGAGAATCGCCAGGTTCTGCCCATCGAACAGGCCCAGGTGCTGGTAGTTGCCGAGCAGTGCCCGCCCGGGAGCGTGATCGGCGCGCAGCAGGTTGCGACCGAAGAAGGTGGACACGTAATCCAGGTTGAGCAGCCCAAGCAGCGTCGGCGCCACGTCGATCTGGCTGGCCACGTCGCGGTACTCGCCCGGTTCGACGTAGCTAGGGGCGTAGATGAACAGCGGGATGTGGTAGTTGGCCACCGGCAGATCCTCGCGCCCGGCGCTGCCTGCGGTGTGGTCGGCGACGAAGACGAACAGCGTGTTGTCGAACCAGGGCTTGCTGCGCGCCTGCGCCAGGAACTGGCCGATGGCATAGTCGGTGTATTTCACCGCGCCCTCACGTCCTTCGCCGGAGGCGATGTCGATGCGCCCGTCCGGGTAAGTGTAGGGTCGGTGGTTGGAGGTGGTCATCAGTTGCAGGAAGAACGGCTTGCCGGCCGCATGGTCGCTATCGGCCACCTTCAGCGCCTGATGGTAGAGATCCTCGTCGGCCATGCCCCAGGCATTCTGGAAGCTCATCTCGGACTCATCGACGCTGCTCTGATCGACGATGCGATAGCCATTGCCACCGAAGAAGGCGTTCATGTTGTCGAAGTATCCACGCCCGCCATAGACGAAGACGCTGTCGTAGCCCTGCGCGCCCAACTGCTGGCCCAGGCTGGCATAACCGGACTCGCGGCCGATGCGCTTGACGATGGAGCGCCCCGGGGTCGGCGGCACCGACAGGGTCAGTGCCTCCAGACCGCGGTCGGTACGCGTACCCGTGGCATAGAAATTGGTGAATACCAGGCTGTGCTTGCGCAGCTCATCCAGGTTCGGGGTCAACCCACGGGTATCACCAAAGCTGCCCAGGTACTTGGCACTCAGGCTCTCGATGGTGACCAGCACGACGTTGAGCTTGCGCGCCTGGCCGGGGTTGTCGATCACCCGGCGGATGTCCTGCGGGTCGCTGCCAATGAAGCGCGCATTGGGCTCGGCCACTTCGGCACGCAACTGCTCGGCCACCGCGGCATCGGGCAAGGTGGCGTAGAACTGATGATAGTCCAGCTCGTTGTTACGAAACGCAGCGAAGAACTGGTACGGGCCATTGCTCGCCAGCTCACGTTGGTAGGTATTGCCGCCCAGACTACGCGGCGCATCCTGCCCGACCAGGCCGCTGCACAGTCCGACCAGCAATGCCAGCATGACCAGTGCATAGACCGCACGCAGCCGTGGTAAACGCGGCGCCTGCAACGCCGCACGCAGCGGCCGGCGCAGCGCTACGGTCAAGCCGATAGCCAAGACCGCCAACAGCGCCAGCAGCGGATAGATCGGATAGGACTCGAGAATGTTGTCGACGACCTCTTTGGAGTACACGAGATAGTCCACAGCAATGAAGTTGAAGCGCACGCCGAACTCGTCCCAGAACAGCCATTCGGCCACCGCAGTGAAGAACATCGCGAACAGGCTGACGGCCGCCAGGGCGATCAACAGACGCTGATGCCAACGGCGCCGCCACAACCAGGCAGGACACAACAGCAGGTAAAGCGCCAGCGGTGCGGCTGCGTAGACCAGGAAGCTCAGGTCATAGATCAGACCGACGCCATACAGGCCAAGCAGGTTCGGCAGGGTGACACCGGCATCGCCCAGATGTGCGATCAGCAGCACGCTACGAGTGAGGAAGAAAACCGCCAGCCAGGCCAGCAGAATGATCGACAGATAACGAAGTTGCGCGTAATGGAGCCGTGGCATCGTATGATCCTTGTAGGATGAACGAGCCGCAGTCTGCAAGGCGAGCCGTGAGCCTCTCGTCAAAGCCGTGTGAAAAAATCGTCAAACCCAGGAATTACTCGCGATGCGCATTCTGGTCATCGAAGACAACCTAGACATTCTCGCCAACGTGCTCGACTATCTGCAGCTCAAGGGCTTTTCCGTCGATTGCGCGCAGGACGGCCTGAGCGGCCTGCACCTGGCCAGCAGCGGCCATTACGACCTGATCGTCCTGGACATCATGCTGCCGGGCATCGACGGTTATCAGGTGTGCAAGCGCCTGCGCGAAGATGGTCACAGCGAAGTACCGATCCTCATGCTGACTGCGCGCGATGCGCTGGATGATCGCCTGAAGGGGCTCAATGCCGGCGCCGATGACTATCTGATCAAGCCCTTCGCGCTGTCCGAACTGGTGGCGCGCATCGAGGCGATCCTGCGCCGCAGCCGCGGCAGCCGCAAACGCCAGCTGCAGGTCGCCGACCTCAGCTACGACCTCGATACCCTGCACGTCAGCCGCGCCGGTCAGGCGCTCAAGCTCAACCCGCTGGGCCTCAAGCTGCTGGCCATCCTCATGCAGCGCAGCCCGGCCGTGGTGCGCCGTGAGGCGCTGGAAGAAGCGCTGTGGGGCGACGACTGCCCGGATAGCGACAGCCTGCGCAGCCACATTCACCAGTTGCGCCAGGTGCTCGACAAACCCTTCCCCAGGCCTTTGCTACACACCATTCACGGCGTCGGTTATCGCCTGGCGGAGAGCGCCGATGCTGTCTAAGCAGCCGTTCGAGCGGCGCATACTGATCGCTTTCTTACTCATGACCACAGTGGTCAGTGGGCTGTTCTCACTGAGCATCGTCGCGGTGGTGCATTTCATTGAAGAGCACTTGGTTTCGATGCAAATGGAGCGCGAATTAAGTGGTGTGCTCTCACAGGATATGAAAACCGGTTCTGCTCCAAGGCTCGATAGCAGTACGCGATTCTTTTCGTCCCAGTTCCCGGAGTACGCGATACCAGATGTGTATCAACACCTTCCTGAGGGCTTCAATGAAATCGTGAACGGCGAAGACGCTTTCTACGTATATGTAGAAGAGAGCAACGGCCATACCCATGTGCTCGAGCAAGAGCAGGATGAATTCGAAGCCCGAGAAAACGCTCTGTTCAACGTGGTGCTGGCCGGTTTTCTGCTCACCGTGATCGCGGCCTGGGGCCTGGGCCTGATTACCGCACGCAAGATCATGGCGCCCGTCAGCCGCCTGGCCCAGCAGGTGCGCCACCGTGACCAGCTGCACCCGCTGGCGCCGCCCCTGGCGCCGGACTACCCCGACGATGAAGTCGGCCAGTTGGCCGCCGCCTTCGACAGCACCCTGGGCCAGGTGCGCCAGTCCCTGGAGCGCGAACGTCTGTTCACCAGCGATGTCAGCCATGAGCTGCGCACGCCACTGATGGTCATCGCCACCTCCTGCGAGCTGCTTGCCGAGGGGCCCCTGGGCCCACGCGAGAAGGAACAGGTGGCACGCATCGCCCGCGCCAGCGAGGAAATGCGCGAACTGGTGCAGACATTCCTGCAGTTGGCGCGCGACAAGAGCAACGAAGCCGTGTTCGTCGGCGACCGTACCCTGGCCGCCGTCGCCCATGAGCAAGCCAGTCGCTGGGGCGTTCTGATGAAAGAGAAAGGCCTGGACTTCCAACTGCTCGAGGAAGGCCAGGACGACGGCCGCTACAACGCCACGTTCCTCGGTACGGTAATGGCCAACCTGTTGCGCAACGCCCTGCACTACACCGAGAACGGCAGTGTGCGCCTGATCCTCGAAGCGGGCGCGTTTCGTATCGAGGACAGCGGTGCCGGCATTCCTGCCGAGCAGCACGAGCGCATCTTCCAGCCGTTCGTGCGCGGCTCGCAGGCCCGTGGCGAAGGGCTTGGACTGGGGCTGTCGCTGGTCAAACGCATTTGCGCCAAACAGGGTTGGAGTGTCAGCTTGCAGAGCGAGCCAGGTCATACCCGCTTCCGGGTCAGCCTGAACAATGGCGCTTGACGAAATTTTCACGCCCCTTTGACGCGGCCTTGATGCCCTGCTCTTTAGGCTGATGAACGTATCCATCAAGGGACGTTCGTCATGCCCAAGCCCAGCCCCATCGAACTGGATTTTTCCCGCAAGTACGATTTCGAGCACGCCCAGCAATACCTGCACAAGCACCAGGACGGCCTGGCCCGACGCCTGTCGCACTGGCGTGATCTACAAGTGGCGCGTCGCGCCCTGCAGCTGGCCGACCAGCCGAACCTGATACTCGACCTGCCCTGCGGCGCCGGGCGCTTCTGGCCAATGCTCTGCGAGCAGCCGAACCGGGTGATCTTCGCTGCCGACAATTCCGCCGACATGCTCGCCACCGCTCGCGCCGCGCAGCCGCCCGAGGTGGTGGCACGGGTCAACAGCTTCCGCACCTCGGCTTTCGCTATCGACCTGGGCGATAACGCGGTGGACTGCATTTTCTGCATCCGCCTGCTGCACCATATCGAGTCGGCCGAACACCGCCTGGCCATTCTCCGCGAGTTCCACCGCGTCAGCCGCGACACGCTGATCGTCTCGCTGTGGGTCGACGGCAACTACAAGGCCTGGAAACGTCGCCGCCTGGAGGCCCGGCGCGCCGCTCAGGGCCGTGGGGCGCAGAACCTGAACCGCTTCGTGGTGCCCCGCAAGACGGTGGAGGCGGAGTTCCGTCAGGCCGGCTTCGCCATACTCGGCCACCTGGACTTCCTGCCCGGCTACGCCATGTGGCGCACCTACGTGCTGCGCAAGGGGGCCTGAAATGGGGATTCTCAGCGAACAAGCACTGGCCGCCCTGCCCTCGACCGAGTTCGATCGCTGGTGGCACAGCCCTGGTCAATGGGTCGAGCCGGCCAACCAGCGGCGCGGCGGCGAGAGCGGCGTACGCCTGCTGCAGCACTGGGACGGCAGCCGGCCGCTGCTGTACTGCAAACGCCAGAACGGCCACACCTACCGCTCGCTGCGCCATCCATTGGGCCGGCCGACGATTCTGCGTGAGCTGCAGGCCTATCGCGCCCTCGCCCGCCTCGGCATCCGTACACCGAATATCGTCTACTGCGCCGCACGCAAGCAAAGCGGACAGTGGCAGGCACTGTTGGTCACCGAAGCGCTGCAGGACTTCGTCAGCCTGGAACAGTGGTACGAAGAGGCGCATGCAGCGAAGCTCAACCAGGCCATGCTGCAACGCCTGGCCGTCACCCTGGCGCGCCTGCACCTGGGTGGATGGCAGCATGGCTGCTGCTACGCCAAGCATCTGTTCGTCAAAGTGCGTAGCGATGGTGATGTCGACATTGCCCTGCTGGATCTGGAGAAAAGCCGCCGACATTGGCGTATTGCCAGCGCTTCGCGGCGCGATCTCGGCCAGTTGCAACGCCACGGCGGCAGCATGCCCGAAGCTGACATGCTCTACCTGCGCCAGGCTTACCAGCGTGCGCTGAACGATCCATGGGGTGGGCTGCAATCATGAACGACAGCCCCGATCTGGACGCCCTGTCCTTCAAGGGCCGCCGAGGCCTGGCACGCATCCTCGACGCCACCGGTTATTCGCTGGCCGGGCTGCGCGCGGCCTACCAAGGTGAAGCCGCGTTCCGTCAGTTGCTGTGGTTGAACCTGGTGCTGCTGCCGCTGGCCTGCCTGGTCGATGTCGGCCGCGCCGAGCGCGCGCTGCTGATACTGGTGCCGCTATTGGCACTGGTGGTGGAATTGCTCAATTCCGCCATCGAGGCGGTGGTCGACCGCATCTCGCTGAACCTGCACCCACTGTCCAAACAGGCCAAGGACATGGGCAGCGCGGCACAGATGGTCGCGCTGCTGATGATCACCCTGACCTGGGCAATCATCCTGCTCTGATCAGCGCACCATGAAACGCTGTTCTGCCAGCTTGCGATCACCCTGATAGACGATGAAATGCCATTCGCCGGGCACCACTTCGTGATGCTCGGTGAATTCGAAGGCCATCACGTCCTGCGGTGCACCGACCACCAGCTTCTGCTGCACTTCGAACTTGTCATGACGCTGACCATCCGGCGTGACAACGCCTGGCGTGAGGTACAACAACGTCAGTGGAATATCACCCTCACGCTTGCCGGCCAGGCTGTAACGCATGCCGAACTTGGTGCCGAGCTTGGCGGGAATCTGCTCGGTGCGCTCGATGTCCTGATTGCTACGGGTCAGTACCCGCTCGCCGGGCTGAAAATCCTGATACTGGCTGCTGAAGATGCCGTATTCCACCGGCCCTTCGACACGGACGTCAGCCTGGCTCAGCCCTGCCCAGGCGAATAGACCGGCCATCACGGCCACTCGGGTGTAATGCATGGTGCGCTCCTCGTTGAGATGAGCGCGAGCCTATGACGCCCGAGTGACAGCCTGATGACAACCGCGCTAGCGATCCAGCTCGGCCTGCACCCGGCGCGGTAGTACGGAGAGGAAGTTGTCGCGCGCCACCTTGTGTGCCACATCCTCGGACAAGGCATCGAGGAACGGATCGAAGCCCTTCATGTACTCGCCCAGGCTACCGAAGCGCCCGACCACGTCCGATCCCAGCATGAAGCGCTCCGGGTAACTGCTGACCAGATGCACCCATTTCGGGTCGGGCCTGCCGTCCGCGTCCAGCAGATAGGGACGCAACATGGTCCAGGACAGGTCGATATAAAGATTCGGGTACTGGCCGAGCATGCGCTCGACCGTGTCCAGCAGAAAGTCGAGTTTCTCCTGATGACGGTGAATCTCGGCACTGGTGCCGGCATGCGCCCAAATGAAGCGCACGTGCGGGTGATTGCGCAGCGGCGCCTCGATTTCCTCCAGGAACAGCGGTTCACGCTCGCGCTTGGAGGTGATGTTCGAATGCAGCATCACCGGCAGGTCATACTCGGCAGCCAGGTGAAACACCCGCGCCAGCGCCTCGTTGTTGGCCCGCGGCGCACTGCCGTGAATCAGCGCGGTGAGATCGTCATGTCGGGTGAAGACCTCGCCGATGCCCTGCCACAGGCCAGGGTCTAGCTCGAGCATACGGCGGATATGCGCGTCGGCGTTCTTGTCGTTGGGATTGAAGCCGGAAAGAAACGGATGGAAGCGCTTGCGCTGCTCGGCGGGCAGACGCTTGTAGGCGGCCGCGATGAACACGTCGGTAGCGCTGTACCAATAGGCATTGGCGTCATCACCGGCGTAATAACGCGGACGCTTGGGCTCGTCCTCATCCCACTTCTTGGCCACCGGAATACCCGAGAACATCACATGATCGACATTGTTTTCCGCCATCTTCTCCAGTAGTTCGTCCATGCCGGCGCTTTCCTGAAAGAAGTCGACGTAGTGCAGGTGGGCGTCGCTGTAGCGGTATTCGCGGGCCTGGGCGCTGCAGACGATAGCGGCACTGAGCGCGAGTATCCATGGCATCGTTCGAAATGTGAGCAAGGCGAGTCCTCCTGACGGTACGAGCAGCATAGACCGCCGAGCGGCCCGGCAAGTTCGGAGATCACCCAGCGCCATTCGCATCAGCGCCCTCAAAAGGAGCAGGCAACCAGGGGCCGCACCAAGCCGGAACATTAATAGCTGGCTAACGGCCTGAAATGGCCATGGGTACGTCACCCGATGATGGCACCTGGCTTGCAGTGACTCAGACAGACCAGACAGGGGAATCATCATGTTGCAGTTGCTGCGCAAGCCAGACCGCAAGGCCCAGGACGAGGCCGCATTGGACGCTCTGTTCCAACAGCACGACCTCACCATTCGCCTCCCGGAACACTATCAATGGATGACACGCCTTAACGACTTCAGCGCAGGTCTCCAGCAACGCATTCGCGCCAGCCTCGGCGCCGCCGTCGGCATCGCCGCGCATGCGCCACAACTGGCGCGTATCGCCGCTGCCAACCAACAAAGCGGGCAGACGCTGGCACAGTCATCGGAGCTGATCGCCAGCGCCAGCGAGCAGGTCACCACCACACTGGACGCCGAACTGGTGCCCGGTGCCGGCGAAGTCGCGCGCTTGTCCGCCGAGGTTTCCGCCACCCTCAACCAATGCCAGCAAAGCGGCCAGGCGGTACTACGCCAGGTCGAAGTGATCGATGCCAGCGAGGCGCAACTGGCTCAGGTGATCCAGCAACTGGCCGGACAGCTCGATGAAGTGAGCAAGGTCATTGGTGTGATCGCCAGCATCTCCCAACAGACCAATCTGCTCGCCCTGAACGCCGCCATCGAGGCCGCACGCGCGGGTGAACATGGTCGGGGCTTCGCCGTGGTCGCTGAGGAAGTGCGGCGTTTGGCTGGCCATACCACCGATGCCACCGGCCAGGTCAGTGGCATCATCGAGCGTTTCCGCGAAGGCATGCAGCAGCTCGGCAGTGCCGGCCAGCACATGAACCAGGCGGTGGCCGACGGCCGCGCCGGCATTCTCGCCGTCAGCGGCGGACTGGACAGCACGCGCCAGGCCATGGATCGCCTGGACGCTCAGGTCGGCCAGATCGCCGCCGGCACCGAGCAGATCGGCCAGGCGGTGCGCTCGATCAACGGCGATGTGCAAAACATCGCCCAGGTCGCTGGCGAGCTGCTTGGCAAGGCTGGTCAGGTGCTGCATCACAGCAAGGCCGTGCGCGAAGACGGTGATCGCCTGCTCGCCGGGCTCGGCGACTTCCGCCTGGAAATTCACGCAGCAGTGCGCGCCAGCGTCGAACAACTGGCCAAACGCCCCGAGCTGGCCAGCGACGTGACAGCGGCCGAACGACTGCTTGCCGATACGCTGACGCGCGACAGCCGTTTCGAGCTGTTCTACCTGGTAGACAGTCGCGGCGTGCAGATTTCCGAGAACGTCTTCGCCGCCGATGTAGCGCACGGTGAGGATGCCAGCTGTCGCGGCCGCGACTGGAGCCAACGCCCCTGGTTCCGCGCTGTGGCCGAGCGCATGGAGAGTCATATCACCCAGGTCTACCGCTCCTCGGCCACAGACGACTTCTGCTTTACCGTTTCAGTCCCCATTGTCGATGAGCGCGGGCAACTGCTGCGTGTGCTGGGAGCGGACGTGAGGCTCTCGGCGCTGGTGTGATCGGTGCAGGCTGGGCTAGGCTGGCCAGTGTCGATTCGTCACACCTCAAGAGAAGCGCCATGATCCGCATTCACAACAACAAGGGCCTGCAGCAGCAGATCGAAATCGGCTCGCACCAGCTCATCGGCGACGTCTCGCCCGAGCAGGGCGGGGATGGCGCCGGACCGGAACCGCACGATCTGTTCGACGCAGCCCTCGGCACCTGCAAGGCCATGACCCTGCTGCTCTATGCGCGCCAACGCGGCCTCCCGCTGGAAGGCATCGACGTGCACGTCGAGCGTGACGACAGCGAGGAGCGCCAGGGCAACTACCGCCTGATCGTCGACCTGGCGCTCAAGGGGCCACTGGACGAGACACAGCGCCAGCAACTGCTGCGCGTGGCGGACAAATGTCCGATCCACAAGCTGATGACCACCACCGACATCCAGATCGAGACCCGCCTGGCGGGAGCTCCGGCATGAGCGAGTTACAGCTGATCCGCCCGCGCGCCGAGGACATTTCCGGCCAACCGATTCTGCGTCCCCTGCCCTCGGCACGCTTTCGCAGCATCGGCCCCTTCGTGTTCTTCGATCATATGCTGGAGCATGACTACCCGGCCGGCAAAGGCATGAACATTGCCCAGCATCCGCATATCGGCCTGTCCACCCTCACCTACCTGTTCGAAGGCCAGCTGCAGCACAAGGACAGCCTGGGCTCCGATCAACTGGTTGGCCCCGGTGACGTCAGCTGGATGACCGCCGGGCGTGCGGTAGCGCATGTCGAACGCACGCCTCCGTCACAGCTCGGGCGGAACAAGCGCGCGCACGGCCTGCAGGTCTGGCTGGCGCTGCCGGAAGCCGAGGAACAGTGCGATCCGGCCTACAGCTACCACCCTGCCGTATCGCTGCCGCGCAGCGATGCCATGGGCGTGCAGATCACCCTGATCGCCGGCAGTGGCTTCTGCCTCGAATCACCGGTACCGGTGCGTTCGCCGACGCTCTATGCCGAACTGCGCCTGAACGCTGGGGCCAGCCTGCTGATCCCGGACGAGTACAGCGAGCGGGCCCTGTACCTTATTGACGGCGAAGCCGAGCTCGATGGCGAAACCCTGCCCCGCCACACCATGGCGGTGATTCCCGCGGGTGAAACACCATTGCTCAGTGCCTGCGGCGAATGCCACCTGGCGCTGATCGGTGGCGAGCCCATCGGCCCAAGGCGGATGAACTGGAACTTCGTCGCCAGCACTCCAGAGGTGATCGAGCAGGCTCGCCAACGCTGGGCTGCAGGCGACTGGCCGCAGGTACCCGGTGAAACCACGCGCATCGAACTGCCCCGCTGAAATCGCCCTGAACACTGGCGCAAGGCGGCGCCCCACAGCAAAGGACTGCCATATTGCTTTCGTACCGTCCCCTCCTCGGCCTGCTGCTGTTGCCAAGCGGTGCACTGGCGACACTACCTAGTTTCGAACCCGAGCCTGGCCTGCAGGCCCAGGTGCAACAGCAAGGCGAACGCTATTTCCTGCAGCAACCCGACGGCAGCCGCCTCGAACTGAGCCTTCCCGAAGGCAACGATGCAGAGGCGCCAAGCTTCTATATCGAGGACTACGACTCCGACGGCCACCCGGATGTGGCAATCAGCGTGCCGGCCGGAATGGTCAACTCTGCCTACCACATCTACCTGTATCGGCCCGCCAAGCACCGTTTCGAGCGATTGCAAATGCCGCCGACGCTGATGGCACGTGTCAATTGCTCATGGCTGTCGGAGCTGCAGCCCAATAATGAGGAACGAGCGCTCTACAGCCACTGCCGCAGCGGACCGCGCTGGTATTACGACGCCTATCGTTTCGATGAGTCGGGCGTCCCGTGGCTGTACAAGACCCTGCACGTCAACCAAGGCTACGACCCGGACGCCCCGGTGTTCTTTCCGGTGTTCGAGAAAACGCTCGACCCTCAGGGCAGGATCGTAGCCAGTCGTGCTCTAGACGATAACGATAAGCCGCAAACCTGGACCGTACCCAACGCGCGCCTGTATCTGCATGAGCGCCCGGACGAAGCGAGCCGGACCAGGGCCTACCTGATCGAGGGCGATGTCTGCGAGGTACTGGACCAGCAAGGAAACTGGCTGCTGATCCGCTACGCCTCGCGCAAGGGCCCGCTGCAGCGCTGGGTGTCGCTCGATAGCGCGTACCGACGGCGGCAACCCTGAGGCGCACGTTGCAAGCACAAAAAAGGCTGCAGCCAAGGGTTGCAGCCTTTGCTGAAAGCCCGAATCACCGCTCGGCGAATACCTCGTCGAACAGATCGTTCATGGCCTTGAAGGCCCGAGCCGCCACCACCGGATGGTATTCGTTACGACCCGGCACGTTGGCCTTGGGGTTGGTGAACGAGTGCACCGCACCGCCGTAGCTGACCAGTTGCCAGTCGGTCTTTGCCGCCTTCATCTCGGCGATGAAGCCGTCGACCTGCTCCTGCGGCACGGCCGGATCGTCGGCGCCATGCAGCACCAGCACCGGCGCCTTGATGTTCTTCGCATCATCCGGGTTTGGCGTGTCCAGATTGCCGTGGAAGGACACGAAGCCTTTCAACGGCGCGCCCGAACGGGCAAGTTCCAGCACCGTGCCACCGCCGAAGCAGAAGCCGATGGCACCCAACTTGTCGAGATCCAGCGCAACCTCGCTGCTCTGCGCCTTGAGCACCTCGACCGCTGCCTGGGCACGCTTGCGCATCAGCGGGCGATCGGCACGCACCTTGCCGGCCGCAGCGCCGGCCTCTTCGGCGTTGCTGGGGCGAATCGACTTGCCGTACATGTCGGCAACGAATACCACGTACTTGTCGCCCGCCGCCCGGGCAGCCTTGGCCACGGTGTCCTCGTTCACGCCCATCCAGTTGGGCACGGCGAGCAAGCCCGGACGCGGTGTGGTCACCGAGTCGTCGTACACCAGCACGCCTTCGAAGGCTTCGCCATCGATCTCGTAGGGAATCGTCTTGGTCACGACGGCCGCGTCGGCAAGGCCGGCGAAAGCGGCGCACAACAGGGGAACCAGTGTCTTCTTCTGCATGGTGAGGCCTGCCCTTGGCAATGGTAGGCCCCTAACAATAGCCGCGCATGGCGCAATCGCCAAATGCTCCGGCAGCAGGATTTAGACAGGAGGTTTCAAGCAGAAGGCTGCTCGGCCCAGCGCTCCTTGATGAGCAGGATTTCCGGCAGGCAGCCAATGAACAACTCGACCAGGCGCGGATCGAAGTGGCGACCGCTTTGTTCACGCAGGAAAGCCACTGCATCATCCACGGACCAGGCCTGCTTGTAAGGGCGCACGCTGGTCAGTGCATCGAATACGTCGGCGATGGCGACGATGCGCCCCTCCAGAGGAATGTCTTCGCCACTCAGGCCATTGGGATAACCGCTGCCGTCCCACTTCTCATGGTGCGACAGGGCGATACGTTGCGCAGTGCGCAGCAGCCCGGAGCTGTGCTCGCCGATGATTCGCGCACCGATCTCGACGTGCTGACGCATCACCTGCCACTCCGCCTCGTCGAGCTTGCCCGGTTTGCGCAATACGGCATCGGGGATACCGATCTTGCCGACATCATGCATCGGTGCAGCGTTGAGCAGTTCCTCGGCAGCGCTTTCGCTGAAGCCGGCAGCCAGTGCCAGCACCTTGGAAAAATGGCTCATGCGAATCACATGCAGGCCGGTCTCGTTGTCCTTGTACTCGGCGGCCATGCCCAGGCGCTGAACGATCTGCAGACGGGTCCGCTTGAGTTCCTCGACCCGCACCAGCGACAGATGAGTACGCACACGAGCGCGCACGATGGGCGGGCTGACCGGTTTGGTGATGTAGTCCACCGCGCCAACGTCGAAACCACGGGTTTCATCGTCGACATCGCCCAGCGCGGTAACGAAGATCACCGGAATCGCCTGCAGCAGCGGGTTGCCCTTGAGTGATTCGCATACCTCATAGCCGGTCATGCCCGGCATCATCACGTCCAGCAGAATCAGATCCGGCAGCTCGCGTTCGGCCATTTCCAGCGCACGAGCGCCTTCCTTGGCGAACAGCAGGCGATAGTCGTCCTGCAGGATATGGCGCAGCACCTGCAGGTTGGTGGGCTCATCATCCACCAGCAGCAACAGCGGGCGAGTATCGGTAGCCTGGGTCATGATGGGGTGGTTTCCTCGTCCTGCAATTGCCGCAACAATTGCTCGAGCAGCCGCAGTGCCTGGTCGAAGTCGAAATTGTCCAGCGCCTGGCGCAGTTCATTCAGCACACCGACGCAGGACGTACCGCGCGCCGCTCGCTCCATCGCTGCCAGGGCAGCATCGTCGAGGCTGCCGCGTTCAAGGGCGATACGCAGCTGATTTGCCTGCTCGGCCAACATGCCTGGGTCAGGGTTAGCGAATCCCTCTTCGGACTCGTTAGCGGGCACCTGAGGCACCCTTTCAACGATAGCCTGCAAAGCCTGACCGAGCTCGCCGAGCAGCACGCCCAGCCGCTGCTCGTCCTGCGCCTCGAAGGCCTGTTCGATGGCCCGACCGATGTGCGTCAGATGGGACAACGCCAGGTTGCCGGCCGCGCCGTACAGACGGTGCGCGAGCGCTCGACCCTCATCCCACTGCCGTGCCACCACGAGCTGGCTCAGACGCGCAGCCAGATCGCTCTGCTCGGCGATGAATACGCCAATCGCCTGTACCATGCGTAACGGCCCGCCCCATAGAGCGCTGCCGCGGGTCCAGTCGAACATGCCCGCATCGGCAACTCGCGAGTCACTCGTCACGGCGCTCGGCGTCTCGGTCAAACCAAGCAGACGCGCCACCTCCCAGAGCAGCGCATCGAGGTCCAGAGGCTTGGAGGCGAAGGCATTCATACCGGCATCCAGCGCAGCCTGACGATCGTGATCGAGTACGCTGGCGGTAAGCGCGATGATCGGTACCGGGTCACGGCTTTCGCTGGCCTCCAGCTGACGAATACGTCGTGAGGCCTCCAGGCCGTCGACGCCCGGCATCTGTACATCCATCAGGATCAGATCGAAGCGCTCTTCGGCAAAGGCCTGCACCGCGCCCTCACCGTCACCGACACCACGGACGCGATGCCCGAGACCTTCCAGCAACAGCTGCAACAGTTCGAGATTCTGCGGCACGTCATCGGCGGCGAGAATGTTCAGCTGGCCAAGTTCAGGCAGTGCTGCACGCTGCTGCGAAACCTGGCGTTTGCCAGCACGCAGCGGCAGTTCGACGCTGAAGCAGCTGCCCTGCCCTTCGCGGCTCTCCACCTTCAGCCGCCCGCCCATCAGCTCGACCAGTTGACGCGAGATGGTGGTGCCGAGACCGGTGCCACCAAAACGACGACTCATCGAAGCATCCGCCTGGGCGAAAGGCTCGAAGATCTTTTCCAGCCGGTCCGCGGCGATACCGATACCGGTGTCCGTGACCGCCAGGCGCATCGCCCCCGGCTCACCGGATACCTTCAGACGCACCTCACCCTGCTGAGTGAACTTGACCGCATTGCCCACCAGGTTGGTCAGCACCTGCTGCAGGCGCAATGGATCGCCATTGAAAAAGTCGCCGACGGTGGCCGGGTAATCCAGGTGCAGTTGCAGCCCTTTGCTTTGCGCTGCCAGCCGCTGCGTGGCAATCACCTGTTCGCATAGCTCGCGCAGGGAGAAATCCAGCTGCTCCAGCTCGATGGCGCCACGGTCGAGCTTGGCCGTATCGAGAATGTCATTGAGCAGCCCCAGCAGCGAACGCGACGAATGCTGCACAGTGCTCAAGTGACGATGCTGATCCGGGCTTAGTGGCGTTTCCAACAGCAGATCGGTGAATCCGATGATGGCATTCATCGGCGTACGGATTTCGTGGCTCATATTGGCCAGAAAGCTGCTGCGTGAAGCCGCCGCCGCTTCGGCGCGATCACGGGCGGCGCGCAGATCCTGCTCCATCACCCGGCGGGGAGTCAGGTCGGTGGCCAGCTTGACCACCTTGAACGGCTTGCCGTCGGTATCGAGGATCGGGTTGTAACTGGCCTGAATCCATACCTCCCGCCCGCCCTTGGCGATGCGCTGATACTCACCGGTGCGAAATTGCCCGGCTCGCAGCTCGGCCCAGACCTGGCGATAGGCTTCGCTGGCCACCAGTTCCGGGGCGCAGAACATTGCATGGTGATGGCCGATCACCTCTTCCCGCGCATACCCGAACAGTGCCAGCGCGTTATCGTTGATTTCGAGAATATTGCCTTCCAGGTCGAACTCGATCAGCGCCATCGCCTTGCTGATCGCCGTAACCTTGCCTTCATATTCGGCGTTGCGCCGCTTGCTGTCGGTCTGATCGATCAGAACACCATCGATCCAGCGCGGCACACCCTGTTCATCACAGACCGCACTGCCGCTTTCCCAGATCCAGTGCTCGGTTCCCGAACGGTCGAACAGGCGATATTCGACCGTGTAGTTGCGTCCCTCCTCGATAGCGGCGACCACCTGATCGGCGGTAGGTTGGTAATCGTCCGGATGATAGAGGTCGACAATCGAGCAGCGACGACTGATGAAGTCATCGGCGCTATAGCCCGTCAGCTTTTCCACCGCATCGCTGATGAACAGCATGCTCCAGTTGTGGTCCAGCAGGCAGCGGAACGAGACGCCGGGAATGTTGCTGATCAACGAGCGGTATTGCTGCTCACTTCGGCGCAGGGCCATTTCCATATGCTGGCGTTCGCTGATGTCAGCCACGAACACCACGAACAGCGGACGACTGCCGGCATGGGTAATTCCGACACTGATGCGCACCGGTTTCTCTTCGCCCTCACGGGTCAGGCAGACCAGTTCCTGCTCACCCGACATCATCGTCAGTTGTCCTGTGCGCAGGTAATCGGCCAGCAGTCCTTCCACCTTATCGATAACGCGAGCAGGCACCAGCGTGCTCATGTGCAAACCAACCAGAGCCCCTGGCGTCCAGCCGAACAGACGCAACACCGCGCGGTTGGCCGAACGTAACGTGCCGGTGTGGTCCACCGTGATGATCGCATCCAGCGCGGTATCGAAGATGGAGCGCAGGTGCTGTTCGCTGGCCTTGAGTTGATGGCTCATGTGCCGGTAACGCAGCAGCGTGTTGGCGGCCACGACGAAAATCGTCAGCGCGACGGTCAACAGCGTGATGCCAATGGCGATGTAACCACTGTCGACCACGGCCATCGGCGTTTGCGACTCGGGCGTGCCTACGAAGCGCGCCGCTGCCATACCGGTGTAGTGCATGCCGCTGATCGCCAGCCCCATCACCAGAGCGCTCGGCATCAACGCCCAACGCGTCGGCAAGCGTCCCTCCAGGCCGAAACGCACCCATAGCGCCAGAATGGCCAAGGCGACAGCGACGACAATCGACAGGGCGAACATCCAGGGGTCATAGCGCAGCAGTGGCGCCATCTGCATCGCCGCCATGCCGCTGTAATGCATGGCGCCGATACCGGCACCGACCAGCACGCCACCGACGCACAGCTGCGTCAGACTCAGGTCACGCCGCGCCAGAAGACTGAGGGCGACCCAGGAGGCGGCCAGGCTCGGCAACATCGAAAGCAGGGTTATACCCAGGTCGAAACGCACCGAGGCGCACAGCTCGAACGCGAGCATGCCGAGAAAGTGCATGGACCAGATACCGCCGCCGAGGGCGAGCGAACCGGTGAAGATGGTGACCTGCCGAGCGAGCGGATGGTCGTTGTCACGCGCCTCGCCGGCCAGCTGCAGTGCCATGCCGGCGGCGAACACGGCGATGGCCAGCGACAGCAGCACCAACTTGGGGTCGTAGCGACTGAGTACGAGGACAGCGGGATCCGCACCCATGATGAAGAACAGCTCGAGAAACGACATACAACCCCAGGACGCGGACAGACAGCCGGCGAATTGCCAGCATCTGAAACGACGGGGCCGCGCTTGTCAATCAAAGCCGATCAATCACACCCATAGAAAAGCCCGCCGAAGCGGGCTTGTCCTATTGCCAAATAGATCAGGCGGAGAGTTCCACCAGCAGCTTGTTCAGGCGCTGCACATAGGCGGCCGGGTCCTTCAGGCTGTCGCCGGCGGCCAGCGCAGCCTGGTCGAAGAGGATGTGCGACAGGTCGGCGAAGCGGTCCTCGTCGGCCTCGGCATCCAGGCGCTCGATCAGCGGGTGGCTCGGGTTGAACTCGAAGATCGGCTTGGACTCGGGCACCTTCTGCCCGCTAGCCTCGAGAATCTGGCGCATCTGCAGGCCGAGGTCCTGTTCGCCAATGGCGAGAATCGCTGGCGAATCGGTCAGACGATGCGACACGCGCACCTCCTTGACCTGCTCACCCAGCGCCCCCTTGAGGCGCTCGATCAGCCCTTCCTTGGCCTTGGCCACTTCTTCCTGGGCCTTCTTGTCCTCTTCCGAGTCCAGCTTGCCCAGATCCAGGTCACCACGGGCCACGTCGACGAACTGCTTGCCGTCGAACTCGGTCAGGTAGCTCATCAGCCACTCGTCGATGCGATCGGTGAGCAACAGCACTTCGATGCCCTTCTTGCGGAAGACCTCCAGGTGCGGGCTGTTCTTGATCTGCGCGTAGGATTCGCCGGTGAGGTAGTAGATCTTGTCCTGACCTTCCTTGACTCGGCCCAGGTAGTCGGCCAGCGACACCGACTGCTCGTCGCCCTCGCCGGCGGTGGAGGCGAAGCGCAGCAGGCTGGCGATCTTCTCCTTGTTGGCGAAGTCTTCCGCCGGGCCTTCCTTGAGCACCTGGCCGAAGGCCTTCCAGAAGGTCTTGTAGTCGTCCGGCTTGTCCTTGGCCAGTTTCTCCAGCATATCCAGCACGCGCTTGGTCAAGGCCGACTTCATCGAGTCGATGACCGGGCCGGACTGCAGGATTTCGCGGGAAACGTTCAGCGACAGGTCGTTGGAATCGACCACGCCCTTGATGAAGCGCAGGTACAGGGGCAGGAACTGCTCGGCCTGATCCATGATGAATACGCGCTGCACGTAGAGTTTGAGACCCTTGGGCGCTTCGCGGTGGTACAGATCGAACGGTGCGCGAGCCGGCACATAGAGCAGCGAGGTGTACTCCAGCTTGCCTTCTACCTTGTTGTGGCTCCAGCTCAGCGGGTTCTCGAAATCGTGGCCAACGTGCTTGTAGAACTCCTGATATTCCTCGTCCTTGACCTCAGTACGCGGACGGGTCCACAGGGCGCTGGCGCGGTTGACGGTTTCCCACTCGGCTTCCGCGGGCTTGTCTTCACCGTGGTGCTCCTTCGGCAGTTCGATGGGCAGCGCGATATGGTCGGAGTACTTCTTGACGATGTTGCGCAGGCGCCAACCATCGGCGAACTCTTCCTCACCGCTCTTGAGGTGCAGAACGATACGGGTGCCGCGCTCGGCCTTGTCGAGGGTCGCGACCTCGAACTCGCCCTCGCCCTTGCTCGACCAATGCACGCCCTCGGCGGCCGACAGACCGGCACGGCGGGTGAACACCTCGACCTTGTCGGCGACGATAAAGGCCGAGTAAAAGCCCACACCGAACTGACCGATCAGGTGCGAGTCCTTCTTCTGGTCACCGGAGAGGTTCTTCAGGAAGTCGGCGGTACCGGACTTGGCGATGGTACCCAGATGGGTGATCACTTCCTCGCGGCTCATGCCGATGCCGTTGTCTTCGAGGGTGACGGTCTTGGCGTCCTTGTCGAAGCTCAGGCGAATTTTCAGCTCGGCGCCGCCTTCGAGCAGCTCGGGCTTGGCCAGCGCCTCGAAACGCAGCTTGTCAGCAGCGTCGGAGGCGTTGGAGATCAACTCGCGCAGGAAGATTTCCTTGTTCGAGTACAGCGAATGGATCATCAGGTGCAGCAGTTGCTTCACCTCGGTCTGGAAGCCCAGGGTCTCTTTTTGAGTTTCCACACTCATGGTCGTCTAACTCCACATGCAGGACTATGCCGCGCGAGCGGCGGATGTCCTGCAGATGGGGGCAGTATGATCAATTTCAAGGGCTTAACAGGCTGTTGAAAAACTATCTGCGTTGCCATTGCTGCGTTAAAAACAGGCTCAAAATGCTCATTTACAACTTGTAAACTCCGCTTTCTCGCCTGTTTTTGCCTTGCACTGGCTGCCTCGCCTACGTTTTTTCAACGGCCTCTTAGGGTTCGAGCAGCTCCAGACGGCCGATTTCTTCCGGCCTGAAACTGAAGCTCGCCTGCCCGCCGCCACTGCCCATTTGCTGAGCCAGACGAATGCTGCCGTCGGCATCGATGCCGACGAAACGCCCCTCCACGGTACCGCCACTGGCGCGGCTCAGGCGCATGCTGAGGTTACGGTACTGCTCGGGGTTGCGTTGCAGACGCGCCAGGCTGAAGCGCTGCCGGCGGTCGACAGGGCGACTGGCGCGCGCTTCGGCCGGAGCCACTTCACGCGGGCGTTCAGCCTGGGCCGCGGCGATGGCTGGCAATGGTGGGAAACGATCCCCATCCACCGTCCAACCCTGCTCGACGCGCTTGTGCAGACGGACCGGCAGGCGCTCGCTACGCCCGGCAACCTGCGCCTCGACCTGCAGCTCCAGGGTGTCGCCTTCGAAGGTGAACACCGGCAGATTCAGCTCGCCTACGTCACGCGTGGCGAAACGCCGCTGCAGATAGTCCTGCAACACATGGGCGATGGTGTCACGGGAATCGAAACGCGCATCGACGCGGCCATCGACATAGCGCAGGCGGTCACGGTACAGCTCGACGCGACCACTGAGGCTGGTCTTGAAGCGAGGCGGCAATACCAGATGGAAGTCGCCGGCCAGGCGATTCGGCGCCTGCGGCTGCAGATCCAGATGCAGGGTGTAGCCGCGGCCGAGACGGCGTGCCTCGGGCAAATCCTGCTCGGGCAACAACCAACTCAGCTCCACTTCGGGCAGGTCGCCGCTGTCCTGCGGCAACACGTCGATACGCACCGGGCCATCGACCGGCTGCGGCAGGCGAATGCTCAGTTCACGCTGGGCGAAGAAGTCCAGCCCCTCACGCAGCACCAGCACGCCATCGATCAGTTCCCCCTGCTGCGGTCGAAACGGCTGGCCATTGAGCTCACCATTGAGGTCGATAGCCAACTCCGCCGGCGCCTGTACTTCCGGCTTGAGCCAGTCCAGACGAACGATCGCTGCCAGACGCTCGGCATCCTTGCTGGCCAACAGCGTCATGCCCACCACCAGCGGGATGATGCCAAGCCCGACCAGAGCGACCGCACTGCGTGCACGTCTCCAGTGGCTGATGATGTAGAACAAGTTGATCGGCGGCACCAGGCTGCCCCAGCCCCACAACAGACTGGTGGCGAACGCGCGCATCACCAGCCACACCAGACCGGCCAGCATCAGCAACAGGCCACCAATTATCAGCAACGCATCCATCTACAGAATCCTTGTCATTGTTTCGCTGCGCTGCCATGCCGCTCGGCTTTCCGGGCGGAACTCAGGGCTCATCGACCTTGAAATGGGCACGGGCGGTGGCGATGGGCTCGGTCTGGGTGGTTTGCCAGGCGGTGATCGCCACATTGGCCACCCGCCGCCCCTGGCGCCAGACCTGGCATTGCGCGTAGGTGTCACGATAATGGCCGGCGCGCAGGTAATCTATCGAGAAGTCGATGATTTTCGGCAAATGTGGGATGCCCATGAACATCAGCAGATGGAGCATGGCGGCATGCTCCATGAAACCGGCGATCACCCCGCCGTGCAGCGCCGGCAGCATGGGGTTGCCGATGCAGTCCTGGTTGGCCGGCAGACGGAAAACCATGTCGTCTCCCAGGCGCAGGCACTCGACGCCGAGCAGCTTGGCATAGGGAATCAGGTTGATCAGCGGATCGTAGTCGTTTTCCTGATGGGCGCGCGCCACCAGCTGCTCCAGATTCAGCTCGCTCATGCCCCTGCCCCCTTGCCGGCACTGACCTTGCCCATGCGCATGAAGGTTCCGACCACATGGGCGATGGGTTGCTCAGGGTCGTCCTGATAGGCGTAGCCGCGGGTGAAGATGACATGGGGCGTGACTCGGTAGCACTCGGCGAAACCGAATACATCCTTGCCCGGCTCGGCCGGATGCATATAGTCGATGCGCAGGTCCAGGGTCGGACAGATCTCGAACTCCGGCAGTACGCATACGGTGGATATCCCGCACGTGGTGTCCATCAGCGTGGTGATGGCACCGCCATGGATGACTCCGCTGTCCGGGTTACCAACGATGGGCTGGCTGTAGGGCAGACGCAGCGTCAGGCCCTTGGCATCGGCCGCCTGCACCTGCATGCCGAGCACCTGGCAATGGCGCAGGGCCGACAGAAAGCGCTGCGCGCGCTCTACAACTGGGGAAATGCTCATCCTCATACCTCATGATGGCAACGCAAGGTCGCGCATGATAGCGCCACGCGACAGATGCGGCACGGCTTGCCGAACATAACGACACTGAACTTATGACGTTGTGCTCTTTCGAAAAAATGTACTGGCATCTTTCCCAAGGAGAACAACATGCAAAAAACATTCGCCTATGCCGTCATGCTGGCCGCCGCGCTGGGCCTCGCCGCCTGTGACAAGCCCTCCGAGAATGCCGCCGAAGATGCTCGCGAAGCGCAGTCCGAAGCGCGCGAGTCGCTGAACGAAGCGGCCGAAGAGCGCAACGAAGCGGCTCAGGAGCGCGCCGAGGAGCAGCGCGAAGAAACCTACGAGCAGATGCCAGCGCCCGAGAACGAATCGGGACAGCCAGCCACACCGTCTGCAGCACCGGCCGAGCCGGCCAATCAGTAATCCTTAACTGACTCACCGCCAGCCCGCGCCCTGCGCGGGCTTGGTTTTTGCCGCACCGCGGAACTTCGCTTCGCTTGTTAGCTCCAAGTAGCACGGATGAAGCCACACGCCATCATCCGCATCACACATGGAGAAGTAACCGTGCAAAAACCATTTACCTATGCCCTGCTGCTCGCGGCCATGCTAGGCCTGGCGGCCTGTGAACAATCCCCTGAAGACAAGCTGGAGTCCGCCAAAGAGTCCGTTTCCGAAGCGGCCGAGTCAATGGGTGAAGCAGCCGAACAAGCCGGTGAAGCCATCGAACAGAAAACCGATGAAGTGATGGGCACCGAGCCCACCACAGGCGAAAAGATCGAGGAAGCGGCTGACGACGCGGCCGACGCGATCGACAACGCGGGTGACGAGATCGGTGATGCGGTCGAAGGCCGCTAAGCCCAGTCGCTGCAATGACAAGGCCCGCTTAGAGCGGGCCTTGTCGTTTCTGTTCAACGCCGATTACAGCGCCGGGCTGAGCATCAGCAGCAGGCTGCAGGCAAGGCCCACGATCCATACCAGACTGCGCTGCCAGTGCAGGTCGTACCAATAGAACAGCAGATACAGCATGCGGCTGACGACGAAGGTGATGGCCAGCGCATCGATCAAAAATCCATAGGTCTGCGTCGTATGCGCCATCAGCACCCCGGCCGCGAACAATGGAAATGCCTCGATACTGTTCAGGTGAGCCGCCAGTGCACGCGCGCCGAAACCGGTCAGGCGTGCCTGTTGCGCGCGCGGATGATGGTTGTCATAGCGCCCACCACCCTCCTCGGCCATGGCCTTGGCCAGCGGCGCCTTGGCGATGAAGATCAACAAGACGCTGATGAACACGCACCAGAACGGAATGCTCATTCACTCTTCTCCTTGGCCACCTCGGCGGCCGGCGTTGGGGTATAGACCATCACTTCCAGCACATCCGAATGAAACTCTCGGCGATACAGCACCAGCACCACGCCGGCGGTCACCAGCATGAAGAACCAGGGGTTGATGAACCAGGCCAGGGTTGCCATGCCGAAATAATAGGCACGCAAGCCGAAGTTGAACTGGTTGGCAGCCATGGAAATCACCCGCGCCGTGCGCTCGGCGAAGGCCTTGCGCTCCTGCTCGGTCACGTGACGCTCGCCCACCATCGGCGCAGAGCCCACCAGCACGGCGGCGAAGTTGTACTGGCGCATGCACCAGCTGAAGGTGAAGAAGGCGTAGACGAAGATCATGCCCAGGCACAACAGCTTGATCTCCGACAGGCCTCGGCTGGCCTGCTGCACGAAGGGAATGTCGGCCAACAGCGAGAGCGCCCGGTCAGAGGCGCCAAGCACGGTGAGAATACCGGCCAGGATGATCAGCGTACTGGAGGCAAAGAAGGAGGCATTGCGCTCGAGGTTGCCGATCACGTTGGCATCAGCGATGCGGTTGTCACGCAGCAGCATGCGGCGCATCCAGTCTTCACGGTACAGATGCAGGACGCTGGCGAGGCAGGGAGTGGTTTGCGCCTTGACCGAGGCGTAGCGGGTATAGCCGCCCCAGCAGATGACGAACCAGAGCGCAGCGAGAATATGAGGCAGGTACGGATAGCTGTTGAGCATGCCAACTCCTTGTAAGACTGCTGCCGATTATAGCCAGCCACCCCGCTTTCTTGCGCCACAAAAAAGGCCGCCTTGTGGGCAGCCTTGTTTGTTTCGCTCAGGCGTTAAGCCGTGGCGCTCTGGCGCAGCCCCAGTACGCGGTCCAGCACCACCACCACTGCCAGGGTTATTGCCACCGGCAGCAACCAGCCCAGGCTCTGACCAGCCAGCGGCAGCTGCCCGAACCAGGCAGGAACCTTGTCCGCCCAGGGCGTGGCAGCAATACCGTCAGCAATGCCGAAGACCAGCGTAACGGCCATGACCGGAATGAACACCAGTGCCTGGGAAACCCACAGACGGTTGGCCAGGCTCAGTGCGACCAGCACGATAGCCAGCGGATACAGACCGACCAGCACCGGAATGGAAAAGCTGATCAGCTGAGTCAACCCCTGGTTGGCCACGACCAGACTGAACAGGCCGAAGGTGATCACCACGCTGCGATAGGAAACCGGCAGCAGCTTGCTGAAGAACTCACCACAGGCGGTCAGCAGGCCAACTGCGGTAGTCAGGCACGCCAGGGTGATGACCACGGCCAGCAGCAGACTGCCGGTAGTGCCGAAGGTGTGCTGTACATAGGTGGTCAGTACCTGCACGCCGTTCTGCGCATCACCGGCGATACCCTGGCTGGTGGCGCCGAGGTAGAACAGCGCCAGATACACCAGCGACAGACCGATGGCCGCGATGATGCCGGCGATCACCGAGTAGCGGGTCACCAGGCCGGCGTCGCTGATACCGCGATCACGAATGGCACTGGCGATGACGATGCCGAACACCAGCGCACCCAGGGTATCCATGGTCAGGTAACCCTGCAGGAAACCCTGCACCAGCGGCGCCTCGCGATAATTCTCGGCAACCACGCCGATCTCGCCGGCCGGAGCGAACAAGGCAGCGCCGCCCAGCACCAGCAGCGCAGCCAGCAGTACCGGGGTGATGAATTTACCGATGCGGTCGACCAGTTGTCCCGGATTGAGCGAAAGAAACAGCACGGCCGCGAAATACACCAGGGTGTAGAGCAGCAGCGGCGTGCCTTCGTTACCGGTGAACGGCGCGATGCCCATCTCGAACGACACCACGGCCGTGCGCGGCGTGGCGAACAGCGGGCCGATCGCCAGATACACCGCTACCGCAAGGATGGCGCCGGCAATCTTGCCCAGGGGTGCGGTGAGCAGGTCCATGCCACCACCGACACGCGCCAGGGCTACCACGGTCAGCAGTGGCAGGCCGACGCCGGTGAGGAGAAAGCCGAGCGCCGCGGGAAGCAGATTCTCCCCGGCGGCCAGACCGGCGCTAGGCGGGAAGATGATGTTGCCGGCGCCCAGAAACAGCGCAAATGTCATGAAGCCGAGGGCCAGGAGGTCCGAGCCTTTCAAACGAGTCATAAGGGGAAATACCACAAGCAGGAAATCGAAGAATTGCGGGGGTTTCCTTGAGGGATCCGGGAAACGTCGCCCGAGCGTTTGGCTCGAACCACTGCATGTATCGCCAGGCGCTTGTGGCGCCACGGACACGGTAAGAGGCGGATACTAGCGAAAAGCACCCTGCAGCAGCACAGTTGCCGGGCAAGCTGTCGAACTGGCGTAACTGACTGTCGCATCAGTAAAAATTATCGAAGCGCGGAGCACCACAGCTGCCGGGCCGTGTTCGCGACGAACGAACAGCGCAAAAACAAAAAGGCCACCCGAGGGTGGCCTTTCTGCGAGGGGTCAGCAACGCTTACGCGTTCTTGGCTTCCCAACCGGTCAGCTCGGCCAGGGCCTTGCCGATGTCAGCCAGGGAACGCACGGTTTTCACACCAGCGTCCTGCAGTGCAGCGAACTTCTCGTCTGCAGTGCCCTTGCCGCCGGAGATGATGGCGCCAGCATGGCCCATGCGCTTGCCGGGAGGAGCGGTTACACCAGCGATGTAGGAAACTACAGGCTTGGTGACGTTGGCCTTGATGAAGGCAGCCGCTTCTTCCTCGGCCGAACCGCCGATCTCACCGATCATGACGATCGCTTCGGTCTTCGGATCTTCCTGGAACAGTTTCAGGATATCGATGAAGTTGGAGCCCGGGATGGGGTCACCGCCGATGCCCACGCAGGTGGACTGGCCGAAGCCGGCGTCGGTGGTTTGCTTCACGGCTTCATAGGTCAGGGTGCCGGAACGCGACACGATGCCTACTTTGCCTGGCAGGTGGATGTGACCCGGCATGATGCCGATCTTGCACTCGCCGGGAGTGATCACGCCCGGGCAGTTCGGGCCGATCAGGCGTACGCCCAGCTCGTCGCACTTGACCTTGGCTTCCAGCATGTCGATGGTCGGGATGCCTTCGGTGATGCAAACGATCAGCTTGATGCCGCCGTTGGCCGCTTCCAGGATCGAGTCCTTGCAGAACGGAGCCGGAACGTAGATTACCGACGCTTCAGCGCCAGTGGCTTCTACGGCTTCCTTGACGGTGTTGAACACCGGCAGGCCCAGGTGGGTGCTGCCACCCTTGCCCGGAGTCACGCCGCCAACCATCTTGGTGCCGTAGGCGATGGCTTGTTCGCTGTGGAAGGTGCCCTGCGAGCCGGTGAAGCCCTGGCAGATTACCTTGGTGTCTTTGTTGATCAGGATGCTCATTACTTACCCTCCGCGGCCTTGACGACCTGCTGGGCAGCGTCGGTCAGGCTGGTTGCCGCGATGATGTTCAGACCGCTGTCAGCCAGGACCTTGGCGCCCAGCTCGGCGTTGTTACCTTCCAGGCGGACGACCACCGGGATCTTCACGCCGACTTCTTTCACGGCGCCGATGATGCCTTCGGCAATCATGTCGCAACGAACGATACCGCCGAAGATGTTCACCAGAACGGCTTTGACGTTGTCATCGGAGAGGATGATCTTGAACGCTTCGGTCACGCGCTCTTTGGTCGCGCCACCACCTACGTCGA
Source organism: Pseudomonadota bacterium (assembly GCA_023431055.1). Taxonomy (GTDB): domain Bacteria; phylum Pseudomonadota; class Gammaproteobacteria; order Pseudomonadales; family Pseudomonadaceae; genus Aquipseudomonas. Next base: position 125,298 of record JAEYXX010000001.1, read on the forward strand.
GGAAGTTGGCCGGCTGACCGCCGTGCAGGTTGACGATGTCCATGGTACCCATGGCCAGGCCGGCACCGTTGACCATGCAACCGATGTTGCCTTCCAGCGCAACGTAGTTCAGCTCCCACTTCTGCGCATGGGCTTCACGCGGATCGTCCTGGGACGGGTCGTGCATGGCGCGCAGCTTGGGCTGACGGTACATGGCGTTGGAGTCGATGTTGATCTTGGCGTCCAGGCAGTGCAGGTTGCCGTCAGCCTTGATCACCAGCGGGTTCACTTCCAGCAGCGCCAGGTCGTAGTCCTGGAACAGCTTGGCCAGGCCAACGAAGATGTGGGTGAACTGCTTGACCTGATCGCCTTCCAGACCCAGCTGGAAAGCCAGCTCGCGGCCCTGGTACGGCTGAGCGCCGACCAGCGGATCAACGGTGGCCTTGAGGATCTTCTCAGGAGTTTCATGGGCCACTTTCTCGATGTCCACGCCACCTTCGGTGGAAGCCATGAACACGATGCGACGGCTGGAACGGTCCACTACAGCGCCCAGGTACAGTTCCTTGGCGATGTCGGTGCAGGATTCGACCAGGATTTTGCTGACCGGCTGACCATTGGCGTCAGTCTGGTAGGTCACCAGACGCTTGCCCAGCCAGTTGGCGGCGAAGGCCTTGGCGTCTTCCTTGCTCTTGACCAGCTTTACGCCACCGGCTTTGCCGCGGCCACCAGCGTGGACCTGAGCCTTGACGACCCACTCGCTGCCGCCGATTTTTTCGCAGGCTTCTGCGGCTTCTTCCGGGGTGTCCACCGCGAAGCCCTTGGATACGGGCAGGCCGTATTCAGCGAACAGCTGCTTACCCTGATACTCGTGAAGATTCATGCTTGTCTACCGTCTTCGTTTAGGTATTGCGCATTCGGCGCTGTACTTGTGATACCGCGCCACCTGTGACTGCCGAAACAGTCCGCCGGGCCTTCCGCCGCGAGTCGAACTCGACGCGGGCCACCCGACGTGGTTCTGCTTGCAAACACCGCCGCAGCGATGGGGCGATTACGCGACGCCCCGCCTACCACGGCGGCTTACAACAATTTGCGTGGCTGGACTAACCGACCAGCCACTTTATGACGCTTAGCGCTTCTTGCGGTTGGCGATATGGATCGCACCACCATTCACCGCCAGGGCTGCTTCGTGCAGCGCCTCGGACAGAGTCGGGTGGGAGAAGACCATCATGCCCAGGTCTTCGGCGCTGGTGCCGAATTCCATGCCGATCGCACCCTGCTGCACCAGTTCGGCAGCGCTTGGGCCAATGACGTGAACGCCCAGCACGCGGTCGGTGTTGGCGTCAGCGATGACCTTGACCAGACCACCGGTATCGTTGGCAGCCATGGCACGACCGCTGGCAGCGAACGGGAAGGTACCGACGTTGACGGCAACGCCTTCGGCCTTCAACTGCTGCTCGGTCTTGCCGACCCATGCAATTTCCGGGTGGGTGTAGATCACGGACGGGATCAGGTCGTAGTTCATCTGCGCCTTGTGGCCAGCGATACGCTCGGCGACCATCACGCCCTCTTCCGAGGCCTTGTGCGCCAGCATCATGCCGCGTACCACGTCACCAATGGCGTAGACGCCCGGAACGCTGGTTTCGCACTGGTCGTTGACGAAGATGTAGCCACGCTCGTCCAGGGTCACGCCGCTGTCGGCAGCCAGCAGATCGGTGGTCACCGGGCGACGGCCCACGGCCACGATCAGCTTGTCGAACACCATCTTCTGCTCGCCATTGGCGTCAGTGAAGGTGACGGTAACCTGCTTCTTCTTGACCTCGGTACCGGTAACGCGAGCACCCAGACGGATGTCCAGGCCCTGCTTGGTCAGGGTCTTCTGGGCTTCCTTGGCGATCTGCTCGTCGGCGGCCGCGAGGAACTTGTCCATGGCTTCCAGCACGGTCACTTCCGCGCCCAGGCGAGCCCAGACGGAGCCCAGCTCCAGACCGATGACGCCAGCGCCGATGACGCCCAGCTTCTTCGGTACGCTCTGGAATTCCAGGGCGCCGGTGGAGTCGACGATCACATCCTGGTCGACCGGAGCCGACGGGATCTCGACCGGCTTGGAGCCGGAAGCGATGATCACATGAGCAGCTTCGACCACCTGGGTCTTGCCGTCGGTGCCGGTGACTTCGACCTGCTTGCCGGCCAGCAGCTTGCCGTGGCCTTCCAGCAGGGTAACGCCGTTGGCCTTGAACAGGCCGGCAACACCGCCAGTGAGGTTCTTGATGATGGTGTTCTTGCGCGCCACCATGGCCGGTACGTCGATGGTCACGCCCTTGGCTTCGATACCGTGTACGGCGAAGCCTTCTTTGGCTTCATGGTACTTCCAGGAGCTGTCCAGCAGCGCCTTGGACGGAATGCAGCCGACGTTCAGGCAGGTACCGCCGAGGGCGACCTTGCCGTCCTTGCCCTGGTACTTCTCGATGCAGGCGGTCTTCAGACCGAGCTGCGCTGCTTTGATGGCGGCTACGTAGCCACCAGGGCCGGCACCGATGACTACCACGTCGAATTTCTGGGTCATAACGTATTCCTTCTCGAATAAACCGGACGGCCCTGAAAACAGGGCCGCCGTGGAGGAGACTGGCTTTTAGATTTCCAGCAGCAGGCGAGCCGGGTCTTCAAGCAAGTTCTTGATGGTCACCAGGAAGGTCACGGCTTCCTTACCATCGATCAGGCGGTGGTCGTAAGACAGCGCCAGGTACATCATCGGGCGGATCACCACCTGACCGTTGATGGCCATCGGACGCTGGATGATGTTGTGCATACCCAGGATCGCGGCCTGCGGCGGGTTGACGATCGGGGTCGACATCATCGAACCGAAGGTACCACCGTTGGTGATGGTGAAGGTGCCGCCGGTCATTTCTTCGATCGACAGCTTGCCGTCACGTGCCTTCTTGCCGAAGGTGGCGATGCCGCTCTCGATTTCAGCCAGGCTCATCAGCTCGGCGTTACGCAGTACCGGAACCACCAGGCCACGGTCGCTGGAAACGGCAACGCCGATGTCGGCATAGCCATGGTAAACGATGTCGTTGCCGTCGATCGACGCGTTGACGGCCGGGAAGCGCTTCAGCGCCTCGGTAGCAGCCTTGACGAAGAACGACATGAAGCCCAGGCGCACGCCGTTGTGGGACTTCTCGAACAGATCCTTGTACTTCGAACGCAGAGCCATGACTTCGGTCATGTCCACTTCGTTGAAGGTGGTCAGCATGGCCATGGAGGACTGAGCCTCGACCAGACGCTCGGCGATCTTGGCGCGCAGGCGGGTCATCGGCACACGCTTCTCGGTGCGGTCGCCAGTGGCGACGACAGCGGCGGCAGCAGCCGGAGCAGCGGCCGGCTTGGCAGCAGCGGCAGGAGCGTTCTTCTTGGCTTCGACGGCAGCGACCACGTCTTCCTTGGTCACGCGGCCACCTTTACCAGTGCCGGCGATGCTGTTCGGGTCGATGCCGTTCTCTTCGGCCAGCTTGCGCGCGGCCGGCGAGAGGATGGCGTCGTCGCCAGCAGCGGCAGCTGGAGTAGCAGCCTGGGCCGGAGCAGCGGCAGCGGCCGGAGCAGCAGCGGCAGCGCCACCTTCGGTCAGCTTGCCCAGCAGCTCGTTGGAGAGAACGGTGTCGCCTTCGTTCTTGATGATTTCAGCCAGGACACCATCGGCCTCGGCCAGGACTTCGATCACCACCTTGTCGGTTTCGATGTCGACGATCAGCTCATCGCGCTTGACCGCTTCGCCCGGCTTCTTGTGCCAGGTGGCCACGGTGCCGTCGGCAACCGATTCCGGGAAGGTTGGGGCTTTGATCTCGATAGCCATTTTATGTGTTTCCTTAAATTCGGTTTACCGGTAGGTGGCACCTGCCACCTACCGGATGAAGGCGTTAAACAGTAAAGGCGTCCTGCAGCAGTTTTTCCTGCTGCTCGGCGTGCATCGAGGCATAACCGCAAGCCGGCGCTGCCGACGCATCACGACCGGCATACTCCAAGAACAACGACTTCTTGTGTGCGCTGGCGACACGACGCATGTGGTGCTGACTGCAGTACCAGGCGCCCTGGTTCATCGGCTCTTCCTGACACCAGACGATGTGCTTGAGGTTCTTGTACGGCGCCAGCGCTTCGGCCAGATCGTCTTCCGGGAACGGATAGAGCTGCTCGATACGCACGATGGCGATGTCCTCGCGACCCTCGGCACGACGCTTCTCCAGCAGGTCGTAGTAGACCTTGCCGCTGCACAGGATCATGCGCTCGACCTTTTTCGGGTCCAGCGAATCGATCTCGCCGATCACGGTCTGAAAGGAGCCTTCGGCCAGTTCTTCCAGGGTCGAGATGGCCAGCTTGTGACGCAGCAGCGACTTCGGAGTCAGGACCACCAGCGGCTTGCGCAGCGGACGGATCACCTGGCGACGCAGCATGTGGTAGACCTGCGCCGGGGTGGTCGGTACGCAGACCTGCATGTTGTGCTCGGCGCACAGCTGCAGATAACGCTCCAGACGCGCCGAGCTGTGCTCAGGCCCCTGCCCTTCATAACCATGCGGCAGCAGAACGGTCAGACCGCAGAGGCGGCCCCACTTGGTCTCGCCGCTGGAAATGAACTGGTCGAATACCACCTGGGCACCGTTGGCGAAATCGCCGAACTGAGCTTCCCAGATCACCAGCGCGTTCGGCGTGGTGGTGGCGTAGCCGTATTCGAAGGCCAGTACGGCTTCCTCGGAGAGGTAGGAGTCGTACAGCTCGAACTTCGGCTGACCTTCGTACAGGTTCTTCAGCGGAACGTAGGTCGAGGCGTCCTTCTGGTTGTGCAGCACCGCATGACGGTGCGAGAAGGTGCCGCGGCCGATGTCCTGACCGGTCATGCGAATCGGGTGACCTTCGACCAGCAGCGTGGCGTAGGCCATGGTTTCGGCGAAGCCCCAGTTGATCGGCAAGCCGCCCGCGCCCATCTTCTGACGGTCTTCGAGGATCTTCGCCACCTGACGCTGAACCAGGAAGCCTTCCGGGATTTCCAGCAGCTTGGCGGACAGATCCTGCAGGGTCTTCAGATCGAAACGGGTGTCATGACGCGCGGTCCAGGCGTGGCCCAGGTACGGACGCCAGTCGACGAACAGCTCCTTGTTCGGCTCCTTGACCAGGCTCTTGACCACGTGCTGACCGTTATCCAGCGCAGTACGGTAGTCATCGATCTTGGCCTGAACCTCATCGCTGCTCTGCACACCAGCGGCGATCAGCGCATCGGCATACAGCTCACGGGTGGTGCGCTGCTTGGCGATCTGCTGGTACATCAGCGGCTGGGTACCGTTCGGCTCGTCGGCCTCGTTGTGACCGCGGCGGCGGTAGCAGACCAGGTCGATGACCACGTCACGCTTGTACTGCATGCGGTAGTCGACAGCCAGTTGGGTGACGAACAGTACCGCTTCCGGATCATCGCCATTCACGTGGAAGATCGGCGCCTGGATCATCTTGGCGACGTCGGTGGCGTACTCGGTGGAACGCGCATCTTCCGGACGGCTGGTGGTGAAGCCAACCTGGTTGTTGATCACGATATGGATGGTGCCGCCAGTCTTGTAGCCGCGAGTCTGCGACATCTGGAAGGTTTCCATGACCACGCCCTGACCGGCGAAAGCCGCGTCACCGTGGATGGAAATCGGCAGCACCTTGTCGCCGCTGGCGTCGTTGCGACGATCCTGGCGGGCGCGTACCGAACCCTCGACCACCGGGGAGACGATTTCCAGGTGGGAGGGGTTGAACGCCAGGGCCAGGTGCACTTCGCCACCGGTGGTCATGACGTTGGAGGAGAAGCCCTGGTGGTACTTCACGTCACCGGAGGACAGACCCTCGGTCTTCTTGCCTTCGAACTCGTCGAACAGGTCGCGCGGGTTCTTGCCGAAGGTGTTGACCAGTACGTTCAGACGGCCACGGTGGGCCATGCCGATGACGATTTCCTTGGTGCCGTAGGAGCCCGAACGCTGGATGATTTCGTCCAGCAGCGGGATCAGGCTTTCGCCGCCTTCCAGGCCGAAGCGCTTGGTGCCCGGATACTTGGTGCCCAGGTACTTTTCCAGGCCTTCGGCAGCGGTCACGCGCTCGAGCACGTGGGCCTGCACCTCGGGGGAAAACTGCGGACGACCGCGCACACTTTCCAGACGCTGGGCGAACCAGTTGCGCTGGCCGGAATCGACGATATGGGTGAACTCGGCGCCGATGGTGCGACAATATGTCTGCTGCAGCGCGTCGCGGATTTCGCGTAGCGTTGCCTCTTCTTTGCCGATGTACAGCTCACCGGTGCGGAAAGTGGTGTCCAGATCCGCGTCGGTCAGGCCGTAGTGATTGATCGACAGGTCAGACGGCGCAGTGCGCACCCACAGACCCAGAGGGTCGAGCTGGGCGGCCTGATGGCCACGCATGCGGTAAGCCTGGATCAGGCGCAGAACTTCCACCTGCTTCTTTTCGTGCTCGCTGCTGACGGCCCCGGCGGAAACCGGCTGGGCACGACGCGAATTCTTGGCGAGCAGGACGAAATGATCGCGAATGGTCGAATGCGATACGTCCGTTGCAGCGCTGCCGTCAGTCGGCAACTTCTGGAAGTAAGTGCGCCACTCTTCTGGCACAGCGTTGGGATCGTGCAGGTAGAGCTCGTAGAGCTCTTCCACGTAGGCAGCGTTGCCACCGGATAGGTGGGCACTGTCCCACATGCGCTGCATCACGCTTTCTTGCATGCTTGGTCACCCTCGGTAAGGGGACACCACCGGCGTGAATACCGCATGGCTCCAATCAAAGTCATGATGCTGCGACTCGGATAAAGCCACTTGGGTTCCCGCAGATAGTCCGGGTACCAGCCCGGATGCCCCTGCTGGTCGTCATATTTTTCGAGTATGAGCCGCGGCTTTGTGGGCTGCGGCTCTGGCTTTTGCTGCAATACCGGCCGAAGCCGGTATGCAGGTGTTACAGGTACAGCAACTTGCGAATCAGGTACCGCTCTGCAGCAGCATGTTACGCACGTGACCGATGGCCTTGGTCGGGTTCAGACCCTTGGGGCACACGTTCACGCAGTTCATGATACCGCGGCAGCGGAACACGCTGAACGGGTCATCCAGCGAAGCCAGACGCTCGGCGGTCTTGGTGTCGCGGCTGTCGGCCAGGAAGCGGTAGGCCTGCAGCAACGCAGCGGGACCGAGGAACTTGTCCGGGTTCCACCAGAACGACGGGCAGCTGGTCGAGCAGCATGCGCACAGGATGCACTCGTACAGACCGTCGAGCTTCTCGCGCTCTTCCGGCGACTGCAGACGCTCGATGGCCGGAGCCGGCGTATCGTTCTGCAGGAACGGCTGCACTTTCTCGTACTGCTTGTAGAAGATGCTCATGTCGACGACCAGGTCACGAATGACCGGCAGCCCCGGCAGCGGACGAATCACCAGCTTGCCACCTTTCAGCCCCGCTGCAGACAGCGGGGTGATGCAGGCCAGGCCGTTCTTGCCGTTGATGTTCATGCCGTCGGAACCGCATACGCCTTCACGGCAGGAGCGACGGTAGGAGAAGCCCTCGTCCTGCTCCTTGATCAGCGCCAGCACGTCCAGGACCATGATGTCCTTGCCGCCGGTGTCGACCTGGAAGTCCTGCATGAACGGAGCGGCGTCCTTCTCCGGGTTGTAGCGATAAACACTGACTTGCAACATATCAGTCACCCTTAATAAGTCCGAACCTTGGGTTCAAATGCCGGAACGGTCTTCGGCGCGAAGTTGACAGCACGCTTGGCCACACGCTTCTCGCCTGGGAAGTACAGGGAGTGGCACAGCCAGTTCTGGTCATCGCGCTCTTCGAAGTCTTCACGAGCGTGGGCGCCACGGGACTCTTTACGAGCCTCGGCCGCGACCGCGGTCGCTTCGGCGACTTCGAGCAGGTTTTGCAGTTCCAGCGCTTCGATACGCGCAGTGTTGAACGCCTGGCTCTTGTCCGCGATTTTGACTTTCGCGATGCGCTCACGCAGGTCGGCCAGTTGTTGGATGCCCTTCTGCATGTATTCACCAGTACGGAATACACCGAAGTAGTTCTGCATGCACTGTTGCAGCTCGCGCTTGAGCGGCGCAACTTCTTCGCCAGTGCTGCGCTCGTTGACGCCAGCCAGACGGGCCAGCGACTGCTCGATGTCGGTCTCGCTGGCGCCACGCACCTCGACACCTTCCTTGAGCGCTTTTTCCAGGTGCAGGCCGGCAGCGCGGCCGAATACCACCAGGTCCAGCAGCGAGTTGCCGCCCAGACGGTTGGCACCGTGCACCGATACGCAAGCAACTTCACCCACGGCGAACAGACCTTCGATGATCTTGTCGTTGCCGCTGGCGTCCTGGGTGACGGCCTGGCCATGAATGTTGGTGGCAACGCCGCCCATCATGTAGTGGCAGGTCGGGATGACCGGAACCGGCGCGACCACAGGGTCGACGTGAGCGAAGGTCTTGGACAGTTCGCAGATGCCCGGCAGGCGGCTGTGCAGCACTTCTTCACCGAGGTGGTCGAGCTTCAGCAGTACGTGGTCCTTGTTCGGGCCACAGCCGTTGCCGGCGATCACTTCCTTGACCATGGAACGAGCAACCACGTCGCGGCCGGCCAGGTCCTTGGCGTTCGGAGCGTAACGCTCCATGAAGCGCTCGCCATGGGCGTTGATCAGGTAACCACCCTCGCCACGGCAGCCTTCGGTGACCAGTACACCGGCGCCGGCGATACCGGTCGGGTGGAACTGCCACATTTCGATGTCCTGTACCGGCACGCCGGCACGCAGGGCCATACCGATGCCATCACCGGTGTTGATCAGGGCGTTGGTGGTGGAGGCGTAGATACGACCAGCACCGCCGGTGGCCAGAACCACGGCCTTGGAGCGGATGTAGACGGTTTCGCCAGTCTCGATGCAGATGGCGATGATGCCGACGATGGCGCCGTCCTGGTTCTTCACCAGGTCAACGGCGTACCACTCGTTGAGGAACGAGGTGCCGGCTTTCAGGTTGGCCTGATACAGGGTGTGCAGCAGCGCGTGACCGGTACGGTCGGCAGCGGCGCAGGTACGGGCAGCCTGGGTCGGATTGTCCGGCCCCTTAGACTGACCACCGAACGGACGCTGATAGATGCGGCCCTGCTCGGTACGGGAGAACGGCAGACCCATGTGTTCGAGCTCGAACACGGCTTCCGGGCCGACGGAGCACATATATTCGATAGCGTCCTGGTCACCGATGTAGTCGGAACCCTTGACGGTATCGTACATGTGCCAGCGCCAATCGTCGTTCGGGTCGGCCGAAGCGATGGCGCAGGTGATGCCACCCTGAGCGGAAACGGTGTGCGAACGAGTCGGAAACACCTTGGTGACCACGGCAGTCTTGTGACCACCCTGAGCCAGTTGCAGCGCAGCACGCATGCCGGCGCCGCCGCCACCTACGATGATGGCGTCATAGGAAAGAGTACGGATGCTAGCCATGAATCAGAAACCCCACAGAATCTGCACGCCCCAGACGAACATCGCGAACATGGCGATGCCGCACACGGCCTGGAACAGGAAACGCACACCAGTCGCCCACTTGCCCAGCGCCATCGGCGTCAGGTAGTCGGTGGAGATGGTCCACATGCCGACCCAGGCGTGCACGCTCAGTGCTACCAGGGCCAACAGGCTGAAGATGCGCATTGCGGTATGCGAGAACAGACCATGCCACTCGGCGTAGCCCATACCCGGATTGCAGATCACATAGCCCAGCAGAAACAGCGTGTAAGCCGCGAGAACGACCGCAGAAACGCGTTGCGCCATCCAGTCATAGAGGCCCGAACGCGAGAAGTTCGTGACATTAGTTACCATATCCATACCCCCAGCAGCACGATCACGACCGCCGCAACGGCGATGACGATTTGCGAGCCCAGCTTGCCGCCTTCCAGCGTCTCACCGATGCCCATGTCCATGATCAAGTGGCGTACACCGGCCACCAGGTGGTACAGCAGAGCGGACAACAGACCCCAGATCACGAACTTGGCCAGCGGACTGGTCAGGCATTCTTTCACCTGGGCGAAGCCCTCCTCGGAGGTCAACGACTTGTCGAGGCCATACAGCAGAATGGCGATACCGACAAAGAGGATGACACCGGAGATACGGTGAAGAATGGACGTGTAAGCGGTGATCGGAAGCTTGATAGTCCGAAGGTCTAGGTTTACAGGTCGTTGGCTATTCACGGCTTTTTTATCACACTGAGAGCCCCTAACGATCAGGGCAAAGTTGTTGGGAAGTGCACTGGCAAGGTACCCATCACCCAATGAGTGACAACCGCCATGACACGGCCCTAAAGCCTGTGGCGGTCGGCCGCAGAGTATAGACAGTTAGCAGACTAATGACAATGCAATGCCCTCCCCCAAAAAGCGCATTGCAGCCTTTAAACAAATGGCGTAAATAGCGCCCTTTTTTCGTTGAAAACACCGTTCAAACCCTTCTACTGCCTGGGTTCTCGCAAATTGACTTTCGGATTTATCCCACTATAGTGGTGCGGGCCCTGCGTGGGGGGCTGTCTGATGATTTCAAGCATAACTAGGAGGCCACATATGGCTGACAAAAAAGCGCAGTTGATCATCGAGGGCAATGCCCCCGTCGAACTGCCCGTTCTGACCGGCACTGTTGGTCCCGATGTAATCGATGTGCGGAGCCTGACCGCCACGGGTCGGTTCACCTTTGATCCTGGTTTCATGTCGACCGCCTCTTGCGAGTCGAAGATCACCTATATCGACGGCGATCAAGGCATCCTGCTGCACCGCGGCTACCCCATCGAGCAGCTCGCCGAGCAGTCTGACTACCTGGAAACCTGCTACCTGCTGCTCAATGGCGAACTGCCGAGCAAGGAAGAAAAGGCCAGGTTCGTCAGCACCATCAAGAACCACACTATGGTTCATGAGCAGCTGAAGACCTTCTTCAACGGCTTCCGCCGTGATGCCCACCCGATGGCCATCATGTGCGGCGTAGTCGGCGCCCTGTCCGCCTTCTATCACGACTCGCTGGACATCAAGAACCCGCAGCACCGCGAAGTATCGGCCATGCGCCTGGTGGCCAAGATGCCGACCATCGCCGCCATGACCTACAAGTACTCCATGGGCCAGCCCATGATGTACCCGCGCAACGACCTGAATTACGCGGAAAACTTCCTGCACATGATGTTCAACACCCCGTGCGAGATCAAACCGATCAGCCCGGTGCTGGCCAAGGCGATGGACAAGATCTTCATCCTCCACGCCGACCATGAGCAGAACGCCTCCACCTCCACCGTACGCCTGGCTGGCTCCTCGGGCGCCAACCCGTTCGCCTGTATCGCTGCCGGCATCGCCGCGTTGTGGGGTCCGGCACACGGCGGCGCCAACGAAGCCGTACTGGCCATGCTCGACGAGATCGGTGACGTTTCGAACATCGACAAGTTCATCGCCAAGGCCAAGGACAAGAACGACCCGTTCAAGCTGATGGGCTTCGGTCACCGCGTGTACAAGAACCGCGACCCGCGCGCCACCGTGATGAAGCAGACCTGCGACGAAGTCCTCGGCGAGCTGGGCATCACCAATGACCCGCAGCTGGAACTGGCCATGCGCCTGGAAGAGATCGCCCTGACCGATCCCTACTTCAAAGAGCGCAACCTGTACCCGAACGTCGACTTCTACTCGGGCATCATCCTCAAGGCCATCGGTATTCCGACCTCGATGTTCACCGTGATCTTCGCCCTGGCACGTACCGTGGGCTGGATCTCGCACTGGAAGGAAATGCTCTCGGGTCCGTACAAGATTGGCCGCCCGCGCCAGCTGTACACCGGTTACGAGCAGCGCGATCTGCCGACCAACCGCGACTGATAGCACCGCGAGACGAAAAAGGCTGCCAATCTGGCAGCCTTTTTTATTGCCTGGCGAGTATCTCGCTCAGCGCCCTTCCACCTTCGCTCGCAAGCCCTGCAGCGTCTGCAGCGGTGCATCGACGACGAAACTGTTGGCCAGCCACGACGGCACGCTGCCGCCCGGCTCGGTATGCACCTCGTAAGTCACTTCCACCTTGCCGTCAGCCAGCGGCTTCAGCTGCCACTGCCCATCGACGCGCTGCACGCGCAAGAAATCCTTTTCCTCCGGCAGGCGATCCGGCACCGCCTTGAGCAACCGGGTGACACTGCCATCGGCATCGGTACGCGTCGTCACCTGAATCACCGAATCGCGCGCCTTCACCGGCCAGGGCATTTCGAAGCGGGTGTACAGCTCGCTCACATCGCCTTTGGTTTCCAGCAGGCGCTGTTGCTGACAACTGAAGATCCAGGCGCAGGAATCCTCGACATCCTCCTGCGCAGCCTTCACGGCAGCCAGATCGCCGTTGATCGTTACCACGCCGCGGTAAGCCTTGTATTTCGAACCCGGTACGTCAGCCAGATACACGCTGACGCCCTCCTCTTCACGCTCCAGCTGCCACTGCCTTTCGGCAGCCTGGGCAGCAGTCGCGCACAACAGCATGGCCAGAACGGAATAACGCATCATCTTCGAGCAACTCCCGGTGGGACTGTTTGCGTTTCGACCCGCACGGGCCGCGAGCGGTTCAGATCGTCAGGCAGTGGCCTGCTCCAGCCAACCCAGCAGGCGAATGGCGCTTTCACGGTCATCGGCACATAGCTCAGCCTCGGCCTTGAACCCGGCGCATACCGCCGGGCGCTCCGGGCGACCGAAAATGGCGCAGAGAAATTCGGCATTGAGGTGAATGCAGCGCACGCCAGCCGGCTTGCCATTGGGCATGCCTGGAATCGGCGAGCTGATGGAAGGCGCGATGCAGCAGGCACCGCAACCGGCACGACACTCCATGAAACGACCTCGACTACAAACGAACGGCGGCGATCCTAATGAGGCGCGCGCCGTCCGTCGAGGTCTTTTGCGATCAGCGGTTACGCTGCAGACGCGCCAGCAGGCTCGAAGTATCCCAGCGCCCGCCACCCATGCCCTGAACGTCGGCATAGAACTGATCGACCAGCGCTGTCACCGGTAGCTGCGCGCCATTGCGACGCGACTCCTCGAGCACGATGGAAAGGTCCTTGCGCATCCAGTCGACCGCAAAGCCGAAGTCGAACTCGCCGGCCAGCATGGTCTTGTAGCGGTTCTCCATCTGCCACGACTGCGCCGCCCCCTTGCTGATCACATCGACCACCGCATGACCATCGAGGCCCGCGCACTGGGCGAAGTTCAGCGCCTCGGCCAGCCCCTGCACCAGGCCGGCGATGCAAATCTGGTTGACCATCTTGCTCAACTGGCCGCTGCCGGCCGGCCCCATAAGACGCATCATGCGCGCGTAGCACTGGATCACCGGCTCTGCCGCTGCGTAGGCCTGCTGCTCGCCGCCGACCATCACGGTCAGCACGCCATTGACCGCACCGGCCTGGCCACCAGACACCGGCGCATCGAGGAAACCCAGGCCACGCTCGGTCGCGACAGCCGCAAGCTCACGCGCCACGTCAGCCGAAGCAGTGGTGTGGTCGACCAGGATGGCACCTGGCGCCATACCAGCAAAGGCGCCCTGCTCACCCAGAATCACGCTGCGCAGGTCGTCATCGTTGCCGACGCAACACATCACCAGTTCGGCACCCGCCACCGCCTCACGCGGGGTCGGCGCGCTGTTGCCGGCATATTCCGCCACCCACTGCTCGGCCTTGCCCGGCGAACGGTTATAGACCGTCACCTGATGCCCCTTGCGGGCAAGATGCCCGGCCATCGGATACCCCATAACGCCCAAGCCGATAAATGCGACCTTTGCCATAACAACCTCCTGCGGACATAGGCCGCAGAGCCTAACACGACGTTTGCCCTGGCCGGAAAGGCCTTCCATACTGCCTGCCAATCGGCCCCGAGCGAGGCCTTGCGAACGATTAGGAGCGCCAATGGGACATTGGTTGGTCATCGACCTGGAAGCCACGACCGACGAAGGTGGCTGGCCGATGGAAGAAATGGAAATCATCGAGATCGGTGCCAGCCTGGTCGGCGCTGACGGCCACGAGCGCGATCACTTCCAGCGTTTCGTCAAACCACAGCGGCGCCCATGCCTGACAGACTTCTGCCGCGAGTTCACCCACATCAACCAGGCCGATATCGACAGCGCCGCGCCAATGCCACACGTCTGGCCCCCGTTTGAGCGCTGGCTGACGCAGCACGCACCGCGTCTGGTCGGCTGGAGTAGTTGGGGCGACTATGACCGCCGCCAGCTGGAGCAGGAATGGCGTCGGCATCAGGTGCACAGCCTGCTGGCTGGCGTGCCCCATCTGAATCTGAAACAGGCATTCGCCAAGGCCCGGCAACTGCAACGCCCGGTCGGCCTCCGGTCGGCCTGCACAGCGCACTGCAGCTGGCCGGCATGCACTTTCAGGGGCAACAGCACCGAGCCCTCGAGGACGCCCGTAATACCGCGCGCCTGCTGCCGCTGGTGCTACCGCTCAAAGGCTGATGACGAAGAAAAGCCGCTTGGGCATACTGGCGCCCCTCTTTCGTAACCCTTTCCCGAGGAATCGCAGATGTTCAAGGTCAACGAGTACTTCGACGGCACCGTCAAATCCATCGGCTTCGCCATGGCCGAAGGCCCCGCCACCATCGGCGTGATGGCCCCGGGCGAATACGAATTCGGCACCAGCCAGCTGGAAGTCATGCATGTCATTGCCGGCGCCCTGACCGTGAAACTGCCGGGCAGCGACAGCTGGAACACCTATGAGGCCGGCAGCCAGTTCACCGTCGAGGCCAACAGCAAGTTCCAACTGAAGGTGGCCGTGGATACCGCCTACCTCTGCGAATACCGCTAATAAGCTAGCCGCATAGCGTTTAAGAACCGGCCCCAGCGGCCGGTTTTTCTTTGACCACTCTCAGGACGCCAGCCCATGCCACGCTCCGCCCTTCTTGTCCCCATCGCCCTGCTCGTGGTGGCGATGGTTTCGATCCAGAGCGGCGCGTCGCTGGCCAAGAACCTTTTCCCGATAGTCGGCGCCGAAGGCACCACCACCCTGCGCCTGGTGCTGGGGGCAATCATTCTGTCGCTGGTGATGCAGCCCTGGCGCGCCAGGTTGGACCTGCGCAAGTGCCAGTCATTGCTTGCCTACGGCCTGGCGCTGGGTGGGATGAATCTGCTGTTCTACATGTCATTGCAGAGCATCCCGCTGGGTATCGCCGTAGCACTGGAATTCACCGGCCCGCTGGCCCTGGCGCTGTTTTCCTCGCGCCGCCTGCTGGATTTCGTCTGGGTGATCCTGGCCGTCATCGGCCTGTGGATGCTCCTGCCAACTGGCGCCACGCAGAGCGCCATCGATCCACTCGGCGCGGCCCTGGCCCTTGGCGCAGGCGTTTGCTGGGCGCTATACATCATCTTCGGGCAGAAAGCCGGCGCCCAGCATGGCCGCCACACCGTCGCGCTAGGCACCTGGGTCGCCGCGTTGCTGGTGCTGCCCATCGGCGCCTGGCACGCAGGCAGCGATCTGCTCAGCCTCGACCTGCTGCCCATTGCCTTAGGCGTCGCAGTGCTGTCCTCAGCCCTGCCCTACAGCCTGGAGATGGTGGCTCTGACGCGACTGCCAGCGCGCACCTTCAGCGTATTGATGAGCCTGGAGCCGGCAATCGCGGCCATGTGCGGCCTGGCCTTTCTCGGCGAGAAGCTGCTCTGGGGCCAGTGGCTGGCCGTCGGCGCGATCATCGTCGCCTCGGCTGGCGCCGCCGCCACTATCAGACCCAAGCGCTAGTTGCCGAACTGCAGCTCCGCCAAGCGCGCATAGAGCGGACTACTCTCGATCAGCTCGGCATGACTGCCAATGGCCGCCAGGTGCCCCTGTTCGACCACGGCGATGCGGTCCGCCTGTTTCACCGTGGCCAGGCGATGGGCGATCACCAGGGTGGTGCGCCCGGCCATCAGCGACGGCAGTGCCTGCTGGATCAGATGTTCGCTCTCGGCATCCAGGGCGCTGGTGGCCTCGTCAAGCAGCAGGATAGGCGCATCGGCCATCAATGCACGGGCAATCGCCAGACGCTGACGCTGCCCACCCGACAGCCCCAGCCCGGCCTCCCCCAGATGGGTCTGATACCCCTGCGGCAGACGCTCGATGAATTCGTGGGCATGCGCTGCCCGCGCGGCCGCTTCTACCTCTGCCCGGGAGGCATCGAGTCGGCCATAGCGAATATTGTCCTCCACCGAACCGAAGAACAGCGCCGGACTCTGCGACACCAGAGCGAAGCAGGCGCGCAGCTCGCTTGGATCGAGCTGATCGATCGGCACACCATCGATGAGGATGCGCCCGGCCTGCGGGTCGAAAAAGCGCAGCAGCAGATCGAACAGCGTCGACTTGCCCGCTCCCGATGGCCCGACCAGCGCCAGGGTTTCACCGGCCGCCACCTGCAGGTCGATGCCATCGATGGCGTAGCTGTCGGGCCGCGATGGATAGGCGAAACGCACGCCCTGCAACTCGATACGCCCACGCACCGGCTGCGGCAGATGCTGAGGCTGCTCCGGCGCGACGATGGCATTGCTGGAGCGCAGCAGTTCGCCAATACGCTCCGCCGCTCCGGCTGCGCGCTGCAGCTCGCCGATCACCTCGCTCAAGGTGCCGAAGGACGAGCCGACGATCAGGCTGTAGAACACGAAGGCCGCCAGCTCACCGCCGGAAATGCGCCCGGCGATCACGTCCATGCCGCCAACCCAGAGCATCACGCCCACCGCCCCGAGCACCAGCACGATGACTACGGTGATCAGCCAGGAACGCTGAGCGATGCGTTTACGCGCCACATCGAAAGCGGCCTCGGCGGACTCGCCAAAGCGGCGCTTGTCCTCGTCCTGGTGGTTGTAGGCCTGCACCGTCTTGATCTGCCCCAACACCTCGCCGACGTAGCTGCCGACATCGGCCACACGGTCCTGACTCTGCCGCGACAGCGCCCGCACGCGACGGCCGAACAGCAGGATCGGTGCCACCACCAGCGGCAAGGCCAGCAGGACGATACCGCTGAGCTTGGGGTTGGTGATCACCAGCAACACGCTGCCGCCGATCAGCATGATCAGGTTGCGCAGTGCCATCGACAGCGACGAGCCGATCACCGACTGCAGCAAGGTGGTATCGGCGGTCAACCGTGACTGGATCTCCGAGCTGCGATTGCTTTCATAGAAGCCGGGATGCAGCTCGATCAGGTGATCGAACACCCGCCGGCGAATATCGGCCACCACCCGCTCGCCGATCCACGACACCAGGTAGAAGCGCGTGTAGGTGCCAAAGGCCAGCGCCAGCACCAGCACGAAGAACAGCAGCAGGGACTGACGCAGCGCAGCCGGCGATTGCGTCGCCAGGCCCTGATCCACCAGCAGCTTGATGCCCTGCCCCATGGACAGGGTGATCGCCGCCGTGAACAGCAAGGCCAGCAGCGCACCCAGCACCCGGCCGCGATAAGGCGCGATAAAGCGCCAGGCCAGGCGTATCGCACCACGCTGGCGGGAGGAAAGCAGGCAAGTCATGAAGAGCCTCAGGAATCGGTGGTAGCAGGCGCTTCGGCCAGCCAGGCCACCGCGCAGAGGGCCAGCGCTGCCAGGTTGGTGGACAGAGGATTGAACGCCTGAATCAACAGGTGGGGGCTCAGCAGCGCAACATCAAGGAGCAGCACCAGCAAGACTGCTGCGGCCGCCAGCAACGGCCAGCGCTGACGGCGAATGGTCAGCAGCGCAATGCCCAGCAATACCTCGGCGATGCCTCGGCGATGCCTCCGATCCGGGCGATCAGCTCCGGTGCGAACAACGCGTGATCGGGCAAGCCGTGCGCACCGATCATCGCCACCTCGTCAGGGCTCAGCCAGAGAATCTTCGGCGCCAGACCATGCCAGACGAATACCGCAGCCAATGCCAGCCGCGCGAGCCAGGCGATCTGCGCCAGCCGGCGTTCAGTCATGCAGAAAGCGCTCGGCGTGGTCGGCCGTGGGCAGCAGGCAAACGGCATGCCGGCCGAACAGGCGATAGCGATTCAGCGCAATGCGGTCATAACACCAATCCCGCAGCGGCCGGGGCAGCAGACGCAGTAATCGCAGCGCACGCCAGGGTTGCGGCAAGCGCGAGAGAATGCGCAGCAGCGCCGTGGAGCGCACATGCAGCCCCGCCTCGTCGATCAGGGCCATGGTGTCGAAACGATCGGTCGGCAGCCCATACCAGGCCAGCAACGCCTGCCCCTGAGCGGACTGCACGGACGCCAGGCGAAACTGCCGGGTACGGTCATGGTGGATAAGAAACTTCGCCCAGCCGTTGCACAGCTTGCAGACGCCGTCGAACAGCACGACGCGCTCGCCAGCCGCGAGACCGGGCGGCAACCTGGCTTCAGTCATTGACTGGCACTCGCCTGCTGGGTGAGCGGGCGATAGTGCCCAGTGATGCGGTAGGCGAAGAGGATGTCTTCCTCCTGCGTGCCGCGGCCGATGTTATGCAGGATCAGCGGCGCACCATCTGACGCCCGGCGATCGCTGACGATGCCGATATGAGTCAGGCCGCGCCCCAGATCCCAGGTGACGATATCGCCGGCCTGGTAAGCCGCAGGGTCCTGACTGATCGGCAGCGACCAGCCCTGACGCTTGAACCAGGTCATCAGATTGGGCACACGACGGTGGTCGATATTGCTGTCCGGCCGGCTCAGGCCCCAGTTTCTGGGGTAAAGGGCAAAATTGCCGCGCATGTCGCGATGCACCGCCTCCTGCAGATCCAGCCCCTGCTGGCGCAGCGCGCGGATCACCACGTCGGTGCACACGCCGGTGGCCATGGGTACGTCGCCGCCCGGATAGCTCAATTGACGGTAGGCCGGGTCATAGCTCAGGGTCACGCCGACCTGCTTGCGCGCATCCAGCACCAGCCTGTCAGCCTCGATGGCCTGCGCAGCCAGGGCCAGCGCCCAGGCCAGCAGTACAACCAGCATCCGCATCGCGATCTCCTATCTAGCCAAGGGATACAGCAACTCTTCCTTGTAACCTGCCCAGACCCGCACGGCATCGGGAAAGGCATCGTCCAGCGTCACGTCGCCACTGTCCACCAGCAGCGGCCGCCCTTCCAGCGTCGCCAGCTTGCGCTTGGTCGCCACTACCCGCAGGCGCTCCAGGCCGACGGCACGCAGCACTCGCGGGCTGATCTGCTGATTGCCGCGGCCGATGATATGCCCCTGGCCGCCGATTGCGGTCACCAACAAGTAGGTCGCATGTCCTTCTACCAACGCGAACAGCTCGGCTTCGTTGACGTCGCGGGCAATCACCCGGCCATCCTCGATCACATCGACGCCGAGCAAGGTAGTTTCCAGCCCAAGATTTTGCCCCAGGCCATGCAGAGTCGAACCCGGACCGAACACGTAGCGAACGCCCGGCTCCCATTCACTCTCCAGCCAGGCGGCCAGATCGGCCAGCACCAGCTCTTCGGACTCCATCCCCCCCTGCTTGACCGCCTGCACGTAGCCGCCCTCTTGCGGCACGCACAACTCGCCATACCAGCGAGCGGTCACACGCCCTTCGCGCAGGGCCGCCTCGTCGATATCGCGTACCTCGCCGCTGGCCAGACGCACCAGGCCGCCTTCGACCAGTCGCGCAGTCAGCTCGCCCGCAGCTCGCGGGCTGATGGCATAGACGCCGGACTGGATCTTCACCCCCGCCGGAATGCCCAGCACCGGCTGCGACGCGTTCACCACCGCACAGACGTCACGCGCAGTACCGTCACCGCCAGCGAACAGAATCAGCGCCACACCGGCATCCTGCAGTTGCCGCACCGCACGGCGAGTATCTTCGGCAGTGGTTGTGCCCTCGCCCAATTCACCCAGCAAGCGATGCTCGAAGCCCATTTGCGCCAATAGATCGCCACCCATGGCGCCGGAATAGCTGATGAACTCGAGGCGTTCATGGAGGGGCGACAACTGTTCAAGCGCGGTGCGCGTACGTTGCGCCGCCTTTGGCTCGACACCCATGGCCAGCGCCTGGCTGGCCATGCCGTCGCTGCCCTTGAAGGCGGCCGGGCCACCCAGCCCGGCCAGTGGATTGATGATCAGACCGATACGAAAACGCGCCATTTATCCCTCGTTCCATACAGGCTGGCACGCAGCCTGCAATACGACTTTTGCCAAGTGTTTTGTGACGGAGTTCCGCCGCCATGGAATCTGCTTAAAGTATCGCGAGCTAGAGCCAGGCAAGGCGAAATTGGGCGAAGAAGCGGAGTTTACTAGTAGTAAATGAGCTTTATGAGCCCGATTTCAACGCAGCATGGCCGACGCGCAGCAGACTTTGAGCAGGTTCCCAGCTGTCACCGCGCCTTCATCTGGATGTCCTAGACTGGCGCGCACTACCGATGAGGAGACAGGCCATGAGCTTGCAAGACAATGCCCAACATCCCGCCACCCAGCAATCGCATGCGCCGGTGGGTTTTATCATTGATGGTCAGGGCCGCGAAGTGCCGATCACCGAAGACATGATCCAGCAGGCCTGCAACGCCTTGGAAGAAAGCCGCCAGCCTTTAGAGCAGCAGGGTTGAACCCTAAGCGCCAGGCACGCAAGGTGCCTGGCGCGCTGTAATCAATCCCGCGGCACCAGTTTCAGCGACAGCGAATTGATGCAGTAACGCAGCCCCGTCGGCCGCGGCCCATCCGGGAACACGTGCCCCAGATGGGCATCGCACTTGGCGCATTTGACCTCGATGCGATGCATGCCATGGCTATAATCGTCGAGGCTGGCGATCACCTCGTCGTTGATCGGCTGGAAATAGCTTGGCCAGCCACTGCCGGAATCGTACTTGGCGTCAGAATCGAACAGGGCCTCGCCACAACAGGCGCAGTGGTAGATGCCTGGGGTCTTGCTGTCGTGGTAGACACCGGTGAATGGTCGCTCCGTACCTCCCAGACGACAGACATGGAACTGCTCGTCGGTCAGCTCTTCACGCCAGGTGTCCAACGACTTGTCGACTTTATCCACGAGCGGGTTTCCTCCTCGGTAATGGGCAGCACGGGTTTCGCGCGTGACGCCAGCACTCCCATGAGGTATTCGACCACGGAAGCCTCGATTGAGAAGTTTCCGGGCCGTGACACGAGTGTGCGGCGCGTGGCAGGCCAGAAAAAAGCAGGGCTGGCACCTTTGCCGCGCCCAGGTCGCCACGTATGATTCGACCCCAGTCTGTCACCCACGTTACGGGCTGCCAAGATTCCCCGCCGGGAGAATTTTGCAGCGTGCTTCAGTGGGTTTTCCTTAGCTCGGGATTCCTTACATGCAGGTCAGCAAATCGAACAAGCTCGCCAACGTCTGTTACGACATTCGCGGGCCGGTGCTCAAGCACGCCAAGCGTCTGGAAGAGGAAGGCCACCGCATCCTCAAGTTGAACATCGGCAATCCGGCGCCGTTCGGTTTCGAGGCCCCTGAAGAGATCCTCCAGGACGTCATCCGCAACCTGCCCACCGCGCAGGGCTACAGCGACTCCAAGGGTCTGTTCAGCGCACGCAAGGCGGTGATGCAGTACTACCAGCAGAAGCAGGTCGAAGGCGTCACCATCGAGGACATCTACCTCGGCAATGGCGTCTCCGAACTGATCGTCATGGCCATGCAGGCGCTGCTCAACAACGGTGACGAAGTGCTCATCCCGGCACCCGACTATCCGCTGTGGACCGCCGCGGTGGCGCTGTCCGGTGGCAAGCCGGTGCACTATCTGTGCGACGAGCAGGCCGGCTGGTTCCCCGATATCGCCGACATGCGCGCCAAGATCACGCCGAACACCAAGGCGCTGGTGCTGATCAACCCGAACAACCCGACCGGCGCGGTGTATTCCAGGCAAGTCCTGCAGGACATCGTCGAACTGGCGCGCCAGCACAACCTGGTGATCTTCTCCGACGAGATCTACGACAAGATCCTCTACGACGACGCCGTGCATATCAGTACCGCCTCGCTGGCACCCGACGTCCTGTGCCTGACCTTCAACGGCCTGTCCAAGAGCTACCGCGTGGCCGGCTTCCGCTCCGGCTGGGTGGCCATCTCCGGGCCCAAGCACAAGGCGCAGAGCTACATCGAGGGCCTGGATATCCTCGCCAACATGCGCCTGTGCGCCAACGTGCCGAGCCAGCACGCGATCCAGACCGCCCTGGGCGGCTACCAGAGCATCAACGACCTGGTACTGCCCAACGGCCGTCTGCTGGAGCAGCGCAACCGCGCCTGGGAGCTGCTCAACGACATCCCCGGGGTGAGCTGCGTCAAGCCCATGGGCGCGCTGTACGCCTTCCCGAAAATCGACCCGAAGGTCTGCCCGATCCACAACGATGAGAAGTTCGTCCTCGACCTGCTGCTGTCGGAGAAACTGCTGATCGTCCAGGGCACCGCCTTCAACTGGCCGTGGCCGGATCACTTCCGCGTGGTCACCCTGCCCCGCGTCGACGACCTGGAGCAGGCCATCGGCCGTATCGGCAACTTCCTCAAGGGTTACAGCCAGTAAGCCGACATGGACCTGCAGATCGACGACTTCTACAAGGATGCGGCCAGCGGCCTGCTGATGCTCTATCAGGCCTTCCCGCGCAAGATGGCGCTGTACGTGGAAGACCTGATCGGCCGCGAGGAGCCGGACGAATTCGGCCTGCCGAGCAAGCGCCACCAGGCCTGCCTGGGCGCCCTGCTGTGGCTGGCCGAGGAAGGCTATCTGCGCTTCGAGTCGACCATAGCCTACGACGCGCTGGATCAGGCTGTGCTCAGCGAAAAGGGTTTTCTGCGCCTGTCACGCAGTGTGCCGCACGTGCTCCCCGATGGCGAACCATTGCCACCCAGCGTACGTCGTGTGCACGCCACCCTGGCCTTTCAACTGCGCGAAGCCCTGGCCCGCCAGCACGGGGAACGCATTGCCCGCCTGACCCGTCTACTGTTCGAAAGCCAGGCGGCGCAGCCAAACGACATAGTTTGAAATAGTCGATGGTTGAAAGCCCCGGGGGGGCGCCCTTATATAGCCGGCATTACTCGTACGTCTTTCCCGTGAGGAGTCCGTTCACACCATGATGCGCATTATGTTGTTCCTGGCCACCAACCTGGCGGTGCTGATCATCGCCAGCATCACCCTCAAACTGCTGGGGGTCGATCGGTTTACCGGCCAGAACCATGGCAGCCTGCTGATCTTCTGCGCCGTGTTCGGTTTCGCCGGCTCGCTGGTGTCGCTGTTCCTGTCCAAGTGGATGGCGAAGATGAGCACCGGCACCCAGATCATCACCCAACCACGTACCCGCCACGAACAGTGGCTGCTGCAGACCGTCGAGGAACTGTCGCGCGAGGCCGGCATCAAGATGCCGGAAGTGGGTATCTTCCCGGCCTACGAGTCCAACGCCTTCGCCACCGGCTGGAACAAGAACGACGCCCTGGTAGCCGTCAGCCAGGGCCTGCTCGAGCGCTTCTCGCCGGATGAGGTGCGCGCGGTACTGGCCCACGAGATCGGCCACGTGGCCAACGGCGACATGGTCACCCTGGCGCTGATCCAGGGCGTGGTGAACACCTTCGTGATGTTCTTCGCGCGTATCTTCGGCAACTTCGTCGACAAGGCGATCTTCAAGAACGAGGACGGTCACGGCATCGGCTACTTCATCGCGACCATCTTCGCCGAGCTTGTTCTGGGGATACTGGCCAGCATCATCGTCATGTGGTTCTCGCGCAAACGTGAGTTCAAGGCCGATGAAGCCGGTGCGCGCCTGGCGGGTACCGGTGCGATGATCGCCGCGCTGCAGCGCCTGCGTGCCGAACAGGGCGTACCAGTGCAGATGCCTGACAGCCTGACCGCCTTCGGCATCAACGGCGGCCTGAAGAACGGCCTGGCCGGCCTGCTGATGACCCACCCGCCGCTGGAAGACCGTATCGAGGCGCTGCGCCGCCTGGGCTGATCCAGGTCAGCACACGAAAAAGGCGACCTCCGGGTCGCCTTTTTCATTGTCTGCCGCCACCGCTAACGGCGCGTCAGATGAAAGACTCGCTCGTCCACTGCGGCAAGGCCACTGTCGGCGAAACGTGGATTACCCGCCAGCACGTCCTTTTCCTCGACCATGCGCAGCATCCAGCCGGCGGAGAAATGCCCCTGCACTTCGGCGTCCTCGACCGAGAACGGCGGACCGTCCATGCGCTGCTGGTCATAGACCAGCGTCACCAGCAGCCCCTGGCAGCTGCTCGGCAGTATCGCCTGCAGATGCGCGACATAACGTTCGCGCATTTCCGGCGGCAGGGCGATCAGCGCAGCACGGTCATAGAAGGCCTGGCAGTCGGCGACGTCTTCGCGGCTCAGGGCGAAAAAATCGCCACAAAGAATCTGCAACTCCCCCGCCTGATAGACCTTGAATGCACCGCGTTGCGATACCTGCGGCTGCACGTCACGTTCGGTAAAGAAATCCTGAACGGCGCGCTCGGCCAGTTCGACGCCGATCACCCTGTGCCCCTGCTCCGCCAGCCAGGCCAGATCGAGGCTCTTACCGCACAGCGGTACCAGCACCGCCGAGCCGTTCGCCAGCCCGAGTGCGGACCAGTGGCGACGCAGATAGCCGTTGACCTTTTCCTGATGAAAACCAATTTGGCTGCGCGTCCATCTGTCCTGCCAGAACGCCTCATGCATCGCTAAACCTCCATAAAATCGATAGGAATGGCCAAGTATTTATGCTGGATGTCGATAGATCCAGCAACGAAGATGGCGTCATCCTACTTCAGGAGTTGATCGCCATGCTGCCCTCACTGTTCATATCCCACGGCTCGCCCATGCTCGCGCTGGAGCCCGGCGCCAGCGGCCCGGCCCTGGCCAGACTGGCCGCCGAGTTGCCGAGGCCCAAGGCGATTGTGGTGGTATCGGCGCATTGGGAAAGTCGGGTTCTGCGACTAACCGCCGGCGAGCGTCCGCAAACCTGGCACGACTTCGGTGGCTTTCCCGCACGCCTCTACGCCGTGCAGTACCCCGCGCCAGGGGCCCCGAAACTGGCTGCCGATATCGCCCGGCAGTTGGGCGATGCAGGTCTGCCGGCCGAACTCGATGCGCAGCGGCCCTTCGATCATGGAGCCTGGGTGCCGCTGTCGCTGATGTATCCGCAGGCCGAGATTCCCGTATTGCAGTTGTCGCTGCCCAGCCAACAGGGCCCCGAATTGCAGACCCGCCTGGGCCGCGCGCTGGCCAGTCTGCGCGAGCAAGGCATCCTGCTGATCGGTTCCGGCAGCATCACCCACAACCTGGGTGAACTGGACTGGCGTGCCGGCCCGGACGTCATAACCCCTTGGGCCAAGGCGTTTCGCGACTGGGTGGTGGATAAGCTCGAAGCGGACGATGAAGAGGCCTTGCATCAGTACCGGCGTCTGGCGCCGGACGCCGTGCGCAATCACCCGAGCGAAGAGCACCTGCTGCCGCTGTTCTTCGCACGCGGTGCTGGCGGTGCGTTTTCTGTCGCGCACAGCGGCTTCACCTATGGCGCCCTGGGCATGGACATCTATCGCTTCGACTAGCGGCTCTGAAAGCAAGAGGCCCGTCATCGACGGGCCTCCTTTATCGCTTCAATCGAGCCGAACCAGAATCCGGCCCACCATGCCGCCAGCCAGAATGCGCTCGATGGCCTCGGGCAGGTCCTCCAGCCCGACCTCCCGACACAGCGGGGAGAGATCGAGCTTCCACTGCAGCGACAGCTTGTCCCACATCGATGCCTTGACCACCAGCGGCAGCTCCACCGAATCCACACCCAGAAGATTGACCCCACGCAGGATGAACGGCAGCACGCTGGCCTGGAAGCTTACGCCAGCGGTCAGCCCGCAGCAGGCCACGCTGCCGCTGTGGCGCAGCGACTTGACCACGTTGAACAGGATATCGCCGCCCACCGTATCCACCGCAGCCGCCCAGCGCTCCTTGAGCATCGGACGCTCGCTGCCCTGCTGCAGCTCTTCACGGCTTACGATCTCGTCGGCCCCCAGGCCACGCAGAAACTCGGCCTGCTCAGCCTTGCCGGTGGCTGCGGCCACACGATAACCGAGCTGGTTGAGCAGTACGACCGCAATGCTGCCGACACCACCCGTGGCACCGGTGACCAATACGGTACCGGCCTCGGGCGTGACACCTGCCTGCTCCAGCTTGTCCACGCACAGTGCGGCGGTCAGGCCGGCAGTACCGAGGATCATCGCCTCGCGCAGCGGCAGACCCTGCGGACGCTTGATCGCCCAGGCCGCCGGCACGCGGATGTACTGGCCGAAGCCGCCGGCCGTGTTCATACCCAGGTCATAGCCGGTGACGATGACCTCATCGCCAACCGCGAATTCGGCCACGCCGGAAGCCTCGACCACACCGGCGGCATCGATGCCGGGCGTATGCGGATAGGCCTTGGTCACTCCACGATTGCCACTGGCGGACAGAGCGTCCTTGTAGTTGAGCGAGGAATAGCGCACACGGATCAGCAGTTCGCCCTGCGGCAGTTGCTCGACGTTGCGCTGGACGACTTCACGCTGGAAGCTGCCGTCGGTGCCTTCACTGACCAGCAAGGCCTTGAACTCGGTCATCACCCTCTCCTCTTGTCGTGGTTCGCTGCGCGACGCGAGTCGGTTGCGCAGCCCATCCTGAACGAAGCGTTACCAGAAGCGCTGCTGGTTGAGCCGGCTCAACCAGGTCAGCACGAAACGATCCAGCGCCATGCTCGCGGCCAGCCCG
Organism: Pseudomonadota bacterium; assembly: GCA_023431055.1. Taxonomy (GTDB): domain Bacteria; phylum Pseudomonadota; class Gammaproteobacteria; order Pseudomonadales; family Pseudomonadaceae; genus Aquipseudomonas. The sequence goes on from JAEYXX010000001.1 coordinate 151,948, forward strand.
ACGCGTTCCTGCAGACTCTTTTTCTGAGCGAAATGCAGGTGGAACAGTTCAGCCTCGGCGGCGCGTTCGGCCAGGTACTGGTCGCTGGTCTTGAGCTCGTCCACCAGCAGCCGCTCCTGCGCGGCCATGCCCAGCCAGACCTCGCCAGTGGCGATGGCGTCGATATCCAGCTGCGGGCGATAACGCGCGACGAAGCCCTTGAACAGCTCGTGAGTGGTTTCCAGGTCCTCCTGGAATTTCTCTCGGCCCTTTTCGGTGTTCTCACCGAACACGGTCAGGGTGCGCTTGTATTCACCGGCTGTCAGCACCTCGAAGTCGATTTCGTGCTTCTTCAGCAGGCGATGCACGTTCGGCAACTGCGCCACCACGCCGATGGAGCCGAGAATGGCGAACGGCGCGCTGAGAATCTTCTGGCCGATGCAGGCCATCATGTAACCGCCGCTGGCGGCCACCTTGTCCACGCATACGGTCAGCGGGATGCCGGCGTCGCGGATGCGCACCAGCTGCGAGGACGCCAGACCATAGCTGTGCACCATGCCGCCGCCGCTTTCCAGACGCAGCACCACTTCGTCCTCGGCCTTGGCCATGGACAGCAGCGCGGTCACTTCATGGCGCAGGTTGTCGGTGGCCGAAGCCTTGATGTCGCCGTCGAAGTCCAGCACGAACACGCGCGGCTTGCTGGGCGCAGCTTTCTTCTCCTGCTTGGCCGCTTTGGCTTCTGCCTTGCGCGTGGCCTTGAGCTGGTCCTTGGACAGCACGCTCTGCTCCAGGCGCTCACGCAGGTCCTTGTAGAAATCATTGAGCTTCTGTACCTGCAGTTGACCACTTACCCGCCGACCTCGGCCACGGGTGGCTGCAACAGCCACCAGCACCACGACGATGGCGACCACCAGGGTCAGGGTTTTCGCCAGAAAGCTGGCGTACTCGCTAAGAAACTCCACGGATCCCCCTTGGGCATTACAGCGGCGCTTGCGCGCTCAAAGGCTCAAGCATACCGGCGCAGAGCCTCGTCGGCCAAGCGCGTCGGCGCTGTAGAACGGCCATACGAGCAATTCAAACAAGCGTATGTTTTTTCGTTGACAGCCCCCGAGCTTCCTCATAACCTCGCGAAACATTCAACGTGCCGAGATCGATACGGACGTGGGCAGCATCTATCTGATTCGACATGGCCAGGCCTCATTCGGTGCAGACGACTACGATGTCCTGTCTCCTGTCGGAGTGCGCCAGGCCGAAGTGTTGGGCGAACACCTCGAACAGCTCGGCATCGGCCTCGATCGCTGCGTCAGCGGCAGCCTGCGCCGCCAGCAGCACACCGCCAATGCAGCGCTGCAACGCATGAGCAACGCGCCTGCGCTGGATATCGACGAAGCCTTCAACGAATTCGATGCCGACGCGGTAATCCGCACCCTGCTGCCGGATCTGCTGCCCGAAGAACCCGAAGCCCTGCACATCCTGCGCAATGGCGCGCAAAATCGCGCCGAGTTCCAGCGCCTGTTCGCCAAGCTGATCCATCGCTGGATATCCGGCGAGCATGACAAGCCCGGCCTGCAAAGCTGGCAGGCCTACGTCGAGCAGGTCGAAGGAGGCCTGCGGCGCATCCTCGAGCAGGCAGGCAGCAAACAGAATATCGCCGTGTTCACCTCCGGCGGCACCATCACCGCCCTGCTCCGCCTGATCACCGGCGTGCCTTCGGCAAAGGCCTTCGAACTGAACTGGCAAATCGTCAATACCTCGCTCAGCCAACTGAAATTCCGCGGCAGCGAGGTGAGTCTGGCTTCCTTCAACAGCCATGTGCATTTACAGCTGCTGAAGGCGCCGGAGCTCATCACCTATCGATGAGCTCCAGCCCACTGCGGCCGCGAGGCTGCGCGAAAAAACCGAAAAAAGGATAAGACCATGAGTGTTGCTGACATCGCCCAAACCATGCAATCCAAGTTCAACGCCAGCGCCGCTGCAGGCCTGGATCTGGTGTTCCAGTTCAACATCGAAGATGGCGAGAACTACGCGCTGATCGTCAAGGACGGCACCTGCGCCCTCGAGCAAGGCGATAACCCGAACGCCAACGTGACCCTGATCATGGACAGCGAAACCCTCAAAGGCATCGTCAGCGGCGAAACCGACGGCATGCAGGCCTTCATGGCCGGCAAGCTGCGCGCCGAAGGCGACATGATGCTAGCGATGAAGCTGGGCGAACTGTTCCCGGTCTGATCGGTGTACTGAGCGCAAGACACGAAAACCGGAGTCCTCGCACTCCGGTTTTTTATTGCCCGCTATTCCTGCGGCCTGTTGCCGTTTCGCGTACGGCACGGCGCGGGTAGAAGGTGACTGATCAGGCAGTTTGATCGAGGTGCAACACGCCCGCCTATAACGGCGCGTATTGCTTGTGACGGCTTGGGTGCAGCATTAGATTAACCAATTATCTAGGGCACCCATCATAAGCAGAAGGGATAAGCATGGCGCTCACTGACCAATCCACCCGCATCCGCTCGGGCGAAGAGCTCGACGCTGCTGTCATCGATGCCTACCTGAAAGCCAACATCCCGGGCCTGAGCGGCGAAGCGAAGATCAGCCAGTTTCCCGGTGGTGCTTCCAACCTGACCTACCTGATCGAGTACCCGCAGCAGGAATTCGTGCTGCGTCGCCCGCCATTCGGCCACAAGGCCAAGTCGGCCCATGACATGGGCCGCGAGTACCGCATCCTCAACCAGCTCAATGCCGGCTTCCCTTACTGCCCCAAGGCTTATGTGCACTGCACCGATGAGTCAGTGATAGGCGCCGAGTTCTACGTCATGGAGCGAGTCAAGGGCATCATCCTGCGTTCGGACATGCCGGCCGAGCTGAATTTCAGCGCCGAGCAGACCACCGCGCTGTGCAAGAGCTTCATTGACAAGCTGGTGGAGCTGCACAACGTCGACTACAACGCCTGCGGCCTGGGCGATCTGGGCAAACCCGAGGGCTATGTCGAACGCCAGATCAGGGGCTGGAGCGACCGCTACGAGAAGGCGCTGACCCCGGACGCACCGACCTGGGAACCGGTCAAGGCCTGGCTCAACGACAAGATGCCGGCCGACCACCACAAGCCGGGCATCGTGCACAACGACTACCGCTTCGACAACGTGATCCTCGATCCGAACAACCCGATGCAGATCATCGGCGTGCTCGACTGGGAGATGACCACCATCGGCGATCCGCTGATGGACCTGGGCAACACCCTGGCCTACTGGATCGAAGCCAGCGACCCGGCGCCAGTGCAACTGATGCGCCGCCAGCCGAGCAACGCGCCGGGCATGCTCACACGTCAGCAGTTCGTCGACTACTACGCCGAGAAAGCCGGCATCGAGATCAAGAGTTTCGACTTCTACTACACCTACGGCCTGTTCCGCCTGGCCGGCATCGTGCAGCAGATCTACTACCGCTTCTATCACGGCCAGACCCAGGACAAGCGCTTCGCGCAGTTCATCCACATGAACAAGTTGCTGGAGCAGATGTGCCTGCAGGTCATCGGCAAATCCACTCTCTAACCCCAGGGTAATCACAATGTCCAAGACCCAACTGTTCGACCTCGACGGCAAGATCGCCTTCGTCTCCGGCGCCAGCCGCGGCATCGGCGAGGCCATTGCCAAGCTGCTGGCTCAGCAAGGCGCGCACGTGATCGTCTCCAGCCGCAAGCTCGAGGGCTGCCAGGCCTTGGCCGACGCCATCATCGCCGAGGGCGGCAAGGCCACTGCCATCGCCTGCCACATCGGCGAAATGGAACAGATCACCAACGTCTTCGCGCAGATCAAGAAACAGTTCGGTCGTCTCGACATCCTGGTCAACAACGCCGCGACCAACCCGCAATTCTGCAACGTGCTGGACACCGACCTGGGCGCCTTCCAGAAAACCGTGGACGTAAACATCCGCGGCTACTACTTCATGTCCATCGAAGGCGGCAAGCTGATGAAGGAAAACGGTGGCGGCTCGATCATCAACGTCGCCTCGATCAATGGTGTCTCCCCGGGCGAGTTCCAGGGTATCTACTCGGTGACCAAGGCCGCCGTGATCAGCATGACCAAGGTATTCGCCAAGGAATGCGCGCAGTTCGGCATCCGCTGTAACGCCCTGCTGCCGGGCCTGACCGACACCAAGTTCGCCTCGGCGCTGACCAAGAACGACGCCATCCTCAAGCACGCCCTGCAGCGCATCCCGCTCAAGCGCGTGGCTGATCCGAGCGAGATGGCCGGCGCGGTGCTGTACCTGGCCAGCGAAGCCTCCAGCTACACCACCGGCGTGGCACTGAACGTGGATGGTGGCTTCCTCGCCTGAGGCCAGACTCCATGTACGACAAAGGCACCCAAGGGTGCCTTTGTCGTAAGCAAGATAGGCCGAGCGCAGCGCAATTGCAGGGTCGAGCTCACCAACGAAGGTCACGGTGGGCTAAAGCCCACCCTACGGCACCGAGGCGAACGCCAACTTCGCTCCCCTCTCCCAACCTTCACGCACGCTCCCCATCAAGCGGGAGAGGTTCATCAATTTTGTAGGGTGGGCTTCAGCCCACCAATGACTCTGCAATGTGGGCTAAAGCCCACCCTACTTCCACCCGCCCGGACGCTACCAATCCTTCAGTGCGGCCTCAGCTGCGGCGTTCATCGGCTCGGCCAGCAAGCCGGTCGGCGTCAGGCTAACGCTGTACACGGCATCGGCGGCGATCGGCAGGTAGGTCACACGCAGCGCCTGCGGATCGAACAGCAACAGATCACGCTGACTCAGACGCAGCCAGCGCCACAGGTCGACGCCATAGGGGCTTTCGGCCAATTGCACTCGACCATGCTGCGCCAGCGCCTGCTGTTCGATGGCGAGAAAACGCCCGGACAGGCGCTCGAGGCGGTAACCGGGTTCGAGACCGATGAGTTCGGCCAGCCCCTTCCAGCGGATCAGGCGACTGTCGAGTTGCCACATATCGCCCTCGAGCGTGACCGTGCGCTCGCGCCCGCCTTCGAGCAGCGTCACCTGATAACGCTGCGGACCGTCGGCCTTGAAACTCAGCGTGACCAATGGCTTGCCCGCCTGCAGCGGCTCGTAGGTATACAGATCGTAAGCCACCAGGCCGACCAGGCCCGCCAGGGCGAGAAACGCCAGCCCACAGGTGCCACGCAACCAACCGAGGAACCAGCCCGTATTGAGCAGAATGCGCAATGCCACCAGCAGCGCCAACACGGCCAACAGCGCCACGGCCCAGGCCAACCCGTCGTATTGCATCGATTGCGTTCCTTCTCTGGCGAAATCCCGGCATTATGCGCAGCTCTCTTCACGACGAACAGCCAGCAGGCTGCGCACTCGCCCACAAGTCGACACATTGATATGCCTTTCGCTCTCGAGCTCGCCATCGATCCCGGCACGCTAGCCATTCTCGCCCTGGTCGCCTTTATCGCCGGCTTCATCGATGCCATAGCCGGCGGCGGCGGTCTGCTGACCATCCCTGCCCTGCTCACTGCCGGCCTGCCACCGCATCTGGTGCTGGGCACCAACAAGCTGTGCGCCACCTTCGGCTCGGGTACCGCTGCCCTGACCTTCTACCGGCGCAAGCTGTTCAACCCAGGGCAATGGCGCAACGCGCTGCTGGCGACGCTGATCGGTGCCTTGCTCGGTGCCGTCATTGCCCACTGGATGCCGGCCGCCTGGCTCAACCAGATGCTGCCGGTGATCGTCTTCGCCTGCGGCATCTACCTGCTGTTCGGTCGCATGCCGGAGGCACCCGCCGAACACGACCTGCCAATCGCCCGTGGCCGGCAGTGGCCGCAGGGACTGGGGCTCGGGCTTTACGATGGCGTGGCGGGACCTGGCACCGGCGCGTTCTGGACGGTCAGTAGCCTGCTGATGTATCCGCTCGATCTGGTTCGTGCCAGCGGCGTGGCGCGCACCATGAACTTCGTCAGCAACGCCGCGGCGCTGGCGGTGTTCATCGCCTTCGGTCAGGTGGCCTGGGTGCTCGGTCTGAGCATGGGCGCCGCCTTGATGGTTGGCGCCTTTCTCGGCGCGCGCACGGCGATCAAGGGTGGCTCGAAATTCATTCGCCCGGTGTTCATCACCGTGGTACTGGCGCTGACCGCACGCCTGGTCTGGCAGCACTGGTTTGGCTGACTTCCGCGAACGATGCGGACCCTGTGTAGGAGCGGCTTCAGCCGCGAAATGGTCGGTGAGGTTCGCGGCTGAAGCCGCTCCTACATAAGAACTCTAGGCCGGCAACGTGGGTTCGGGCAGGCCAAGGCGGCGCGCGACGTAGAGATCGATCAGATGACGGGCGATGGAGCGCGACGCCGGCAATGGCGGCAGGTCATCGACGCGAAACCAGCGCGCATCCTCGATTTCGTCTTCCTGCATGACGATATCGCCACCGGCATATTCGGCATGGAAGCCAAGCATCAGCGAATGCGGGAACGGCCAGCCCTGGCTGCCGATGTACTGCAGGTTCTTCACCTCGAGGCCGACTTCCTCGCGCACCTCGCGTGCTACGCAATGCTCCACCGACTCACCCGGCTCGACGAAGCCGGCCAGGGTGCTGTAAACGCCGGTGACGAAACGCGGCGAACGGGCCAGGAGGATCTCGTCCCCGCGCGTGACCAGCACGATCATGCTCGGCGAAATACGCGGATAGTGTTGCGACTCACAGCTGTCGCAACGCATCGCCCGCTCACCGGGAAGCTGACGCGTCGGCGCACCACAACTGCCACAGAAACGATGCTCGGCGAACCAGGTACCGATCTGCGCGGCGTAGGCCAGCATGCGGAAAGTTTCTGCCTCACCCTGCAGCATGAACTGACGCAGACTCTGCCAGGTGCAGCCCTCCAGCGTGGCCGAGGGCTTGAGTTGCAGGAGGTAAACGGCATCCTCACCGAAATGGCCGATGCCCTGCTCGCCAATGATCGGCAGATCCTGGCGCTTGACCCAATCACGCGGAAACAGCACACCATTGCTGTCGGCAAGAAAGTGCTGCTGGCTGTAGAGCACAGCCCAGCCGCCGGGCTGCTGCGGATCGAGAAAGCTGTTGCGCCAGACCATCAGGCCGCCACCGGCACACCCAGCGCCTTGACGCTCTCTTCAGCCAGATCGAGCACGCTGGGACGGGTTTCCGGACGCATCACCGCGCCCGCTTCCAGGTAGTACTCCAGGCTGCTAAGGGCATCGGCCAGGGTTTCCAGCATCTGCTCCGAGGGCATTTGCGCGGATTCGAGCATGCGCGTCTGGATATAGTCGGCGCAGGCCCCGACCAGCATCGCTGCACGCGGCTGCTCGAGGAACCACAGCCCGCCGCGCACCGCCTGCAGACTGAACGGCACATTGGACAGGTGCATCTTGTCGCCACCCGACTCCAGATAAGCCGTGATGGCGCGCTTGGCCAGGGCCAGACCGGCCTGCGCCTCATCGACCACGACGATACGGGCTTCGTTGAGCTGATGGTTGGCGAAGGAGTCGGCTTCGTTACCAGGCTCGACCGCTGCCGGCCGCGAGTCACGACCTTCGCCTCGCTCCAGACTGGCGACCATGCCTTCGACGTAGAGCACCGCATCGGCCAGCTTGTGCAGCTGCCCGGGCGCCGGCGGCGTATCTTCTCTCCAGGCAGCGACCTGTGGCAGCTGCGCACTCAGCGAGTTGCCGGCAGAAGTCAAACCGACCATGCCCAGGGTCTTGGCCAACTTGCCCAGCAACGCATGCAGGGTACCCAGGGTTTCGCTCTGCAGGGTGCCGCGCTCGAGCAGATCGAGCATGTCCTTGACGCTGGCCAGCTCTTCGCGAATCGCCGTGGACAGCGAGCGCATCACCGCCTGACCGGGGCCCGCCAGGCGCTGGTATTCCTCTTCCAGCAGATGATCGGTGAATGGCAGCGGCGTCAGGCCGAACACCTCGCGCATGGCGCTGGCCAGCGGGCCATGGCTGTCGGCGAGTGCGACCAGGTACAGCAACTCTTTCAACAGGCTGCGCGGCGCTTCGTACTGCGGATTGCTCAGCATCAGCTTGAGCTCGCGATCCAGGCGCGAGAACAGTTGCTTGCGCCCCTTGCGCGGCAACAACTGAGCATCGCACTGCGCCTCGATGGCGGCGGCGCCGATCCAGCACATACGGCCGCGCGGCTCGTTGGCGAACAGGCTGTCCAGACGCGCCATGGCGCGGACCATCAGTTTGAGGCTGGCCTGCGGATTCTGCTCACGGATGAAACCGAGCAACCCCACCTGATACATGTGGCGCAGGCGTTTGCCTTCGGCCAGCTTGGCAGCGCCATCGAGCGGCTGGGTCGCACTATGCGGCCGGGCATGATCGAGACGCACGCTGAAGAAGAAACTTTCCGGCAACGGCTGTTGCGCGCCGGCCTGACGCAGATCGTTGATCGCCGGCAGCAGTAGCTCGGGCATTTCCTGGCGATGGGCGTCGACGTTTTCCAGATAGCGACGCAGCACATGTAGCGCATTGCTCAACGCAGCCAGCTGGACATCGCGCTCCTCACCGGCGCCGGCGGGGATGTCGGTGGCCTGGTCGAGTACTTCCTGCGCCAGCAGCTCGGCGCCGGCCAACTCGATCAGGTTGAGCGTGCCGCGCACCTGATGCAGGCTTTCCACCGCCTGCTGCAGCAGGCTGCCGTTATGCCGCTCGGCAATGAAGTGCTCGAGGCTCTGCTCGGCCTCTTCCATGGTGACGAACAACTCGTCGCGCACCAGGTTCAGCGATGTAGCTCCACTTACCATGCTCTAGGCCTCGCAACGAACATCAGCGAATACGGCATCAGTCGGCGAACTCCGGCTTCTGCTTGGTCATGTGCGCCGCCATGGCCAGGCGCAGGTCTTCGGACTGCAGCATGGCAGCATTCCAGGTGGCGATGTATTCCAGGCCATCGTCGACGCGGTGGTCGCGCATGTAGCGAATCATTTCCTTGGTGCCGCGCACGGCAATCGGCGACTTGGCGGCGATCTGCGCAGCCAGCTCCATCACCCCGGCCAGCAAGGCTTCCTGAGTTTCGTAGGTGCGGTTGACCAGGCCGATACGCGCCGCCTCGTGCCCGTCGACAGTTCGCCCGGTGTAGGCCAGCTCGCGCATCATGCCGTCACCGATGATGCGTGGCAGGCGCTGCAGGGTGCCGACGTCGGCAGCCATGCCCATGTCGATTTCCTTGATCGAGAACTGCGCATCGACAGTGCAATAGCGCATGTCGCAGGCGCTGATCAGATCGATCGCACCGCCGATGCAGTAACCCTGGATAGCCGCCAGCACCGGCTTGCGGCAGTTGTCGACGGCATTGAAGGAGGCTTGCAGCTCGAGAATCTTGCGCCGCAACGCGGTGGCATTGCGGCCGACGTCCTTGCCCAGTTGGGCGCCGACCGACGCCAGCAGCGTCAGGTCGATGCCCGAAGAGAAATGCTTGCCCGCACCGGAGAGCACCACCACGCGCACCGCATCGGTATCGTCGACCCACTGAAAGATCTCGATGATCTCGCGCCAGAAGTCGGCGTTCATGGCGTTGATCTTGTCGGGACGGTTGATCTGCACGTGGGCGATCTTGTCCGCCAGCTCGACGCGGAAGGCTTGGTAGTCGGACATGGCAGGCATCCTCAGCCACTGCTTGGCAGCGCAGTAATTATTTTGTGATTAATAACCGGGCAACTATAACAAGCGCGCCATAAAAGTCGATGCTTGCCACTGTGACACAGGGCACGCCCCGGCACGTTAGCAACAGCTTTGAATGTCAGAGATAAGAGATTGATCTGTCGAGGATCTTACGCCTCGACAGATTCGCCCACTATTTATTCGACCAGGCAGTCCACGCAGTACTCGCCCGCTTCCGTTTGCAGGCCGTGCACGTCGATGTCGAAACCCGGGAAAGCCTGATCGAAGGTTCTGGCGAACGCCAGGTAGTCGAGAATCGAGCGCGTGGCAGCGGTGAAACGCTCGCCCGGCATGATCAGCGGAATACCCGGCGGATAAGGCACCAGCATCACCGCCGCGATACGACCCTGGAGCTGATCGATGGGCACCGCCTCCACCTCGCCACGCACCAGCCGGTCATAGGCATCGGCCGGCTTGATCGCCAGTTCGGGCAACGCCGTGTACATGCTCTTCAATGCCTTGGCGGTTGCGTTTTCGCGATAACAGCCATGCAGCGCGTCGCACAGGTCACGCAGCCCCATGCCCTGATAGCGCCCACCGCCCGCGTGGGCGATGGAGGGCAGCACATCGATCAGCGGCAGGTTGGCGTCGTAGCTACGCTTGAATTCCAGCAGTTCGGTCAGCAGCGTACTCCACTTGCCCTTGGTGATGCCCATGGAGAACAACACCAGGAAGGAATACAGGCCGGTCTTCTCCACCACCAGGCCGCGCTCCCAGAGGAACTTGCTGACCACCGCAGCGGGAATACCCTGCTCTTCCAGCTTGCCGGCCGCGTTCAGGCCCGGCATCACCAGCGTGACCTTGATCGGATCGAGCAATACGTAATCGCTGGCCACCTCGCCGAAGCCGTGCCAGTCGGCGTCCGGCTGCAGTACCCAGTCGGCGGTCGACAGGCTATCGGCGCCGTCGGCCTCACCCGGCTGCCAGATACTGAACCACCAGTCCTCGACGCTCAGATTGCGCCGTACGTTGGCCAGAGCACGACGGAAGCTCAGCGCCTCGTCGAAGGTTTCCTGAATCAGCGAACGCCCGGCCGGGCCTTCCATCATCGCCGAGGCCACATCCAGCGAGGCGATGATGCCGTACTGCGGCGAAGTGGAGATATGCATCATGAAGGCTTCGTTGAAGCGATCGCGATCCAGTTGGCGCTGGCCGCCATCCTGCACGTGGATCATCGAAGCCTGGCTGAATGCGGCCAGCAGCTTGTGCGTGGAGTGGGTGGTGAATACCAGCGGCGAATGCTCGTCGCATTGGGTGCCCATACCGTAGCGGCCAGCATAGAACTCATGGAATGCCGCGTAGGCATACCAGGCCTCGTCGAAATGCAGCACTTCCACCGAGTCACCAAGGGCCTGCTTGACCATCTCGGCGTTGTAGCAGAGCCCGTCATAGGTGGAGTTGGTCACTACCGCCAGCTTGACCTTGGGCGCACGACCGCGCGCCAGCGGGCTGGCGTCGATCTTGGCCTGGATCGATTCGCGGCTGAACTCCGACAGCGGAATCGGCCCGATGATGCCCAGCTCGTTGCGCTCGGGGCACAGGTACAGCGGGATCGCGCCGGTCATGATGATCGAATGCAGGATCGACTTGTGGCAGTTGCGATCCACCAGCACCAGATCATCGCGACCGACCATGGAATGCCAGACGATCTTGTTCGCCGTCGAGGTGCCGTTGATCACGAAGAAGGTGTGGTCGGCGCCGAAATTGCGCGCCGCACGGGCCTCGGCCTCGGCCAGCGGGCCGGTGTGATCGAGCAGCGAGCCCAGCTCCGGCACCGACACGGACAGGTCCGAACGCAGGGTGTTTTCGCCAAAGAACTGGTGGAAGGCCTGGCCCACCGGGCTCTTGCGATAGGCTACGCCGCCGCCGTGGCCGGGCGTGTGCCAGGAATAGTTGGACTGCGCGGTGTGCTGCACCAGCGCCTTGAAGAACGGCGGTAACAGACCGTCGAGGTAGTTGTGCGCGGCGCGCGCCACCTGCCTGGCGAGGAAGGACACGGTGTCTTCGTAGAGATAGAGAATGCCGCGCAGGTGGTTGAGATCGGCCATGGCCTCGGCCGGCGCATTCTCGATGGTGACCTGCTCGCCCAGGGCGAAGATCGGCAATTGCGGTGCTCGCACCCGGGCCACGCGAATCAGCTCGACCATGTCCTGCAGCAGCCGGCTGTTCTCCCCTGCCCCCTCGGCGGCCACCAGAATGCAGGCCAGACCATGATGGGTGGAGGCGACGATGCGGCCCTCGGCGGCGCTGGCCGTGGGCAGAATACTGAAACCGTCCTGAGTGAGTTCCTGGGCGATGGCACGCACGCGATCACCGGCCACGGTGTCGGCCTTGATGTCACGGTGCACGATTAGGACGGGGAATTTGAGATCTTTATACATTGTGACGTCCTGAAGGCTGGCAGGCCTGGCCTGCCCATCACTTCAGGTTAGAGGCTCGCCCTGATCGGCGGAACCCCCTGTGCATCACGCTATAACAAAAGGTCGCAATTGCGCTGTTCGGTTATTCCGGCGCTTTTTCCAACTGAGCCCACAGCGAGGGGCCGCCAGCGGCCTTCTCGATCACGGCCAGACGCGCCAGATGCGCCGCAAGCTCTTCCTCGCTGGCACGAATTACGCGAGTACGCGGGCGCGCAGGGTCGAGGCGGCGAATCGGCGTGGCCTGCTGACGCCCGCTGCCATCGCCATCGGCGCCGTCACCGGCCAGCGACAGATTGGTCTGCCCGCCGGTCATCGCCAGATAAACGTCGGCGAGAATCTCCGAGTCGAGCAAGGCGCCGTGCAGTTCGCGGTTGGAGTTGTCGACGCCGTAACGCTTGCACAGCGCATCGAGGCTGTTGCGCTGCCCCGGATGGCGTTCGCGGGCCATCATCAGGGTATCGAGCACCGAGCAGTAATCGCTGACGTCGGCACGCTCGCTCTGCCCCAGCAAAGCGAACTCGTTGTTGATGAAGCCGACGTCGAACGCCGCGTTATGGATGATCAGCTGGGCGCCCTTGATGAACTCGTAGAATTCATCCGCCACGTCTCTGAAGCGCGGCTTGTCGGCCACGAACTCGTTGGTGATGCCGTGAACCGCGATGGCGCCTTCGTCGATTTCGCGATCCGGGTTCAGATAGACATGGAAATGACGCCCGGTCAGGCGACGCCCCAACAACTCGACACAACCGATCTCGATGATGCGGTGCCCGTCAGTGACCGGCATACCCGTGGTTTCGGTATCCAGCACCACATAGCGCTTGACGGTATTCTCGGTTGTCACGCCTTGCCTCTCTCAACTATTGGGGTTGTCGCACATTCAAGCGCGGCATATTAACTCAAGTGGCCTAGCACGCCGTTGAAAAACGTTGGCGAGGCAGCCAGTGCAAGGCGAAAACAGGCGAAAAAGCGGAGTTTACGAGCTGTAAATGAGCATTTTGAGCCTGTTTTTAACGCAGCAATGGCAACGCAGGTAATTTTTCAACAGCCTGCTAACGCGCCGAACGCACCTCGTCGACCCCACGATTGGCCAACTGGTCCGCTCGTTCGTTGCCGGGGTGGCCGGTATGGCCACGCACCCACTGCCAGCTCACCTGATGACGATTCACTTCCTCGTCCAGCTTCTGCCAGAGGTCGGCATTTTTCACCGGCTCTTTCGAAGCCGTCTTCCAGCCGCGCTTCTTCCAGTTCGGCAGCCATTCCTGAATACCCTTCATCACGTACTGCGAGTCGGTCACCAGCTTGACCGAACAGGGCCGGGTCAATGCGATCAGGCCGGCGATCGCCGCCATCAGCTCCATGCGATTGTTGGTGGTATTCGGGTCACCGCCCCACAATTCCTTTTCTGCGCCTTTATAGACCAGCAGCGCACCCCAACCTCCGGGACCAGGATTGCCCTTGCAGGCGCCATCGGTGTAAATCACCACTTCATCGGTTTCGGACATTCATAAGCTCTGTACAGATTTGACGGGCCCGGGCATGGCCTTTAGTTGTCGACGTCTCGCCGACTGATCTTGGCCACCGGCATCGGCAGCAACTTGCCCATCGGCTCACGGCGCGATTGCCGCAATGGGCGCAAGCCGACCACCAGTTTGCGCGCTACCAACAGGTAGAAGCCGGCACCCGGCAACTGCCAGGCATCGCCCCAGCTCTCCATTCGCCGCAGGCGCATTTGCCAGGCCAGCGAAGCGAGCGGCGGACGATAGCACCCGAAGCGACGTTTCTCCAACGCGAAGCCCAGCAAGCTCAGCCAGTCACCCACACGACTCGGCGCGATGCAACGGGCTCTGGCCAGGCCATCTTGCGCAAACAGTCGCCGCACGCCCCAGGCGCTCCAGGGATGAATGCCCAGGATCAGCAGATGTCCGCCAGGCCTGACGCTACGGGCAGCCTCACGCAGCAGGCCATGGGGCGACAGGCTGAAATCCAGGCCATGCTGCAGCACCACCACATCGGCAGCGTGCTCGCCGAGGGGCCAGGATTGTTCCTCACAGACGATCTGCACACCCGGCATCGGCGCGCCGAGGCGAACGTTGTGCTGGATCTGCCCGGCCTTGGGCGGGCCTTCGGCACCGGGGCCGAAGCTCACCAGATAACCGCCGAAAAAGCGTGCCAGCTCTTCCTCCAGCAAGCGCCGCTCTTCCTCGAGCAACAGTTGCCCGAGTGGCCCGGCAAGCCAGTCGCGCGCCTCGCCGATGAGCTTGAGCCACTCCGGGTCGGCCTGGGCGAATGCCTGATCAGTCATCGCTGCCTCCGCATGACAGGTTCTGCATGTCCTGTCTAAGATGCACCTTTATCACCAGCTTAGCGACCCGCAATGATTCAGATCGACGCGCTGCCCGCCTTCAATGACAACTATATCTGGCTGCTGCAGGATGCCCGCAGCAAGCGCTGCGCCGTGGTCGACCCCGGTGACGCGGCGCCGGTCATGGCCTGGCTGGAGGCTCGTCCTGACTGGACGCTCAGCGACATCCTGATCACCCATCATCACTTCGATCATGTCGGCGGCGTCGAAAAGCTGAAGAACGCCACCGGCGCACGTGTCGCCGGCCCGGCAGCGGAAAAGATCCCGGCCCGTGACACCGACCTGAACGACAACGATGAGATCGAGGTACTCGGCCTGCACTTCGAGATCATGTCCGTACCTGGCCATACCCTCGGTCATATCGCCTATTACCACGCCGAACAGAACCTGCTGTTCTGTGGTGACACCCTGTTCGCAGGCGGCTGTGGCCGCCTGTTCGAAGGCACGCCGCAACAGATGCATCAATCGCTCAGCCGTCTGGCGGCCCTGCCCGCCAGCACGCTGGTGTACTGCACCCACGAATACACCCTGAGCAATCTGCGCTTCGCCCACGCCGTCGAGCCGCATAACGCGCGCTTGAGCGAACGCCTGGCCGACGTGACCCGCTGGCGCGACGAGGGTCGCATCAGCCTGCCGTCGAACATCGAACTGGAGCTGGCCACCAATCCTTTTCTGCGTGTCGGAGAGCCTTCGATCATCGCTGCAGCCAAAGGACGTGACGACCGGCAGTCGAGCGAGCCAAGCGCCGTATTCGCCAGCCTGCGCGCCTGGAAGGACAGTTTCTAACCCCCGGAACAGTCCACCCCAAGGGTCGCCAGAACCCTATCGCGAGCATCACGTGCGCCAAGTCCGACCGATGCGGATGCAGGTCACAAAAGGCTGGTGAAAACTTGACCACCCCCGCTTCGGTTCCTAGAATCGCCCGACCTTTTCGCCGGGACAGCCACCTCACCCAATGCCTTTATCATCACGCAAGCCATTGAATATCAAGGCATTGGTGCGAAACGCTCGAGCGCTCGCGGTGATGTGCAGCGTAGTCCTGGCCGGCTGTCAGAGCCTGCCCAGCGACACCCCGGAGCCCTCGACCGACACCTCCCGCGCCGTGGGCCTGGAGCGTGAACCCGAGTGGCTCAGCAGCCAGATCAAACCGCGTGAATACAACGATATCTGGGAGCGCATGCGTGACGGTTTCAAGCTGCAGGACGAAATCGGCATCAACCCGCGTATCGAACGCGTACGCCTGTGGTACGCCAGCAATCCGAAACACGTCGACACCGTCAGCGAGCGCAGCGCTCCTTATATCCACTACATCGTCGAACGCCTGGCAGAGCGCGACATGCCGATGGAGCTGGCCCTGCTGCCGGTAATCGAGAGCGCCTACGACCCACAGGCCTATTCTTCCGCACACGCCGTCGGTCTCTGGCAATTCATTCCCTCCACCGGTCGTCACTACAACCTGCGCCAGACCAACTGGTACGACGGCCGCCGTGATGTAACCGCCTCGACCCAGGCCGCCCTCAACTACCTGAGCCGCCTGCACGAGATGTTCAATGGCGACTGGCTGCTGGCCCTGGCCGCCTACAACGCCGGCGAAGGCCGTATCAGCCGCGCCATCGAACGCAACGAGAAGCTCGGCCTGCCCAGCGACTACTGGAACCTGTCGCTGCCCAAGGAAACCGAAAACTACGTGCCCAAGCTGCTGGCACTGTCGCAGGTGATCCTGACGCCGGAAGCCTACGGCGTGACCCTCTCGCCGATCGCCAACGAGCCCTACTTCGAGCAGATCGCGATCAAGCAGCACATGGATCTGGCCCGCGTCGCCAAACTGGCCGACCTGGATGAACAGGAGTTGCTGCAGCTCAACCCCGCCTACAAGCGCGGCATCACCCTCGACGGCCCGCAGCACCTGCTGGTACCGACCGACAAAGCCGAGCTGCTCAGCGCCAACCTGGCCCTGATGAAACCCCAGGAACTGGTCGACTGGCAGAGCTACACCGTGCGTTCCGGCGACAGCCTGCACGCCATCGCCAACCGTCACCACCTGTCGGTGAACATGCTCAAGGACGTCAATCGCCTGAGCAGCAACAACCTGAGCATCGGCCAGGTGCTGACCATACCGGCCAAGCCCGGCACGGCGCCAAACGAGCCGCTGTATCAACAGCGCAGCACCGCGCAGAGCACTGCCAGCCGCACCTACCGCGTGAAGAATGGCGACAACCTCTGGCAGATCGCACGCGCCAACCAGGTTGCCGTGCATGACCTGAAACGCTGGAACAAGCTGCAAGGCAATCAGCTGAAAGTCGGCCAGGTACTGACGCTGGCAGCCACTGACAGCGCCCCTCAGGTTGCCGCCACAAACCGCAGCAGCACCAGCTCGCGGGACAAGGCCACCTACTATCGCGTGCAGCACGGCGACTCGCTGTACGTGATTGCCAAGCGCTTCAAGATCGACCTGAAACGCCTGCAAGCCTGGAATCCACGCAGTAGCACGCTGCGCCCCGGGCAAATGCTGACACTCTATCTACCCTGATCAGCGCTTGCTGATGGCCTCCAGGCAGCGCCCCGTCAGCTGCGTAAAGCGTTGAAAGGCGACGAACTGCTCATGCCGTAGTGCCCGCCCGGACAGTCGGCTGTCGGCGTACAGCACGCCGATCTCCCGCGTGCCGGCGATGATCGGCGCGATGAAGAACATGCCATTGCCCAGAGTGCGGCGGATCGGCTGGGTCACCAGTTCGGCGAGGTTGTAGCTGGCAGGCACGCCCATCCAGATCGCTTCACGATGGCGCAGCGCATAGCTGAAGATGTGCGGCTGCTCCGCCTGCTCGGCCGGCAAGACGAAATCCTGCAACCACTGCTCGCTCTTGTCGCCGATCACGCGCTTGGCGCGAAAGCGGCTTTGCCCATCGGCCAGCACCGTGAGCATTACCCGTTCCAGCCCTGCGCCACGGTGCAAGCCCTTGAGCAGCGTATCGAGCACCAGGCCGACATCGGCCCGCGCACTGATCATCAGGCCGAGATCCTGTAGTGCCTGCTGCATCACCAGCAGATCGGGCTGCAGCAGACGCGCCTTGCGCTCTTCCTGCTGCAGGCGAATCTGCTCGGGATCGGTATTGGGAATCAGCCGGCACAGCTTGCTGGCACCGAAGGTCGAGGCCACCTTCACCGCCTCGTCGGCGCTGGCCAGTACCTGCTGCAACGAGTCCTCGGGACTGAGATCGACGAATGCCGCCATCTTCGCCAGCACCGCTTCCATCTCCGGCGACTCCCAGCCGTGCAACGCGGCCTCGCTGATACGCACGCCCAGCTGCACGGCGTATGCCGCCGGGTCGTGCTGGTTGGCGCCGGCATGGGCGAGTCTGACCGTCTCACCGAGGTTCCAGCTTTTCACCAGCCCTTGAGTCAGCTGGCGGAAGCTGGTGCCGAGGACCTCGCGTACCGCCTCATCGGCCTCTATTCCGGGTTGCGCCAGAGCTGCAGCCAGCTCGTCCGCCTGCTCGCCGCCACAACCCCAGAACGCCAGCTCGCCCAGATGATGGAGCAAGGCGGCGATGAACACCTCCTCGACATGCTTGGAGAGCACGTAACCGGCGATGTTGCGCGCCTGCACGGCGGCGTGGAAGGAGCGCGCGAGCAACTCCTGCAGCTGCTCGCGCGGAGCGCGGGTGAGCAGTCCGTCGATCAGGCTGACCGACAGGCCAATCAGACGCACATTGTCGAAGCCGATCAGCACGATGGCCCGTGAGATGGTCTTGATGGTTTCCTGAGATGGGTTGTAGTAGACGCTGTTGCCGACCCGCAGCACCTTGCTGGTCAGCGCTGCATCACGCAGCAACACATCGGCCAGTTGTTGCACCGAAGCAGAATCCTGCTGCGCAAGGCGCTGCAGATCCTGCACCACGGCAGCCAGTGCGGGCAGTTCGGCTTGGTTCAGGCGATCGATCCATGACTGCAGACCATGGCTTCGTTCCGACAATTTCGTACCCTCATGGCGTGTCTGTGAAGTGTATGCCAAAGTGCCGCTACTGCTCACCCGCCACCGTGCTCTTTTTCCTGCCCAGACAAGCTGTTACTGTACGGCCCCAGAAGCCCAAACGCCGCCAAGGATCGGATCTCACGCCCGATGCGTCCCCTCCTCCTGCTGTTCCTCAGCCTGGCCTTGAGCTTTCCCGCCTCTGCGACTATCAGCGAGAGCCACGGCTACGCCCAGTTCGGGACACTCAAGTACCCTGCCAGCTTCAGTCATTTCGACTGGGTCAACCCCGACGCGCCCAAAGGCGGCACGTTGCGCATCATGGCGTCCGGCACTTTCGATACACTCAACCCCTACACGCTCAAGGGCAGCAGCCCGATCTCGACCGCGCACTTTCTGCAATACGGCGCCAACGAGCTGAACGAGCCCCTGATGGTCGGCACCGGTGCCTACGACCCGTCAGGCGACGAACCCGCCTCCAGCTATGGCCTGATCGCCAGGAGCGTCGAGTACAGCGAGGATCGCAGCTGGGTGGTGTTCAACCTGCGCCCGGAAGCGCGCTTTCACGATGGCAAACCGATCACCGCCTACGACGTGGCCTTCTCCTATCGCCTGCTGCGCAATGATGGCCATCCGCAGTACCGCACCAATCTGCAGGAAGTGAAGCGCGTCGACATCCTCGGTCGTCACCGTATCCGTTTCGTTTTCAAGCGCGCCGGCAATCCTCTGCTGATCCTGCGCCTGGGCGAACTGCCGGTGCTGCCGCAGCACTACTGGAAAGACCGCGACTTCAAGAGCACCACCTTCGAGGCGCCGCTGGGCAGTGGTCCCTATCGCATCGTTCAGGTGGTGCCAGGCCGACGCCTGGTGTTCGAGCGGGTCAAGGACTGGTGGGGCAAGGACCTGCCGGTCAATCGCGGCAAGTACAACTTCGACCGCGTCGAAGTGGAGTTCTACCGCGACAACCATGTCGCCTTCGAGGCCTTCAAGGCCGGTGAATTCGACTTCTACATCGAGAACCAGGCGAAGAACTGGAGCAATGGCTATCGCTTTCCGGCCGTGACCCGCGGCGATGTGGTCCGCGCCGAGATACCCCACCAGATCCCGACGCAGACCCAGGCGCTGTTCATGAACACCCGCCGCGCCCTGTTCAGCGACCGCCGCGTGCGCGAAGCGCTGGGGCTAATGTTCGATTTCGAGTGGACCAACCGTACGTTGTTCAACAACGCCTACGTGCGCGCCGCCAGCTACTACCCCAACAGCGAATTCTCGGCCACCGGCAAGCCCGAAGGCGCCGAATGGCTGCTGCTTTCACCGCACCGCGACAAGCTGCCGGCCCGCCTGTTCACCGAGGCGCCGACACAACCGGTAACCGATGGCCGCGGCATCCCCCGGGAAACCTTGCGTCGCGCCCTCGGTCTATTGGCCGACGCCGGCTGGAAGACCACCGGCCAGGAACTGCGCAACGCACGCGGTCAGCGCCTGGCGTTCGAGATCATGCTGGTCAACCCCAGCCTGGAGCGCATTCTCCAGCCTTACGTCGCCAACCTCGCCAGTCTCGGCATCAGCGCCAACCTGCGCACCGTGGACCGCGCGCAATACAAGCAACGCCTCGATCAGTTCGACTACGACATGATTCTGCTGACCCTGCCGCAAACCCTCAGCCCGGGCCTGGAGCAATCGTTGTATTTCCACTCCAGCCAGGTAAACGTCAAGGGCGGCAAGAACTATGCAGGCGTCAACGACCCGGTGGTCGACGAGATGATCGACAAGCTGCTTTCGGCGCAGACCCGCGACGAACAGATCGCCGCCACCCGCGCCCTGGATCGGGTTCTGCTCTGGCAGCACTACAGCATCCCCAACTGGTACATCAATTATCACCGCCTGGCGTACCGCAACCGGTTCGCCTTCGTCACCACGCCGCCCTACACCCTGGGCCTGCGCACCTGGTGGCTGAAGCCCACGGAGAACGCTCGATGACCCACCCGCTGCGCAGTTTCCTGCTTCACGGTAGCAGCCTCATCCTGCTCGGCCTGGCCGGCATCGCCCTCGCCGCCCCCAAGCATGCCGCTACGCTCTACGATGAGCCGCCCAAGTATCCCGCCGACTTCACTCACTTCGAATACACCAACCCCGACGCCCCCAAGGGCGGCACCTTCCGGGAAGCCGGCTTCGGTGGCTTCGACAGCCTCAACCCGTTCATCAGCAAGGGCGTGGCTGCCGACGATATCGGCCTGATCTACGACACCCTGACCGTGCAGAGCATGGACGAACCCTTCACTGCCTACGGCCTGGTCGCCGAGAAGATCGAGAAGGCGCCCGACAACGCCTGGGTGCGTTTCCTGCTGCGCAAGGAAGCACGCTTCCATGACGGCACGCCGATCACCGCCGAAGACGTCAAGTTCACCTTCGATACGCTGATGGAGAAAGGCGCGCCGATGTATCGCGGCTATTACGCCGACGTCGAGCAGGTGGAGGTGGAATCGCCGCACAGCGTGCGCTTCGTGTTCAAGCATGCCGGCAACCGCGAGCTGCCGCTGATCGTCGGCCAGTTGCCGGTGTTGCCCAAGCACTGGTGGGCCGAGCGCGACTTCACCAAGGGCAATCTCGAAGCCCCGCTGGGCAGCGGCCCGTACAGGGTCGGCCGGGTCCAGGCCGGGCGCAGCATCCGCTACGAGCGCGTCAAGGACTGGTGGGCCAAGGACCTGCCGGTGAGCCGCGGTTTCTACAACTTCGACACCATCCAGATCGACTACTACCGCGACAACACCGTAGCCCTGGAAGCGCTCAAGGCCGGCCAGTTCGACTACTGGCTGGAAACCAGCGCGAAGAACTGGGCCACCGCCTACAACACCCCGGCAGTGGCCAACGGCCAGCTGATCAAGGAAGAGATCCAGAACCGCAACCCGACCGGCATGCAGGGTTTCATCTTCAACACCCGCCGTCCGCAGTTCCAGGATCGCCGCGTACGCGAAGCGCTGGGCCTGCTGTACGACTTCGAATGGGCCAACAAGCGCCTGTTCAACGGTGCCTACTTCCGCACCCGCAGCTACTTCGACAACTCCGAGCTGGGCTCACGCGGGCTGCCCGGCGAAGATGAGCTGGCGATTCTCGAGCCGCTGCGCGGCAAGATTCCGGCCGAGGTGTTCAGCGAAGAATTTCACGTACCGGTCACCGATGGCAGTGGCATCATCCGCGAGCAGCAGCGCCGCGCCTATCAGCTGCTTCAACAGGCCGGCTGGCGCATCGAGGGTGATCGCATGCTCGACGCCAATGGCCAGCCGGTGAGCTTCGAATTCCTTCTGGCGCAGACCGAGTTCGAGCGCGTTCTGCTGCCCTTCAAGCGCAATCTGGCCGACCTCGGCATCGAAATGGTGATTCGCCGCGTCGACGTTTCGCAGTACATCAACCGCCTGCGTTCGCGTGATTTCGACATGATCGTCGGCGGCTTCGGCCAGTCCAACTCGCCTGGCAACGAACAGCGCGAGTACTGGCATTCCTCCAGCGCCGACAATCCTGGTAGCCGCAATTTCATCGGGCTCAAGGATCCGGCCATCGACCAGATCGTCGAAGGGCTGATCAACGCCGACTCGCGGCAGAACCTGATCGCCCATACCCGCGCCCTCGATCGCGTGCTGCTGTGGGGCTATTACGTGATCCCCAACTGGCACATCAAGACCTGGCGTGTCGCCTACTGGAACCGTTTCGAGCACCCGAAGGTGACGCCACTCTACGATATCGGCCTGCACACCTGGTGGGTGCGCCCAGGCCTGGAGCAGCCGAACGACGCTCAGCAGCAAGCCGCAGAGCAAGCGACCGAAGAGGCGAAGCCATAACATGCTGGCCTATATCTTTCGCCGCCTGCTGCTGATCATCCCGACCCTGTTCGGCATTCTGGTCATCAACTTCATCATCATCCAGGCCGCGCCCGGCGGCCCGGTCGAACAGATGATCGCCAAGCTGGAAGGTTTCGATGCAGCCGCCGGCGGCGCCACGGGGCGCATCGGTGGCGGCGGTGCCGAAGTGTCGGTGGCCGGCTCCAACTATCGCGGCGCCCAGGGCCTCGACCCACAACTGATCGCCGAGATCGAGAAGATGTACGGCTTCGACAAGTCGGCGCCGGAACGCTTCTGGATCATGCTCAAGAGTTATGCGCAGCTGGATTTCGGCTCCAGCTTCTTTCGCGATGCCCAGGTCATCGACCTGATCATCGAGAAGATGCCGGTGTCGATCTCGCTTGGCCTGTGGAGCACCCTGATCATGTATCTGGTCTCCATCCCGCTGGGCATCGCCAAGGCCACGCGCCACGGCAGCGCCTTCGACGTCTGGACCAGTTCGGCGATCATCATCGGCTACGCCATCCCGGCCTTCCTGTTCGCCATCCTGCTGATCGTGCTGTTCGCCGGCGGCAGCTACTGGGACTGGTTCCCCCTGCGTGGCCTGACCTCGAACAACTTCGAGGAGCTCAGCCTCGGCGGCAAGATTCTCGACTACCTCTGGCACCTGGTGCTGCCGGTCACGGCGCTGGTCATCGGCAACTTCGCCACCCTGACCCTACTGACCAAGAACAGTTTTCTCGACGAGATCAACAAGCAGTACGTGACCACCGCACGGGCCAAGGGCCTGACCAACCATCGCGTGCTCTACGGCCATGTGTTTCGCAACGCCATGCTGCTGATCATCGCCGGCTTCCCGGCCGCCTTCATCGGCATCTTCTTCACCGGCTCCCTGCTGATCGAAGTGATTTTCTCCCTCGACGGCCTGGGCCTGATGAGCTTCGAGGCGGCGATCAACCGTGACTATCCGGTGGTGTTCGGCACCCTCTTCATCTTCACCTTGCTGGGACTGGTCGTGAAATTGATCGGTGACATCACCTATACCCTGGTCGATCCGCGCATCGACTTCGAAAGCCGGGAGGGTTGAGCATGAAACTCTCTCCTCTCAACCAGCGCCGCTTCGATCGTTTCAAGGCGCACAAGCGCGGCTGGTGGTCGCTGTGGCTGTTTCTCATCCTGTTCGGCCTGAGCCTCGGCGCCGAACTGATCGCCAACGACAAACCGCTGGCCGTGCGTTACGACGGGCAGTGGTACTTCCCGGTGCTCAAGCGCTACCCGGAAACGGTGTTCGGCGGTGAATTCCCGCTGCAAGCCAACTACAAGAGCCCCTATATCCAGGACCTGATCGCGGAAAAGGATGGCTGGATGATCTGGCCGCCGATTCCCTTCAGCTATTCGAGCATCAACTACGACCTGGAAGTGCCCGCTCCGGCGCCGCCCTCGGCGCAGAACTGGCTGGGCACCGACGATCAGGGCCGCGACGTGCTGGCACGGGTCATTTATGGCTTTCGCATCTCGGTGCTGTTCGCCCTGACCCTGACCCTGGCCAGCTCGGTAATCGGCGTGATCGCCGGCGCATTACAAGGCTTCTATGGTGGCTGGGTCGACCTGCTCGGCCAGCGCTTTCTGGAAATCTGGTCGGGCCTGCCGGTGCTCTACCTGCTGATCATCCTCGCCAGTTTCGTCCAGCCGAACTTCTGGTGGTTGCTGGGCATCATGCTGCTGTTCTCCTGGATGAGCCTGGTGGACGTGGTGCGGGCCGAATTCCTCCGCGGCCGCAACCTCGAATACGTGCGTGCGGCACGGGCGCTGGGCATGGGCAACGGCGCGATCATGTTCCGCCATATCCTGCCCAATGCCATGGTCTCGACCATGACCTTCATGCCCTTCATCCTCACCGGCGCCATCGGTACCCTGACTGCACTGGATTTCCTCGGTTTCGGCCTGCCGCCCGGCGCGCCATCGCTCGGCGAACTGGTCGCCCAGGGCAAGAGCAACCTGCAGGCGCCCTGGCTGGGTATCAGCGCCTTCGCCGTACTGGCGATCATGCTGAGCCTGCTGGTGTTCATCGGCGAAGCCGCCCGCGATGCCTTCGACCCGAGGAAATGACATGAGCCAGAACGAAACCCTGCTGCAAGTTCGCGACCTGGCCGTCGAGTTCGTCACGGGCGACAATTGCCAGCGCGTAGTCGAGGGCGTCAGCTTCGACATCCGCCGCGGCGAAACCCTGGCCCTGGTCGGCGAAAGCGGCTCAGGCAAATCGGTCACCGCGCACTCGATCCTGCGTCTTCTGCCCTACCCGCTTGCACGTCATCCACATGGCAGCATCGAGTACGCCGGTGAAGACCTACTCAAGCTCGGCGAGGGCCGTCTGCGTGGCATCCGTGGCAACCGCATCGCCATGGTCTTCCAGGAGCCGATGACCTCGCTCAACCCGCTGCACACCATCGAAAAGCAGATCAACGAGGTCCTCGCCCTGCACAAGGGCCTGCGCGGCAAGGCCGCCAGCGCACGTACTCTGGAGTTGCTGGAGCTGGTCGGCATTCCGGAGCCGAAGAAGCGTCTGAAAGCCTACCCACACGAACTTTCCGGCGGCCAACGGCAGCGGGTGATGATCGCCATGGCCCTGGCCAACGAGCCACAGCTGTTGATCGCCGACGAGCCGACCACCGCGCTGGATGTCACCGTACAGCTGAAAATCCTCGAATTGCTCAAGGATCTACAGGCGCGTCTGGGCATGTCACTGCTGCTGATCAGCCATGATCTCAACCTGGTTCGCAGAATTGCCCATCGCGTATGTGTCATGCAGCGCGGTCGCATCGTCGAACAGGCGTCGTGTGAACAATTGTTCCGGTCGCCGCAGCATCCCTATACCCAGGAACTGCTCGGCGCCGAGCCCAGTGGCGAACCTGCGGCCAACCCCGCAGGCCAGCCATTGCTGGAAGTGGACGACCTGCGCGTGTGGTTCCCGATCAAGAAGGGCCTGCTGCGCCGGACGGTGGATCATGTCAAAGCGGTGGACGGCATCAACTTCAGCCTGCCTCAGGGCCAGACCCTGGGCATCGTCGGCGAAAGTGGTTCCGGCAAGTCCACCCTGGGCATGGCCATTCTGCGACTGCTCGCCAGCCGCGGTGATATCCGCTTCCAGGGCCAGCAGCTGCAGGGCCTGAGCCAGCAGGAAGTACGCCCGCTGCGCAGGCAAATGCAGGTGGTGTTTCAGGACCCCTTCGGCAGCCTGAGCCCGCGCATGTCGGTGAGCCAGATCGTCGGTGAAGGTCTGCGCATTCACCGCATGGGCAACGAGGCGGAGCAGGAACAGGCGATCATCGACGCGCTTTTGGAGGTAGGCCTGGATCCGCAGACGCGGCATCGCTACCCCCACGAGTTTTCTGGCGGGCAACGGCAGCGGATTGCCATTGCCCGGGCACTGGTGTTGAAACCGGCGCTGATTCTGCTGGACGAGCCCACTTCGGCGCTCGACCGCACGGTGCAGCGTCAGGTGGTGGAGTTGTTGCGCGGCTTGCAGGCCAAGTACAACCTGACCTATCTGTTTATCAGCCATGACCTGGCGGTAGTCAGAGCGCTGAGCCACCAATTGATGGTGGTCAAGCAGGGCCAGGTGGTCGAACAGGGGTCTGCCGAGTCGATCTTCAGCGCACCGCAACACCCTTATACGCAGCAGTTGCTGGAAGCCGCTTTTCTGGCCCCGGCAACGGCTCACTGATCCTTGAAACAGGAAGAGGAATAGCACAATGGGTTTTCTAACCGGTAAGCGCGTACTCATCGTTGGCGTTGCCAGCAAACTGTCCATCGCCTCGGGTATCGCCGCCGCCATGCACCGCGAAGGTGCCGAGCTGGC